>JBDTPG010000001.1:0-82146 GCA_039932815.1 Caldimonas sp.
CGACCTCGTTCATCGAGGTCGCGGTGTAGCCGTGCTGCGCGAACAACGCCGCGGCGCGCGCGAGGATGGTCTCGCGCTGCAGCTCGTAGCCCTTGGAGCGTCCGCGCGGCATCGTCAGCCTTCAGCGCTCGTCGAAGGAGAGGACGACGCGCTCCGTGAGCGGGTGCGACTGGCAGGTCAGCACGAAGCCGGCCGCGACCTCGTGCTTTTCGAGCGCGAAGTTGCGCGCCATGCGCACCTCGCCTTCGAGCAGCTTGGCGCGGCAGGTGCAGCAGACTCCGGACTTGCAGGAGAACGGCACTTCGAGGCCGGCCGCGGCGGCAGCGTCGAGGATGTTGCCCTGGGCGGCGTGGAATTCGATCTCGCGGCTGATTCCGTCGCGAATGATCGTGATGCGCGCATCGGCGGCATCGCCTTCGCGCGGCACCTGTACCGCCGCCCGGCCGGGACCGGAATCGTCGGGGATGCCGAAGCGCTCGATGTGGATGCGCTCGGGTGCGACGCCGGCCGCGAGCAGCGCCGCCTCGGCCTCGTCGTTGACGCCGTGCGGGCCGCAAACGAAGGCGTGGTCGATGTCCTCGGCGTCGACGAGCGTGCCGACAAACTCGCCGATCTTGTCGCGCCCGAGCCTGCCGTTGTAAATCGGCAGGTCGGTCGCCTCCTGCGAAAACACCATGTGAAGGACGAGACGAGACAGGTAGCGGTTCTTCAGGTCCTCGAGCTCTTCGGTGAACATCGTCGAGCGCTGCCGGCGGTTGCCGTAGATCAGCGTGAAGCGCGACTTCGGCTCGGCCGCGAGCACCGCCTTCATGATCGACAGGATCGGCGTGATGCCGCTGCCGCCGGCGATGCCGAGGTAGTGGCGCGACGCGGCCGCGTCGAGCGGAACGAAGAAGCGGCCTTCGGGCGTCATCACCTGCAGCGTGTCGCCGGCCTTCAGCGTCTCGGCGATCCAGGTCGAGAAGACGCCGCCCGGCACCTTGCGGATGCCGACGCGCAACTCGCCGTCGGCCGGCCCGGCGCAGATCGAGTACGAGCGGCGCTGCTCGCTGCCGCCGACCGTCTCCTTCAGCGTCAGGTGCTGGCCCTGCGTGAAGCGGAACTGCTCGGCGAGGTCGGCGGGAACGTCGAACGAGACGACGACGGCTTCGTCGGTCTCGGGACGCACGCTCTTGACGCGCAGCGGATGGAAGTGGAGCGACACGATGGTCCTGCTAGATCGGCTTGAAGTGCTCGAACGGCTCGCCGCAAGCCCGACAACGCCAGAGCGCCTTGCAGGCTGTCGAGCCGAACGCGGCGAGCCGCTCGGTGTCGACGCTTTCACAGCGCGGACAGGCGAGCGGCGCAACCGCGCGCGGGACGAAGCGGAGCGGTGCGCCCTGCGCGAGATCGACCGGACCGGGCGGCGCGATGCCGTAGCCGCGCAGCTTCTCCTTGCCCTCGGCGCTGAGCCAGTCGCTCGTCCAGGCCGGCGCGCGCTGCATTCGGATTCGCGTCGGGCCGAGGCCCGCGTCGTCGAGCGAAGCGACGATGCTCGCTTCGATCGCTTCCGTCGCGGGGCAGCCGGAATACGTCGGCGTGACGACGACGACGAGCGCGTCCCCCTCGTCGACGACGTCGCGGACGATGCCGAGATCGACCACCGAGACGACCGGCACCTCGGGATCGGGAACGCCTGCCAGCACCGCCCAGGCGTGCTCGCTGCGCGAGCTGCCCGGTGCGCGCGGCGGGGCCGGCGCCCTCACCACGGAAAAGACCGCGTCGATCACCACACGCCGCCCGGGAAAGCGCGCTGCAGGTGCTGCATCTCGGCCAGCACGAAGCCCAGGTGCTCGCTGTGGCGTCCGGTCTTGCCGGTGCTGCGGAAGGCGCGTTCGGCCGGCAGCGCCAGGCCGGCCGGCGCGAGGACGGCGGCGAACTCGACGCGCCAGTCGTCGCGCAGATCGGCCCAGCGCGGTCCGAGCATGGCCGCGTCCGCCTGCTCGTCGATCGCGTCGGCCTCGAACAGCTCGGCGACGTAGGGCCAGAGCAGGTCGAGCGCGGCCTTCAGGCGCGCCGCCGATTCCTCGGTGCCGTCGCCGAGGCGGACGACCCACCCGGCGGCGTGCTCCTGGTGATAGCGGGCTTCCTTGACCGCCTTGCCGGCGATCGCCGCGAGCTCGCCGTCGCTCGAGCCCTCGAGCCGTTGCCAGAGCAGTTTCATGAAGATCGCAACGGCGAGATTGCGCAGCATCGTCACCGCGAAATCGCCGCGCGGCAGCTCGACCAGCGTGCAGTTGCGAAAGTCGCGCTCGTCGCGCAGGAAGGCGAGCTGGTCCTCGTCGTGCCGGGCGCCGCCGAGCTCGCCTTCGAGCTCGCCGGCGCGCGTGAGCACCGCGCGCGCCTGGCCGACGAGGTCGAGCGCCATGTTGGTGAGGGCAATGTCTTCCTCGACGATGGGCGCGTGCCCGCACCACTCGCCGAGTCGCTGCGCCAGGATCAGGCAGGTGTCGCCGATGCGCAGCAGGTACTGAACCGAAGGATGCGGCGAGACGGTGATCGATTGCATCGTCGCGCTCACATGTGGTCGAGCGACTTCGGCAACTCGTAGAACGTCGGGTGACGGTAGACCTTGTCTTCCATCGGGTCGAAGTACGACGACTTTTCGCCCGGATCGCTCGCCGTGATCTGGTCGGAGCGGATCACCCACACGCTCGTGCCTTCCTGGCGTCGCGTGTAGACGTCGCGCGCGAGCTGGATCGCCATCTGCGGATCGGCGGCGTGCAGGCTGCCGCAGTGCTTGTGGTCGAGCCCGGCCTTGCTGCGGACGAACACTTCCCAGAGCGGCCATTCGCCCTTCTTCGCCGGCTTGCCGATCGGCTCGGCGGGGGGGCCGGGGATCGTGCCCGGCGTGACGGCGGGGCTCATGCCGCCTCCCGCAACGGCGGCTGCTTCGCGGCGTGCGCCAGCGCGGCGTCGCGAACCCAGGCGCCGTCGTCCCACGCCTTGACTCGCGCGGCGAGACGCTCGCGATTGCACGGGCCATCGCCGCCGACGACCTGCCAGAACTCGGCCCAGTCGATCGTGCCGAAGTCGTAGTGACCGCGCGCCTCGTTCCACTTCAGGTCCGGATCGGGCAGCGTGACGCCGAGGATCCTGGCCTGCTCGGCGGTCGCGTCGATGAACTTCTGGCGCAGGTCGTCGTTGCTGATCCGCTTGATGCCCCATTTCATCGACTGCTCCGAGTTCGGCGACTCGTTGTCGGGCGGGCCGAACATCATGATGCTCGGCCACCACCAGCGGTCGACGGCGTCCTGCACCATCGCCTTCTGCGCGTCGGTGCCCCGGGTCATCATCGTCAGCAGCGACTCGAAGCCCTGGCGCTGGTGGAACGACTCCTCGCGGCAGATGCGCACCATCGCCCGCGCGTACGGCGCGTACGAGCAGCGGCAGAGCGGCACCTGGTTCATGATCGCGGCGCCGTCGACCAGCCAGCCGATCGTGCCCATGTCGGCCCAGGTCAGCGTCGGGTAGTTGAAGATCGAGCTGTACTTGGCCTTGCCCGAATGCAGCGCGTCGTAGAGCTGGTCGCGCGAGGTGCCGAGCGTCTCGGCGGCGGCGTAGAGGTAGAGGCCGTGGCCGGCTTCGTCCTGCACCTTGGCGAGCAGGATCGCCTTTCGCTTCAGGGTCGGCGCGCGGCTGATCCAGTTGCCCTCGGGCAGCATGCCGACGATCTCGGAATGGGCGTGCTGGCTGATCTGGCGCACCAGGGTCTTGCGATAGTGCTCGGGCATCCAGTCCTTGGCCTCGATGAAGTCGCCGGCATCGATGCGCGCGTCGAACGACGCCTGGCGGGCGACCTCGTCGGCCGAGCGGACCGCTTTCGGCACCTCGTCGCGGTCCTTGCCCATCGTGTCCATCGCTTGCGTGTACATGGCTTCACCCATCAAAGCTATTTGAGGTTCTTGGCGAGGAACTTCTCGACCCGGGTCCAGAAGTCGAGGCGGTTCTCGACCTTGAGCCAGCCGTGGCCCTCGCCGGAATAAACCACGTACTCGGGCTCATTGCCGGCGGCGCGCATGGCGGCGCGCATGCGCGTGCCGTGATCAATGGGAACACGCTCGTCCTCGGAACCGAACGCCATGAGGATCGGCACGTTGATCTCGCGAGCGCGCTCGACCGGGGCCGCGTCTTTCAGCAACTCGGCATCCTTGACCGGATCGCCGATCATGATTGGCATCGAGAACTCGCGCGCTTCGCGGGGCATGTCGCTTCGCCAGATCGGCTCGAACAGAAGCCGGGGATCGGTGACCGCGACCCAGGCGACGCCGCAGCGATAGAGACCGGGATACCGGATCGCGCTCATCAGCGTGGCGTAGCCGCCGTAGCTCGCGCCGGCGATGCACAGGCGCTTGCCGTCGACGAGGCCCTTGTCGCTCGCCCACCGAACGGCGTCCGCCAAGTCGTCTTGCATCGTCGTGCCCCATTGGCGAAACCCGGCGTGCATATGGGCGCGGCCGTAGCCGGTGCTACCGCGGAACTCCGGTTCGATGACGACGTAGCCACGCGAGGCAAGAAACTGGGCGTCGGCGTCCCAGTGCCAGTGGCCGCCGCGCGACCATGGACCGCCATGCACCAGGACGACCGCTGGGCGGGGGCCGGTCGTAGCGCCGCGCGGGGTCGTCACCCACACCGGGAGATCGAGTCCGTCGCGAGCCTTGATGCGATGCAGATCGAGCGTCGCCATCTGTTGCGGGTCGACGGCAGGGCGGGCCCGGCCGATGGTCGTCCATTCGCCGGTCGAGGGGCGGTAGACGGCGAAGGTGCCGGGATCACGGTCGGAAAACGCCTGGACGAGCAACGCGCCGCTGCCCAGGCAGTCGGCACAGGTCGTCCTCACAACGCGACCGGGAAAGCGCGCGTCGGCGAGCGCCTGCAGCCTCTTGCGGCCGGGTTCGAACCAGACGGTCGTTTCCGCATCGGTGTCGACGCGAACGCCGACCACGCGCTGGTCCGTTCTGTCGAAGATAAGGCCAGCGAATCCATCGAAGCCCGGTGTCGAGACGATGGGGTCCGCCTCCAGTTTGCCGGCAGAGACGTTGAAGCGCGTGAGCACTGCGGTTGAATCCCCGCCGAACGCGACGACGAAGAACTGGCCCGTTTCGTCCACCGCATAGGGCCGCCACGGGATTGAGAGTAAAGGCCCCTTCAGCAGCGAACGCCATTTCTCGGGGCCATCGCGCCAGAACACTTCCGACATGCCCTGGCTCTGGGCGACAAGCGCCCGCGGCTCGCCCTTTGCATCGAAAACCCAGGCCACGGCATCGGGCGGGGCGCCGAACCCAAGGCTCCTCGAGCGACCGGTGGTTACATCCAGGCGCAGGGGGACGATTCCGATGAAGTCGCGGATGCCATTGAACAGCAATCGGCCGACGATGACGTCGTTGCTGCCGTCGCGAATCACCCTCAACAACCGGTGATCCCAGCCAAGTACGCTCCCGATCGCGGGCGAGTGCACCCGCGACCCGGCGCGGATGAGCATCCGACTCTCGCTGCCGTCTCGCTTGATCGAAAACAAGCCCGGACCGAACATCTGGTCATGACCCGCAACCTGCAGGTCGACGATGTTGTAGACGAGACGATCGTCGTTGACCCACTCGAACGAGCGGATGTCGGCCTGGGTGTCGGCCGCGACGACGACCGGCGGCTTGTCGCTGCCGAGCTCGACGACAGCCAGGACCATGCGACCCGTGGACGCAGGCACGCTGAGAGCGAGATGGCGCCCCGAAGGGGAGATTCGAACCTGAGAGATGTCGTCGTTGTTGAAAAAGGCCGAGACCGGCAACGGCGGCTCCAATGCAACGGCCGGCTGCATCGAAAGAGCCGCCATCCACGACGCGACGAGTAACCGCCACGCCGACGCCGAGCGAGAGCGATGCGATCTCATTCCGAGGGCTCCTTGTTCTTCAACGCACGCGCCGATCGACAACCCTCTTCGCCTTGCCCACCAACGTCCGTTCGATCGTCTCTGGCAGACCGACGTTCACCGTCGTCGTGATGCCGATCATGGTCTTGACGCGATGGCGCAGCCACTCGCCGATCGCGGCGCGATCGGCGCCGGCGTGCTCGGGGAGCACTTCGCAGCGCACCTCGACCGCATCGAGGTTGCCCTCGCGCGTCACGACCAGCTGGTACTGCCCCGACAGTTGGCCGTGGCCGAGGACGATCTCCTCGATCTGGGTCGGGAACAGATTGACGCCGCGGATGATCAGCATGTCGTCGCTGCGGCCGACGATCTTGCCCATGCGGCGCATCGCCCTCGCCGTCGGCGGCAGCAGGCGCGTCAGGTCGCGCGTGCGGTAGCGGATCACCGGCAGCGCTTCCTTGGTGAGCGTCGTGAAGACGAGCTCGCCCTCTTCGCCGTCGGGCAGCACCGCGCCGGTGGCGGGATCGATGATCTCGGGATAGAAGTGGTCCTCCCAGACGACCGGCCCATCCTTGGTCTCGACGCACTCGCTCGCGACGCCGGGACCCATCACCTCCGAGAGACCGTAGATGTCGACCGCGTCGATGCCGGCGTGGGTCTCGATCTCCTTTCGCATCGCCTCGGTCCACGGCTCGGCGCCGAAGATGCCGACCTCGAGGCTGGTCGACGTCGGATCGATTCCCTCGCGCCTCAACTCCTCGATCAGCACCTGCATGTACGACGGCGTGACCATGATGATGTTCGGCTTCAGGTCCAGGATGAGCTGGACCTGCTTCTCGGTCTGCCCGCCCGACATCGGGATGACCGTGCAGCCGGCGCGCTCGGCGCCGTAGTGCGCACCGAGCCCGCCGGTGAAGAGGCCGTAGCCGTAGGCGACGTGGATCATGTCGCCCGGGCGGCCGCCGGCGGCGCGGATCGAGCGCGCCACCAGGTCGGCCCAGGTGTCGATGTCGTGCAGCGTGTAGCCGACGACGGTCGGCTTGCCGGTCGTCCCCGACGACGCGTGGATGCGCGCGACGCGCTCCCGCGGCACCGCGAGCATGCCGAACGGATAGTTGTCGCGCAGGTCGCCCTTGACGGTGAACGGGAAGCGCGCGAGATCGGCGAGTTCCTTCAGGTCGCCGGGATGGACGCCCTGGGCGTCGAACGCGCGCCGGTAGTGCGGCACGTTGTCGTAGGCGTGTTGCACGCTCCAGCGCATGCGCTCGAGCTGCAGTGCGCGCAGCTCGTCGACGCTGGCGCGCTCGATCGGCTCGAGCTCGCCCGGCAGCGGCCGGCGCGACGTCATCGCCGGCCCTCGACGTGTGCGACGGGCATGACCTTGCGGTCGCCGAGACGCGCCGAACGGCCACGGACGAGGGCGACGCGGACGCCCGCGCGGTTGGTGACGGTGATGTCGTAGACCCCGGTGCGGCCGGCTTGCGCCACTTCGACGGCGTCGGCAGTGAGCATGTCGCCGCGCTTGACGGGCGCGAGGAAGTCGACCGTCAAGCCGGACGCGACCGTGAGCTGGTTGCGCGAGTTGCAGGCGAAGGCGAACGCCGAGTCGGCGAGCGTGGTGATGAAGCCGCCGTGGCAGATCTCGTGGCCGTTGAGCATGTCGTCGCGCACCGCCATCTCGAGACGCGCCGAGCCTTCGCCGAGGGCGACGATGCGGATGCCGAGGCCTTGCGAGGCGCGATCGGCGGCGAACATGTGCGCGCCGACCTGCTGCGGCGTCGGCGTGGCGTGCACCGGCGCGACGGCGGTCGCCTCGTCGCTGGACATCGAGGTCGCCATCGCTCAGCGATCCTCGAACACCGGCGCGCGCTTGGCCATGAAGGCGGCGACGCCTTCCTGGAAGTCGCTCGCCGCGCCGAGGATGCGCTGCGCGTCCGCCTCGAGGCTCAGCGCCGCGGCCAGGTCGAGGTGCTGCGAGGCGTCGAGCGCCTGTCGGGTGGCGACGAGGGCGCGTGTCGGCAGCGTCGCCAGCCGCGCAGCCAGCGTCTCGACCTCGGCCGCGAAGCCCGCGTCGTCGACGCACTTCCAGATCAGGCCGAGGCGGACGGCGTCCTCGGCGGCGAGCTTGTCGCCGAGCATCGCCAGGCCGAGCGCGTTGGCGCGGCCGACGAGGCGCGGCAGCAGCCAGGTGCCGCCGCAATCCGGGATCAGGCCGATCTTCGAGAACGCCTGGATGAAGCTGGCCGAGCGCGCCGCGATGACGACGTCGCAAAGCAGCGCGAAATTCGCACCGGCGCCGGCGGCGACGCCGTTCACCGCCGCGACCACCGGCACCGGCATCGAGCGGATGCGCAGCGCCAGCGGCTTGTAGTAGCGCTCGATCGCCGAGCCGACGTCGGTCGCGGCGCCGCCGGCATCCCGGTTCGGCGCGACCGCCGGGTCGGCGAGGTCCTGGCCCGCGCAGAAGCCGCGCCCGGTGCCGGTGACAACGACGCAGCGGACGCTGCGGTCGCCGGCGGCGGCGTCGAGCGCCGTGCGCAACTCGGCGTGCATCGCGCCGGTGAAACTGTTGAGCGCCTGGGGCCGGTTCAGCGCCAACGTGCGCACGCGGCCGGAATGGCTGACCCGAACGAGCGGTTCTTCCAAGGGGAGTCTCCTCTCCGAGCCTGACCGAAACATCGTCGACCGACCGGTAGGTAATAGTGTAGGCCGGCGACCTCGCCTTTGGCAAGGGCGCGAACGCTCAGGAGCGCGACAGGAAAGCGAGCAGGCGACGCTCGCCCGCGCTCAGGCCGGCGCGCCGCGACGCCCGGCCGAGCTCGGCGAGAAGCTCCGCGTCGAGCTCGACCGCGAGCGCCTTGAGCACGCGCGGACGCACGTACGATTTCTCGCAGACCGCGACGGTGTTGCCGAGCCGCTTGGCGACTTCGCCGAGCAGCTCCTTCGCACTGCGCCGCGCGCCGACGGCGCTGCAGGCCTCGATCCGGAGCGCGAGCGCGTGCGCGGTTCCGTGCCAGGTGCGGAAGTCCTTGGCGGTGAAATCGGCGCCGCCGGCGTCGCGGATGTAGTCGTTGACGTCGGCCGAGTCGACGCCCCGGACGGCACCCTCCTCGTCGACGTACTGGAACAACTCCTGCCCCGGCATCGCCGGGCAGCGCCGCACGACGGCGGCGACGCGCGGGTCGTCGATCGCGACCTCATGCTCCTTGCCGCTTTTGCCGCGAAAGCGCAGGCGCAATCGATCCCCCGACACGGCGGCATGCCGGTTGCGCAGCGTCGTCAGCCCGAACGACTTGTTTTCGCGCGCGTATTCCTCATTGCCGATGCGGACGTAGGTGGTGTCGAGCAGGCGGACGATCGTCGCCAGAACGGTCTCGCGCTGCGGCCGGCTGCCGACGGGCGCGGCCAGGTCGGCGGCGACGCGCTTGCGGATTCGCGGCAGCGCGGCGCCGAACTCGAGCATGCGCTCGAACTTGTCGGCGTCCTTGGCGAGGCGCCAGCCCGGGTGGTAGCGGTACTGCTTGCGGCCGCGCGCATCGCGCCCGGTCGCCTGCAGGTGGCCGTTGGTGCGTGTGCAGATCCAGACGTCTTCGTAGGCGGGCGGGATCGCCAGGGCGCGGATGCGTCGCAACCCGGCCGACTTGCGCAGCCGCTTGCCGTCGGGCCCGACGTAGGCGAAGTCGGCGCCGACGCGGAGGCGGCGGATGCCCGGCGCCCGATCGCTCACCCAAAGCAAGCCCGGCGGCACTTCGGCCGCCGTATCGGGCGGGGCTGCCGTGCGCGCGGCGCGCGGTCGAGCCGCGCTGGCCGCGCCGGTCATCGACCGGCGACTGCCGGTGGCGAATTCCGCGGCGGCTCGCGCACCGGCGCGGGAATTCCGGGGCCGGGCGGGTCGTCGATCGCCGGCGGGACGCCCTGCGGGTTCTGCGGCGTCGGCGGCAACGGCGTCGGCGGCACCGGCTCGGGGAGATGGGAATCGGGGATCGACATGGCCTTCGGTCGACGACTCCGGGCAAGCGCCATGCCGCGCATCGCGAGACGACCACAGCGGGCCCGCGCCGCGCCCGATCCCTTTCGTCAATCGCATCGGCTTCGTGGCGCACGCGCTTGTCGCGACTGCTGCACGGAACCTTCGGCCTCAAACACCTGCGCGAAGGCCAGGCCGCCGCCATCGATCTCGTCATGGCCGGCGCGCCGACGCTTGCGGTGATGCCGACCGGCGCCGGCAAGTCGCTCTGCTACCAGCTCCCCGCCTTGCTCCTCCCCGGCGCCACGCTGGTCGTCTCGCCGCTCATCGCCTTGATGAAGGACCAGTGCGACAAGCTGCGCGAACTCGGCGTCGCCGCCGTGCAGTCGCCTCGCCCTGACGCGATCGGGGCTCGACGCCGACGCGCTCGACAAGCTGCTGGTCTCCTACCGGCTCAAGCGCGAGAGTGACCGGGCAATGCTCGAGCGCATGGTCTTCTACGGCCAGACCGGGCGCTGCCGGTGGAAGGTGCTGCTCGACAACTTCTGCGAGGCCGACGGCTTCGAGTCTTGCGGCACGTGCGACAACTGTGTCCGCATCGCTTCGACCTTCGTCGCCGCAGAGCGCGAGGCCCACGCCACGCCCGCCGCCGAAGCGGTCGCCGACGCGGCCGCGCCGGTTCTCGAGCGCGGCGAGAGCGTCAGCGTGCCGCGCTACGGGCACGGGTTCGTCGACTCGGTCGATGCCGAAGGCGTCGCCGTGGTCTTCGCCGAGGGTTCGCGGCGGATCTTCCTGCCGACGTTCGTTCGCCGCGAGTCGACGCCGCGGAGGCGGCCATCGAGAGCAGCAAAAGTTACCGCAAGCGCTGCCTGAGATCGCCTGTTTTCAGCCCTCTCCAGGCTGCTCGAACTCGCTCCTGTCGAGGGGAAACCGGCTGGAATCGCGGTGGCACGGGTGTTGCTCCCGGAGCCTGTCGGCAACCTCGGCGCGCCCTCGCTGCGCGGCTGATTTCCGGCTCTCGAACCGTAGCGAACGATGAACTTTCCGACCCTGCAAACGCGCCAGCGACAACAGCACACCGTCACGCCGAGGCTTCAGCACGCGGTGCGGCTGCTTCAGCTTTCATCGCTCGATTTCGCCCAGGAAGTCCAGGATGCGATGGGGCGCAATCCCTTCCTCGAGGTCGAGGATTCGCCGCACGATGCCGGCCGCGTCGAAGTCGGCCCGGTCAACGGCGACGGCGAGCCGCGCGGCATCGATCTCGAAGCGATGGCACCGATCATCGACTCGCCGTACGAGCGCGACAACTGGCAGCAGTCTTCTTCCAGCGTGCGCCAGCAGAGCGGCGAGAGCGACATCGGCGCGCTCGACATGATCGCCGCCCACGTCGGCCTGCGCCAGCACCTGCACGGCCAGATCAACGTGCTGCCGCTCTCGCAGCGCGACCACGCGCTCGCCTGCGCGATCGTCGAATCGCTCGACGACGACGGCTATCTCCGGGTCGAGCTCGCCGAGCTCGCCGAGATCAGTGGCATGTCGCCGGCGGTCGAGGAGATCGAGATGCAGATCGCGCTGAGGCGCGTCCAGTCACTCGATCCGCCCGGCGTCGGCGCGCGCAGCGTCGCCGAGTGCCTGCTGCTGCAGCTGCCGGCGATCGAGGACGACGACGAGCGCGAGACCGCGCGCGCCATCGTCACCGACCATCTCGATCGCCTGGCGCAGCACGACGTCAACGGCCTGGCCCGCCTCCTGAAGCGCACGCCGGCGGCGATCGAGGCCGCTTGCGAGCGGATCCGCCATCTGAGCCCGCGCCCGGGCTGGAACGTCGAGCCGACGGCCACCCAGTTCATCACCCCGGACGTCATCGTGCGCAAGGTGCGCGGCCGCTGGACGGCGACGCTCAACCGCGCCGTGGTGCCGCGCGTCAAGCTCAACCAGACTTACGCGTCGATGTTCCAGGAGCATCGCGACAGCCAGCACGGCGAGCTCGCCCAGCATCTGCAGGAAGCGCGCTGGACGGTGAAGAACGTGCAGCAGCGCTTCTCGACGATCCTGATGGTCGCCGAGTCGATCCTGAAGCGCCAGCAGCACTTCCTCGAGTTCGGGCCGATGGCGATGAAGCCGCTCGGCCTGCGCGAGATCGCCACCGAGCTCGGCCTGCACGAATCGACCGTCTCGCGAGTCACCAACAACAAGTACATGGCGACGCCGGTCGGCGTCTTCGAGCTGAAGTATTTCTTCTCGCGCGAGATGGCGACCGCGAGCGGCGCCACCTGCTCGGCGACCGCCATCCGGGGCGTGATCAAGGGCATGATCGACGCCGAGAACCCTTCCGACCCGCTGTCGGACGCCCAGATCGCCCGGCTGCTCGTGCGCCAGGGCCTGAAGGTCGCGCGTCGCACCGTCACCAAGTACCGGCAGCTCCTCAAGGTGGCCTCGGTGGAACGCCGGCGCCGTCTCGGCCGGCCCGCCACGGCGGACGCGCTTGCCTGACCGCGCTCCCTCCGGCAACCCCACGGTTCGCGGCATGCCGATTGCCGCGTCGGCGGGCACGATTGCGCGGTCGCGACGCAATGGGGAGCCAGGGCTGACCGTGTCAGGTGAAACGCAACGATCCGGCGCCGGGCCGCAGGCCGCGGGCGCCTCCGCGAGCACGGATTCCGCCCGCCTCATCGAGGCCGCGCCCGTTCTCATCTGGAGCGCCGGCCTAGACCGCAACAACGACTGGTTCAGCCCGTCCTGGAGCGCCTACACGGGGCGCGCCATCGACGACCTCCAGGGCGACGGCTGGACGCGCGCAGTGCACCCGGAGGACCTCGATCGCTGTCTGGGCATTCGCGCCACCAGCTTCGAGGCACGCGCTCCGTTTTCGATGGACTTCCGCCTGCGCCGCCACGATGGCCAGTATCGCTGGATGCTCGACAACGGCGTGCCGCGTTTCGGCAGCGACGGTGCCGCGGTCGGCTACGTGGGCAGCTGTGTCGACATCCACGAGCGGAAGGAACTGGAGGAATCGCTCGCCGAACGCACCCAGCAGCTGCGCCTGGCCGAGCGCCGCCAGGGGCAGTTCCTGGCCATGCTCTCGCACGAGCTGCGCAATCCGCTCGCGCCGATCGCCAACGCGGCGAGCGTGCTGCGCACATTGGAGAGCACGAACCCGATCCTGGTCCGCTTGCGCGAGATCCTGGAACGCCAGGTCGCGCGCCTCGGCCACCTGATCGAGGAGCTGATCGACGTCACCCGGGCGGCGCAGGGCCAGATCTCGCTCGTGCGCGAGCAGGTCTCGATCGAGAGCGTCGTCCAGGCGGCGGTCGCGGCGAGCCACGACAAGCTCACCGGCGCCGGCCACAAGCTCGACGTCGACGTCCCCGACGAGCGCCTGTTCGTCCGCGGCGACCGCGGCCGACTGGCGCAGGCGCTCTCGCACCTGATCAAGAACGCCGCCAAGTTCACGCTCCAGCCTAACTCGATCTCGATCACCGTGCGCCGCGCCGCCAAGACCGTGCAGATCTCGGTCAAGGACCATGGCGAGGGCATCGACCCGAAGTTTCTGCCGCACGCTTTCGAGCTGTTCGCCCAGCAGGACCAGACGCTGGCCCGCTCGCTCGGCGGCCTCGGCGTGGGGCTCACCCTGGCGCGGCGCATCGCCCAGCTGCACGGCGGCGACGTCGAGGGCTTCAGCGAGGGTCCCGGTCGCGGCAGCGAGTTCGTCTTCTGGCTGCCGCTGATCGCTCACGAGTCCGCCGCCGCCGACGTCGGATCGGGCGTGCCTCGCCTCGGCGAAAGCTATCGCGTCCTCATCGTCGAGGACAACGCCGACACGCTCGAGAGCCTGCGCCTGCAGATGGAGCTCTGGGGCACCGAGGTCCGCACCGCCAAGAGCGCCGAGGAAGCGCTCGACGTGGCGGCGAGCTTCGGGCCGCAGTTCGTGCTGTGCGACATCGGCTTGCCTGGCATGGACGGCTTTCGCCTGATCGAGCCCCTGCGGGAAAAGCTCCAGGGCGCACCGGTCGTGTTCGCCGCCGTCACCGGCTATGCCAGCGCCGAAGATCAGCAGCGTGCGCTGGCGGCGGGATTCGACTCGTTCTTCGTCAAGCCGCTCAACCCCGGCAGCCTCGTCAACCTGCTGCGTTCGTATCCGGCCCGTCGCGCTTGAGCGGCGGTCGGCCTGGCGTCAACGCACCTCGTCGAGCGCGCCCGGCTCACTGACCGCCTCGCCCTCGTCGGCGGCGTATTCCTTCAGGCGGTTGTAGAGCGTCTTCAGGCTGATGCCGAGGGTGGCCGCGGTCTTCTCCTTGTGGCGGCCGAGGTGCTCCAGCGTGGCGAGCGTCAGCTGCCGCTCGACCTCGGCGAGCGTCGCGCCGACGCGGATCGTGAGCGTCGGCGCGGCACCGCCGGCGACGCCCGCGCCGCCGCTCGCCGGCAGGCAGTCTTCCTGGATCGTCGCGCCCGGGGTCATGACGTAGGCCCGATAGACCACGTTGCGCAGCTCGCGCACGTTGCCCGGCCAGCGATAGCCGGCGAAGCGCTCGAGGACGTCGCCGCCGAAGCGCTTGACCGCGCCTTCGCGATCGCCGATCTGGGCCAGGAAGTGGCTGGCGATGAGCGGGATGTCCTCGATCCGCTCGCGCAGCGGCGGCAGGTGGATCGGGAACACGTTGAGCCGGTAGAGCAGGTCTTCGCGCAGCTTGTTCTTGGCGACCGCATCGTTCGGGTTGCGATTGGTCGCGGCGATGATGCGGACATCGGTTTCCTGCACCTGCGTCGAGCCGACCCGCATGAAGGTACCCGACTCGAGGACGCGCAGCAGCTTGACCTGCAGGTCGAGCGGCATCTCCGTGATCTCGTCGAGGAAGAGCGTGCCGCCGTTGGTGCGTTCGAAGAAACCCAGATGCTGCCGGTCGGCGCCCGTGAAGCTGCCCTTCTCGTGGCCGAAGATCTCGCTTTCCATCAGGTGCGGCGAGATCGCGCCGCAATTGACGGCCAGGAACGGATGACTGCGGCGCCGGCTCAGGTCGTGCACCGTGCGGGCGACGACTTCCTTGCCGGTGCCGCTCTCGCCGGTGATGAACACCGACACCGCGGTCGCGGCGACGCGAACGATCTGCTGGTAGACGCGCAACATCGGCGCCGCGCGTCCCCAGAGACCGCCGAAGTGGCCGTCCTTCTCGAGCTCCGATTCCATGTCGCCGGCGACCGCTTTCAGCGCCGACGGCTTGGTCACCCGCGACAGCACGCCCTGGAGCTGCTTCAGGCTCATCGGCTTGACGAGGTAGTCGGCGGCGCCGAGGCGCAGCGCCTGGATCGACGTGTCGAGGCTGGCGTGGCCGGTGATCAGCACCAGCTCGGCGTTCGGCAGCTGCTTGGCGTCGTTGAACAGCTCCATGCCGCTGCCGTCGGGCAGCATCAGGTCGAGCAGGACGATGTCGGGCTCCTGCAGCGCCATCTGGCGGCGCGCGTCGCGCAGCGAGCCGGCGGTCGCGACCGTGAAACCTTCGTTGGCGATCAACATCGCCATCGTTTCGGCGGCGTCCGAATCGTCATCGACGAGGAGGGCGTGAGGCACTCGAAGAAGCTCCCAGAGAACGGTCAGTATGGCATCGCGAAGCCGCCGTGACGCTCGCTCGGCCCACGAGTGCAAAGCGCTCGTGCCCGACTGGCTTGCGTCTTGGATCGATCCATTCGGCGCGGCGTCGACCCGGTTCGTTGCTCGGTCCTGGCCGCGACTCCCAATGCCGCCATCCTAGAGAACGCGCAGGCCCCGTTTCCAGCCCGCACCACCTATTCAGTTGTGGGACTTGGCCTACGCGACGGGCTTTCTTGCCTCTATCGCGCCGGATCGGGATGCCAGCCCAGCACGAACAGCAGGACGAAGTAGCCCAGCACGTAGCCGATGGCGACGTGCCAGCCGGCGCCGACCCAGGCCTTGACCGAACGCGCCTGCGGAAACTGGCTCGCGAGGGCAACACCGGCCGATGACCCGAACCAGATCATCGAGCCGCCGAAGCCGACCGCGTAGGCGAGGAAGCCCCAGTCGTAGCCGCCCTGGCGCAGGGCGAGCGCGGTAAGTGGAATGTTGTCGAACACGGCCGAGACAAAGCCGAGGCCCAGGGCGACGTGCCACGATGCCGCCGGCAGGGCCTCGATCGGCATCATCGACGCCGACAGCACCAGGCTGACGAGGAAGACGCCGCCTTTCGTCGCCGACGGCAGGACGCTCCAGTCGGGACGCACCGAAGGGGCGAAGAGGAGCAGCATTGCCCAGACCGCCAGGCCGATCGCCGGCAGCTGGCCGAGCCAGGCCGCCTGCTTGAACTGGCCGAGCACGTTGGCGGAGATCGCGGCCGCGAGGACCGCGGCAACCACGCCGAGGCGGCCCCAATCCACGGTGATCCCGGCCGGCGCGTCCTTCACGATCGGCTGGAACGCGTGCTGCTGGCGGGCCGCGACGACGCCGAAGAAGAGCAGCGCCGGCACTGCGGCGATGTAGGCCTCTATCACCTGCGACGGGTGCACGCCGTCGATCCACATCATCGTCGTCGTCGTGTCGCCGACGACGCTGCCCGAGCCGCCGGCGTTCGACGCGGCGACGATGGCGGCGAGAAAGCCGACGTGGACCTTGCCGCGATAGAGCGCGGTCGCCATCGTGCCGCCGATCATCGCCGCGGCGATGTTGTCGAGAAAGCTCGACAGCACGAAGACGACCACGAGCATGGCGAAGCCGCCCTTCCAGTCGTCGGGCAGAAAGCTCGGCAGCAGCAGCGGCACCCGGCTCTCCTCGAAGTGGCGCGCGAGCAGGGCGAAGCCGATGATGAGGAGGAGCAGGTTGATCACGAGCACCCACTCCTGGCCGAGATGGGCGACCAGGCCGGCGCCCCCGCTCGTGCCGTGGAACGACGAGAAGACGAGCTTGTAGAGCGTGATGACGACGAGGCCGATCAGGGCGACCCGCAACGAGTGGTGGTGCAGCAGCGCGACCCCGGCGAGCACGGCGGCAAACAGGATGAACTCGATCGGGACGCCGGCGATGGCGGGAATGGCGGTGTGCATGCGGGCGTCGGGCAGCGTGGACGGACGCGCGATTGGACTTCAACCGCGCCGAACGCGAATCAGGGAAGCCGAGGGGTTGTCGGCCGCGAAGCGATCGCAGCGAGCGGCCGCGCGCGTTCAGGGCCCTCGACGCAAGCGCTCGACAACCTCCGCCAGCGAGAGCGATTCGGTCAGGACGCGCGCCATGTTGCGGGCGCACAGCACGGGCACTTCGTCGAAGCGTGCCCATCGGAACGCGTCCATCTCCGGTCGCAGCCGGCCCCATCGATCGGTGAAGAAGCTCGTGCACACGCATTGCGCCGGATCGACGCGGTCGATCAGCGCGGCGTGCAGCCAGAGGTCCTTGTCGGGCCGGTAGGCGAACCGGCCCAGGTCGTGCAACGCGAGCGGATCGAGCTCGAGCCCGCATTCCTCGCGCGCTTCGCGACACGCGGCCTGCGCGCTCGATTCGCCCGCCGCCGCCATCCCTTTCGGGATGTCCCAGTGCCGGCCGCCGGTGGCGTGGCACAGGAGCAGCTCGGCATCGGCGGCGATCAGGAGCGTGCCATGGCCGATCGGCTTCAAGACGTCGCTGTCGACCGCCGCGCGGCGCCTAGCTCGACGCGACGCGCGCCCAGAGGAAGGGCTGCAGGCGATCGGTCGCCAGCGCCGCGCCGAGGCCCGGGTCGGCTGGCACGTCGAGGAAGCCGTACTTGATGCGCTGCTCGGGCGGGTTTGCCAGCAGCTGCACGTATCCGGGCCGCTCCGGGAAATACGGGTAGATCTCGAGCGTCATGAAGTTGGCGATGCAGGCGCAGAGCTGCAGCGATGCGGCCGTCGAAAGCGAGCTGCCGCAGTTGTGCGGCGCGACGCGCATGTTGTACGCCTCGGCCATCGCTGCGATCTTCTTGGCCTCCAGGATGCCGCCCGTGTTGCCGACGTCCGGCTGCACGATGTCGACCGCCCGCGCCTCGAAGAGGGGCCGGAATCCGTGGCGCGTGTAGAGGCGTTCGCCCGCGGCAACGGGGATATTCACCTCTGCCGAGATCCTCGCCAGCGCGGCGACGTCGAACGGATCGGCGGGCTCCTCGATCCAGGTGATGTCGAGCTCCTCGAAGCGGCGGCAGAGCCGGATCGTCTCGGCCGTGGTGAGGCCGCCGCTCAGGTCGAGCATCAGCTCGACGTCGGCGCCGACCGCGCTGCGCAGCGCCTCGATCTTCGCGAAGGCCAGGTCGGCGAAGTCGCGATCGATCATTCGCGCGCTGACGTGGCGCAGCCCGTTCCCGTCGGGCGACGCGAGCGGATAGCACTTCAGCGCGCGGTAGCCGTCGCGCAGCGGCCGCTCGGCCGCCTGCGCGAGCTCGCTCGGCGTGCGCGCGGCGCCGTACCAGCCGTTGGCGTAGACCCGAACCCGGTCGCGCGTCCTGCCGCCGAGCAGCTCGTGCACCGGCGCGCCGAGCGCCTTGCCCTTGATGTCCCAGAGCGCCTGCTCGATCGCGCTGATGCCGGCGAAGACGATGGCGCCGCCGCCCTTGGCCCAGAACGAGTGGTCGTACATCTCCGACCAGAGCGCCTCGATCCGGGCAGGATCGCGGCCGACGATCATGCGTTCGGCGAGGTCCTTGATCATTCCCGCCGCGGCGGTCCCGCCGACCCCGTAGGCGATTGCCGCCTCGCCGATTCCGGCGATGCCCTCGTCGGTGACGAGCTCGACGACGACGGGGTGGAGCTTGCCGGTCGTGACGAGGTAGATGTTGGCGGTCTCGACTTTCATCCGGCGCGCTCGCGAAATTCCCGGCCACTATAGTGGGCCTCCGCCGGCGAACACCTCTCGTCCGGCGCTTGGCGAAAGGCGAGGATGGCGGGGCTGTTCCAGCGGGCGATCGATCGCGGCGGCGCCGAGGTCGCATTCACGATCGACGGCGAGCCGGTCCGCGCGCAGCAAGGCGATCTGCTCATCACGGCCATCCTCCTTCACCGTGCCGCGCTGCGCCGCTTCGAGTTCGGAGCCGCTGCCCGCGCCGGCTTCTGCCTGATGGGTGCGTGCCAGGACTGCTGGGTGCGCCTCGGCGACGGACGCCGCCTGCGCGCGTGCTCGACCCTGGTCGAGCCGGGCATGGCCGTCGTGATCGAAGGGGACGGCCCTGGCTGAGCCGATCGTCGCCGTCGTCGGCGCCGGGCCCGCCGGCGTTCGCTGCGCCGAAGCGCTCGCCCGCGCCGGCCTGACGCCGATCCTCCTCGACGAGGCGGAGCGGCCGGGCGGGCAGATCTATCGCCAGCCTCCGGGCGCCACGCGCGTGTCGCCGAGCGTCTACGGCTTCGAAGCGAGGAAGGCACAAGCGCTCCACGGCGTCGTTCCCGAGCAGCGCGGCCGGATCGACTACCGGCCTCGCACGCTGGTCTGGAATGTGTTCGGACAGCGCCTCGACCTGCTCGCGCCCGACGGCCAGCGCGACCAGCGATTCGATCGCCTCGTCCTCGCGACCGGCGCCATGGATCGCGTCGTGCCGTTTCCGGGCTGGACGCTGCCCGGCGTCTTCACGCTCGGCGGCGCGCAGATCGCGCTCAAGTCGCAGGGCGTCGCGATCGGCCGCCGCGTCGCCTTCGTCGGCGCCGGGCCGCTGCTGCCGCTGGTCACGCACCAGTACCTGAACGCGGGCGTGAACGTCGTCGCCGCACTCGACGCGACGCCGTTCGGCGCCAAGGTCGCGCAGGCGTCCGGCCTCCTCGCTTCGGTCGACACCTTCGCGAAAGGCCTCTGGTACACCGCCCGCAATCGCCTGCGCGGGGTCGACACGCGCTACGGCATTCGCTCGCTGCGCGTCGAGGGCGCCGGACGCGTCGAAGCGATCGCCTGGCGCGAGGTCTCGGGTGCGGAGCGTCGCATCGAGTGCGACGCGGTCGGCGCGTCGTTCGGCTTGCGCGCCGAAACGCAGCTGGCCGACCTCGCCGGCTGCCGGTTCGCTTTCGCGGCCGACGCGCGCCAGTGGCTGCCCGAGCGCAGCGCCGAAGGACGATCGAGCGTGCCAAGCGTGTATCTGGCCGGCGATGGCGCCGGCATCGGCGGCGCCGATGTGGCCGAGCTGCAAGGCCGCCGCACGGCCCTCGCCGTCCTCGCCGACCTCGGCCGAAGCGTCGACGCGCGCGAAGCGGCGCGGCTCGATCGCGCGTTGGCGCGCCACGCCCGATTTCGCCGCGCGCTCGACGCGTCCTATCCGTATCCCGGACACCTGCTCGAGGCGATCGGCGATGACGAGATCGTCTGCCGCTGCGAAGGCATCACCGCCGGCGCATTGCGCCAGGCGGCAGGCGACAAGGGCGCACACGAAGTGAACCGCGTCAAGGCGATGACCCGGATCGGCATGGGTCGCTGCCAGGGACGGGTCTGCGGCGAGGCCGCGGCCGAGCTCCTGGCGCGCGCTTGCGATGTCGATCTCGCAACTGTCGGCCGACTGCGTGGCCAGCCGCCGGTCAAGCCGATCGCCATCGTCGCGAGCGGGTCATGAGCGAGCGCCTGCGCGTCGACGTCACGATCATCGGCGGCGGCATTGCCGGCTGCGCCGCGGCGGTCGCGCTGCGCGAAGCGGGAATGACGGTCGTGCTGCTCGACAAGGGCGTGTGCGGCGCCGGCGCGAGCGGCGTCAATTTCGGCGGCGTCCGCCAGCAGGGACGCCATCTCGGCGAGCTGGCGCTGGCGCGGCGGGCGCGGCCGCTGTGGGATCGGCTCAACGAGCGGCTCGGCGAGGATGTCGAATTCCACGCCACGGGACACTTGAAGCTCGCCCGCTCGGAGGCAGACATGGCGCAGCTGGAGCGCTATGCGCAGGAGGCCGGCGAGCTGGGCCTGCGCCTGCAACTGCTCGGCAAGAACACCGTTCGATCCGACGCGCCATGGCTCGGCGCGCAGGTCATCGGCGCATCGCTGTGCGCCGAGGACGGGCAGGCCAACCCGCGCCTGGTCGGACCGGCGTTCGCGCGCCTCGCGCGCCGGCTCGGCGCCGACGTGCGCGAGCACGCCGCGGTGATCGCGGCGGCGCGCAGCGGCGACGGCTTCGAAGTCCGCAGCGAGCGCATCGAGGTGCAGAGCCGCTTCCTCGTCAACTGCGCCGGCGTCGGCGCAGGTGCGATCGCCGCCGGCTTCGGCGAAGACGTTCCGCTTCGGCCGCTCGTGCCGAACATGCTCGTCACCGAGCCGCTGCCTTTCTTCATCGACCGCTCGATCGGCGTCTGCGGCGGCGGCGTCTACCTGCGCCAGATCGCGCGCGGCAACGCCATCCTCGGCGGCGGCGACGGCTGGGGCGACACCGACAGCACGCGCTCGCGGCCGACGACGTCGACCTCGCTCGACGCGATGGCGAGCGCGGCCGCTCTCGTTCCCGGGCTCGCCGGCGCCCTCGTCATCCGGACCTGGGCCGGCATCGACGGCGAGATGCCCGACCGCATTCCGGTCATCGGCTTCTCGGCGACGACGCCGAACCTCGTCCATGCCTTCGGCTTCTCGGGACACGGCTTCCAGCTCGGGCCGATCGTCGGCGAGATCATCGCCGAGCTCGTCACGCAAGGACGCTCGGCGTCGGCGCTTGCGCCGTTCGCGATCGAGCGCTTCGCAGACCAGACGCAATCGACGCCGTCGACCGTCGGCGCCGGCCAGTGACTCATGGCAGTCACGGGGTTTCCGGGCGTCGAGCGCGGGCTATGATGCCGCGCGCCGGCTCTCGGCGCGACGGCCCATCGAGGGAATCCGCATGAAGCGACATCTCAGCGCCGCCGCAGCGGCACTCCTCCTTGCCTCCGCCGGCGTGAGCGCGCAGACCACGCTCAACGTCGGCATGTCGGCCGCCGACGTCAACCAGCTCGATCCGTACCGCGCGACGACGACGCAGGACAAGCCGCTCACCTCGTGGCTCTACAACGGCCTGGTCCGCTTCAAGCCAGGCTCCGCGAGCCTGGAGACGCTCGAGCCCGATCTCGCCGAGAAGTGGGAAAGCAGCCCCGACAAGCTGACCTGGACCTTCCATCTGAGGAAAGGCGTCAAGTTCCACGGCGACTACGGCACCGTCACGGCCGACGACGTCGTCTTCTCGCTCAAGCGCGCCGCCGATTCGAAGACCTCGTCGTTCTCGGGAGACTATGCGTCGATCGATACCGTCGAGGCGGTCGACCCGCTGACGGTGCGCGTGAAGCTGAAGCAGGCGGTGCCGTTCTTCCTCGGCCTGGTCACCAATTACCACGGCGGCAACGTCGTCAGCCGGAAGGCGGTCGAGAAGCTCGGCGACAACTTCCGCCTCAACCCGATCGGCACCGGCGCGTTCAAGTTCGAGTCGTACAAGCCCAACGAGAGCGTCGTCTTCGTCGCCAACAAGGACTACTTCCGCGGCGCGCCCAAGATCGATCGCATCGTCTACCACCTGATCCCGGCCGACTCGGCGCGCGACCTCGCGTTCACCTCGGGCGAGCTCGACATCGTCTATGGCCGCCAGGACCAGAAGTGGGCCGAGCGCTTCAAGAAGGAGCCCGGCGTCATCGTCGACGTGCTGCGCCCGGCCGAGCTCGGCCAGCTGCACCTCAACATGACCGTCAAGCCGCTCGACGACAAGCGCGTCCGCCAGGCGATCGCGCACGCGATCAACCGGCAGCAGATCGTCAGCTTCAAGGGCGACCTCACGGCCGACCTGCCGGTGTCGGTCGTTCCGGCGGGCTACCTCGGCACCGACGCCAAGGCGCCGCTCGCGAGCTACGACGTCGCCAAGGCCAAGGCGCTGCTGAAGGAGGCGGGCTTTCCGAACGGCATCACCGTCAAGGCGATCCAGTCGACCCTGCCCTCGATGCTCAACACCGCGCAGATCCTGCAGGCGCAGCTCAAGCTCGCCGGCATCGACCTGCAGCTGGAGACGGTCGATCACCAGACCTTCCACGCCAACATCCGCAAGGACCTGAGCGGCGCGGTCTACTACACCGCGGCGCGCTTCCCCGTCGCCGACGTGCCGCTGACGCAGTTCTTCCACTCGCGCTCGATCGTCGGCACGCCGACGGCGGTGGTGAACTTCTCGCACTGCGCCGTCGCCGACAAGGAGATCGACTCGGCGCGCTCCGAGCCCGACCTCGCCAAGCAGAAGGAGCTCTGGGCAACGGCGCAGAGGAAGATCCTCGACGAGGTCTGCGCCGTGCCGCTGTTCGAGCAGCTCCAGGTCTGGGCGCACAAGTCGAACATCGACTACGGCTACAAGCTGGTCGACGCGATCCACCTCGGGCCGCAGATCACCGAGCTGACTACCAAGAAGAAGTAGGCGGCCTCCACCGGCCGCGGCGGCGCCTTCATGTTGCGCTTCGTCGTCAACCGGCTGCTGCTCGCGCTGCCCACGCTCTGGGCGGTGCTGACGCTGGTGTTCGTCCTGGTGCGCGTCGTACCGGGCGACCCGACCATCGTCGTCCTCGGCGACCAGGCGACACCCGCGGCGCGCGCGGCGTTGCGCGAACGGCTCGGGCTGGACAAGCCGCTCTTGGCTCAGTACGCCGACTTCATGCTCCAGATCGCGCGTGGCGATCTCGGCAAGTCGCTGGTCACGAACCGGCCGATCACGACCGACGTCGCCGCCGTCCTGCCCTACACCATCGAGCTCACCCTCGCCGCGCTTTTCATCGGCACCGTGATCGGCGTGCCGCTCGGCGTCGTCGCGGCGCAGCGGCGCGACGGCTTCGTCGACTGGTTCGCGCGCATCGTCTCGCTCGCCGGCCTGTCGTTCCCGGCCTTCGTCTCCGGCATTCTGCTGCTGATCGCGTTCGCGGTCGAGTTGCGCTGGTTTCCGGTCATCTCGACGGCGACCGGCACCGATCCGCTGCAGCGCCTGCGCGCGCTCGCCCTGCCCGCCATCAACCTCGGCCTGATCATGGTCGCGTACGTGACCCGGGTGACGCGTTCCGGGATGCTCAAGGCGTTGAGCGACGACTACGTGCGCACCGCGCGCGCCAAGGGCCTGCCACGGCGCATCGTCGTCTGGCGCCATGCGCTGCGCAACGTCCTGATTCCGATCGTCACCGTCGTCGGCCTCTACCTCGGCGTGCTGATCGGCAACGCGGTGCTGACCGAGATCGTCTTCAACCGGCCGGGCCTCGGCAAGCTCATCGTCTCGGCCCTGAACCAGCGCGACTACTCGCTGCTGCAGGGACTGATGGTGGTGACGGCGCTGGCGGTCGTCGTCGCCAACATCCTCACCGACCTGACCTACGGGCTCGTCGATCCGCGGGTGAAGGCCGGATGAGCACGGCGGTCAGCGTCGCCGCGCCGTCGGCCTGGAAGCGCGCGACGCGATCGGGCGGGCTCGCCGTCGGCCTCGTCCTGGCGGTGGCGATGGTCGTCATCGCGATCGCCGCGCCGTGGATCGCGCCCTTCGATCCGAACGAGCAGGACGTCCTGCTCAAGCTCGAGCCGCCTTCGGCGGCGCACTGGTTCGGCACCGACGCCTTCGGCCGCGACGTCCTGTCGCGGGTGATCTACGGCGCGCGCATCTCGCTCTTCGTCGGCGCCTTCGCGACGCTCGCCGGCGTCGTCATCGGCACGGTCATCGGCGTCGTCTCGGGCTACCTCGGCGGCGTCGTCGACCGGCTGATCACGGCGGCCACCGACGTCCTGCTCAGCTTCCCGCAGCTGATCATGGGCCTGATGCTGGTCGCCGTCCTCGGCGCCAACCTGTTCAACCTGATCCTGGCCATCGCGATCACCGCGGTGCCGGCATTCATCCGCGTCGCGCGTGCCTCGACGCTGGCGATGAAGGAGCGCGACTTCGTCGACGCCTGCCGGGCGCTCGGCTTCGGCAATCCGCGCATCATGTTCCTGCACGTCCTGCCGAACATCATGGACGAGGTCGTCGTCATGGCGTCGCTGTGGTTCGCGGCCGCCATCCGCACCGAGTCGACGCTCGCCTTCATCGGCCTCGGCGTGCCGCCGCCGACCGCGACCTGGGGCGGCATCATCCGCGACGGCTTCGACAACCTGCTCGACGCGGTATGGCTGTCGATCTTCCCGAGCCTTGCGATCCTGCTGATCATGATCGCGCTCAACCTGATCGGCGACGGCCTGCGCGACGCCAGCGATCCGAGGGCGCCGCAATGAGCGCCGCGGCCGAGGCCGTTCGTGGCGCCGATCCCGCGCCGGAGCGGTCGGGTCCATCGCTCATCGTCGAGCACCTGACGACGTCGATCCGCATCGATCGCCGGTGGTTCGACGCGGTCCGCGACGTCAGCTTCCAAGTCAATCCGCGCGAGACGCTCGCCCTCGTCGGCGAATCGGGCTGCGGCAAGAGCCTGACCGCGCTCTCGGTGATGGGGCTGCTGCCCGAAGGCGTCGGCCGCGTCTCGAACGGAAAGATCATCGTCGACGGCACCGACATGACGGCGGCGAGCGCGGCGAAGGCGCAGGCGATGCGCGGCGACCGCATCGGCATGATCTTCCAGGAGCCGATGACCTCGCTCAACCCGGTGCTGCCAGTGGGCTTCCAGATCGCCGAGTCGCTGATCGAGCACCGCGGCATGAGCGGCCGCCAGGCGCGCCAGCGCGCGCTCGAGCTGATGGAGCTCGTCCGCATTCCCGCCGCCGCGCAGCGCCTCGACGCGTACGCGCATCAGTTCTCGGGCGGCATGCGCCAGCGCGTCATGATCGCGATCGCCCTCGCCTGCTCGCCCAAGGTCCTGATCGCCGACGAGCCGACGACGGCGCTCGACGTCACGATCCAGGCGCAGGTGCTGGCGCTGCTCGCCGACCTGCAACGGCGCGAAGGCCTGGCCGTCCTGCTCATCACCCACAACCTGGGCGTCGTCGCCGCGGTCGCCGATCGCGTCATCGTCATGTACGGCGGCGACGTCGTCGAGAGCGCGCCGGTCAAGGAGTTCTTCGCCCGGCCGACGCATCCGTACAGCGAGGCGCTGCTCGCGGCGATGCCGCGCGTCGACCGCTCCGCGGAGGCGCTCGCGCCGATCCCGGGGCAGGTGCCGACGTTGCCCGACCTGCCCGCCGGCTGCCGCTTCCAGTCGCGCTGCCCGTTGCGGATCGCCCGGTGCGCCGAGCTGCCGCCGCTGATTTCGCTCGCCGCGGCGCCCGCGCACGGCGTGCGCTGCTGGGCGCGGGCGCCGTGAAGGGATCGCCATGAGCGCCGCCTTGCTCGAGGTGCGCGGCCTCACCAAGACGTTCAAGGAAAGGCGCGGCTGGCCGATCCCGAGGACGGTCGCAGTGCGCGCCCTCGACGGCGTCTCGTTCGACGTCGCGCGCGGCGAAGCGCTCGGCATCGTCGGCGAGTCGGGCTGCGGCAAGTCGACGGTGGCACGCGCCTGCCTGCGCCTGATCACCGCCGACGCGGGCAGCGTCCGCTTCGATGGCGTCGACGTCGCCGCCGCGAGCGCCGCGGAGATGCGACAGCTGCGACGCCGTCTCCAGATCGTCTTCCAGGATCCGGCCTCGGCGCTCGACCCGCGCCAGCGCATCGCCGATGCGCTCGGCGAGTCGATCAGGGTCCACGGCATCGCCCGCGGCAACGAGGTGAAGCGCTCGGTCCTGCGCCTGCTCGACGAGGTCGGCCTGCCGCCGTCGGCGGCGCGCCGCTATCCGCACGAGTTCTCGGGCGGCCAGCGCCAGCGCATCGGCATCGCCCGCGCCCTCGCGCTCGGGCCCGACCTGGTCTTCGCCGACGAGCCGGTCTCGGCCCTCGACGTCAGCGTGCAGGCGCAGATCCTGGTGCTGCTCGACGAGCTTCGCCACCGCCGCCAGCTCGCCTTCGTCTTCATCTCGCACGACCTCGGCGTCGTGCGCCACTTCTGCCAGCGCGTCGCGGTGATGTACCTCGGCCGCGTCGTCGAGGAAGGCCCCGTGCCGTTGCTTTTCGAGGCGCCTCTGCACCCGTACACCCGACTGCTCAAGTCGTCGTCGCCGATCCCCGATCCGGAGCAGGCGGTGGCGCTCGACCTGCAGGAGGGCGAGCCGCCCTCGCCCGTCGACCCGCCGTCGGGGTGCCACTTCCACCCGCGCTGCCCGTTCGTCATGGAACGGTGCAAGGTGACTGCGCCGAAGCTCGAGCAGGTCGCGCCGGGTCGGCGCGTGGCCTGCTATCTATTCAGCGAAGACTCGCGAGGGACATGATGCGAACGGCGACGGTTCATGAAACCGCGCCCAATCCATAGCGACCTTGCAACAGCCTGCCGCTGCGAAAGCGCTCGAGCGCGTACGGAGCGAGCGATACGTCCGTCGGCAGGCCGAGCGCCTCCTGCGCGAGCACGCGACCGACCGCCGGCGATAGCTTGAAGCCGTGGCCTGAAAAGCCGTAGGCGACGATGAGACCGGGCACGTCGGGGATGCGCCCCAGCACCGGATTCCAGTCGGGCGTGACGTCGTAGACCCCGGTCCACGACGACGCCAGCCCGGCCTCTGCGTACGACGGAAAGCGCTCGGCGACCTGCGCGCCGACGCGCAGCACGTCGTCCACGGGGATGTCCCCTTGCTCGTTGTCGGGGCGCGCCAGCGTCGCGCCGGCACCGCCTTCGCTGACCAGCATCTGCGTGCCGCCGTAGCTGCGGCAGTAGAGCATCCCGGGCGAGCCGAGGTCCTTGTAGACCGGCATGGCGAAGGTGTAGGGCTCGGCGCCGGCGAGCGCGAGGACGCCGTGCCGCTCGGCGCGCACCGGCGTCTCGATGCCGGTCCAGCGCTCGATGTCGCCGGCCCAGATGTTCTGCGCGCTGACGACGATCGCGCTCGTCAGCGTGCCCTGCGAAGTCTCGACGCCGGCGACGCGGCCGCCCTCGAGGAGCAGCCGCTCGACCTCGACGCCTTCGAGGATCCTGACGCCGCGCCGCCGCGCCGAGCGCGCGAATCCGGTCGCGACGAGGTAGGCATCGGCAAACCCCGCGTCGGGCTCGAAGCCGATCAGCGCCGCATCGTCGAATCGACAAAGCGGCAGGCGGAGGGCGGCGTCGGGCGCGGAAAGCAGCTCCACCGCGATCCCCTTCGCCTGCTGGGCCAGCAGGGCCGCTCGCAACGGCGCGAGCTTCGGGCCCTCGGGCGCGGCGATCAGGTAGCCGCACTTGACGAGTCCGGCCGACGCTTCGTCGTCCTCGAGATAGGCCGCGAACGAATCGAATGCGCGCCACGACCGCCTTGCAAGATCGACGTTCTCGGGCACCGAATAGTGCGTGCGCAGGATCCCGCTGGATTGCGACGATGTGCCCGAGCCGATGGATCCGCGGTCGATCACGACGACGTTGCGCGCGCCCAGGACGGCGAGGTGATGGGCGATCGACATGCCGATCACGCCGGCGCCGATCACGACGACTTCCGCTGTGCCCATCGTCGGAGTGTCAGCCTTTCAGCAAGATGAAGTCGGCGAGTCGCATGTTGCTGTCGTTCGGGCTCGCCACGGGCGCGGCGGAGCGTGGCCGGAGCCGAAGCGCGCCAGTGCTTCCCTCGCGCTTGCGCTGCGTCAAGTCGAAACGCCCGGGCGCGCGTAGTGTGATGCCGCAACCCGGAGATCATGATGCAAAGCCTGAACGTCGGCAACCTCGACCGCTTGATGCGCATCGTCGTCGGCGTCGTCCTCCTCGCGCTGACCACCAGCGGCGTCATCGGACCCTGGGGCTACCTCGGCCTCGTGCCGCTGCTCACCGGCATCGTGGCGTTCTGCCCGCTCTACGCGGCGCTGGGCATCAGGACCACTTCGCGCTGAGCGCCGATTCCACGGAGAGGCCATGTACCAACGCATCCTCGTGCCCGTCGACGGCAGCATGACCTCGCGCCGCGGCCTCGACGCCGCGATCGACATGGCCCGCCTGACGGGGGCGTCCCTGCGCCTGGTCCATGTCATCGACGAGCTGGTCTTCTCGACCGGCTTCGAGCCCGGCGCCACCTACATGAAGGACGTGCTGCCGCGCATCCGCAGCGACGGCGCGCGCGTTCTCGACGCAGCCCGCGCCCAGGTCGCGGCGGCCGGCGTCGCCTCGGACACCGTGCTGAAGGAATGCTTCGGAACGCGCACCTCCGATGTCGTCCTCGGTGCGGCGAAGGAATGGAATGCCGACCTGATCGTGCTCGGCACCCACGGTCGGCGCGGCATCGGCAGGATGCTGCTCGGCAGCGACGCGGAGCAGGTGATGCGGGGTGCCCATGTTCCGGTGCTTCTCGTTCGCAGCGACGTCGCCGTTGGAGATACTCATGTCCCACGCACACCTTGAAGCCGCGCCGATGACCCTCCCGCTCGCCGTGCCCGCCGCGTGGCTGGGCCCTTGGGCTGAACTGCAGCGGGTGCAATGGCAAGCCATCGTCCTCTTCCACAATTCCCTGCTCGCCTATCAGAAGGAGCTTTGGGAACAATGGGCCTGCCGCTACGCCGGCGGCGCTCCCCTCGACAGCTGAGCCTGATGCACCCTGAGGACCCTTCCGGCGCGACATGCGGCTGACCTTTCTGGGCGCCACGGGCACTGTCACGGGCTCGAGAACGCTGCTCGAGCGCAACGGGCGGCGTCTGCTCGTCGACTGCGGCCTGTTCCAGGGCTTGAAGCAGCTTCGCCTGCGCAATTGGGACCCGTTCGCCGTGCCGCCGGCAGAGATCGACGCGGTCGTGGTCTCGCACGCGCACCTCGACCACAGCGGCTACCTTCCCCGCCTGGTTCGACTCGGCTTCCGCGGCACCGTCTACGCGACCGCGGCAACGCGCGACCTGTGCGCGCTGCTGCTGCCCGACTCGGCGCGCTTGCTCGAGGAGGATGCCGCCTACGCCAATCGGCACGGCTTTTCCAGGCACCATCCCGCGCTGCCGCTGTACGAGCAGGCCGATGCGCGGGCCGCGTTGTCGCACTTCCGGTCCATGCCGTTCGACGAGGCGTTCGAGCCGATTCCCGGCGTCCGCGTCGTTCTGCGGCGTGCCGGCCATCTGCTCGGCGCGGCAAGCGTGCGGGTCGAGTGGGAAGACCGATCGTTGCTCTTCTCAGGCGACCTCGGCCGCGCCGACGACCTGCTCCTGCTGCCGCCGGTGGCGCCGGAAGCGGCGGACACCGTCGTGATCGAATCCACCTACGGGGACCGCCTGCACCCCGCCGGCGATCCGCTCGAAGCCATCGCCCAGGTCATCAGCCGCACCGCAGCGCGCGGCGGTGTCGTCGTCGTGCCGTCGTTCGCCGTCGGCCGAGCGCAGACACTGCTGTTCGTGCTCCACGGTCTGAAGGCGCAGGGCCGCATCCCCGATCTGCCGGTGTTCCTCGACAGCCCGATGGCCGTCGACGCGACGAACCTCTTCGTCCGCCACGCCGCCCAGCACCGGCTGACGCCGGCGCAGTGCGAGACCGTGTTCGGGGTGGCCCGATTCATCAACGGCGTCGACGAGTCGAAATGGCTGGACACGCTGCGCATGCCCTCGGTGATCGTCTCGGCGAGCGGAATGGCCTCGGGCGGCCGCGTCCTGCATCACCTCAAGGCGTTCGCTCCCGATCGGCGCAACACCATCCTCTTCACCGGCTTCCAGGCGGCCGGCACGCGCGGTGCGTCGCTGGTCGCGGGAGCACCGACGGTAAAGATCCACGGCGAGCACGTGCCGGTACGTGCCGAAGTCGCGCACATCGACTCGCTCTCCGCGCATGCCGACCGCGACGGCCTGCTCGCGTGGATCGGCGCCCTGGGCAAGCCCCCGAAGGGCGTGTTCGTGACCCACGGCGAGCCGGTGCCCGCCGATTCGCTGCGCCAGGCGATCGAGGAGCGCTTCGGCTTCCCGTGCACGGTGCCGGAATTCCGCGACACCGTCGAGCTCTGACGAACGTGACATGAGCGTCCGCCATCTCGATCGGCTGCTCGAGCCGCGCTCGATCGCCGTCGCCGGCGCGTCCCAGCGTGCCGGCAGCGTCGGCGCCACCGTCTGGCGCAACCTGCGCTCGAGCGGCTTCGCCGGCCCGATCTATCCGATCAATCCCAAGCACGCCGCGCTCGACGGCGTCGCCTGCCACGCCCGCCCCGCCGACCTGCCCGAGGCGCCTGACCTCGCGATCCTCTGCACGCCGCCGGCGACGGTCGCCGGCCTGATCGAGGCGTTCGGCCGGCTCGGCACCCGCGCCGCGATCGTGATGACGGCCGGCCTGGACGCAGCGCAGAAGCAGGCGATGCTCGATGCCGCCCGCCCTTACGTGCTGCGCGTGCTCGGCCCGAACTGCATCGGCCTGCTGACGCCGCGCCTCGGTCTCAACGCAAGCTTCGCGCACACCGACGCGCTCGCCGGCAATATCGCGTTCGTGTCGCAATCGGGTGCCCTGGTCACCGCGGTGCTCGACTGGGCGCGGGCGCGGCGGATCGGCTTCTCGACCATGGTCTCGGTGGGCGAGCGTGCCGACGTCGATTTCGGCGACCTGCTCGATCACCTGGCGAGCGACGCCCAGACGCGCTCCATCCTGCTGTACATCGAGTCGATCGAGACACCTCGCAAATTCATGTCGGCGGCGCGCGCGGCGGCGCGCAACAAGCCGGTGATCGTCGTCAAGGCGGGGCGCGCGGGCCACGGCGTGCACGCCGCGGCGTCGCACACCGGCGCGCTCGCAGGCTCCGACATCGTCTTCGACGCGGCGATCCGCCGCGCCGGGATGCTGCGCGTCGACACGCTGCAGGAGCTCTTCACGGCCGCCGAGACGCTGGCGCGATTCGCCGACAACCGCGACGAGGTGATGACGATCATGACCAACGGCGGCGGCGCCGGCGTCATGGCCGCCGATGCCGCCGAGCTCGCCGGCGTGACCCTTCACGATCTGGATGCCGGAACCGTTGCGCGGCTCGGCGCGGCCCTGCCGCCGACCTGGTCCCACGCCAACCCGATCGACATCATCGGCGACGCGCCGGTCGAGCGCTACACGGCGACGATGCAGGCGCTGCTCGCCGACCGGCAGAACGGCGCCCTCCTCTTCCTGCACGCGCCGACGGCGATCGTGCGCAGCGCCGACATCGCGCGCGCCTGCGCGCCGATCGCGCGCGCGGCCGCGGGCCGCGTGATGGCGAGCTGGCTCGGTGAGGGCGCGGTCGAAGAGGCGCGCCGCATCTTCGTCGACGCCGGCGTGGCCGACTACGCGACCCCCGAGGAAGCGGTGCACGCGTTCGCGCTGCTCGCGACCTACCGGCGCAACCAGGCGCTGCTGCTCGAAGCGCCGACCGCGAGCGAGCACGGTCCGCCACGCCGCGACGAGGCGCGCGCCATCGTCGACGGCGCGCTCGCGGCCGGCCGCACGCTCCTGGACGAGCGCGACGCCAAGCATCTGCTCTCGGCCTACGGCATCGCCGTCGTCGAGACCGTGGCCGTCGCGCCGAGCGCCGACGCGGCGGCCGAGGCGGGTCGCCGGCTCGGCTATCCGGTCGTCCTGAAGATCCTCTCGCCCGACATCAGCCACAAGTCCGACGTTCATGGCGTGCAGCTCGACCTGGCCGACGAGGCCGCGCTGCGCGCTGCCGCCACGACGATGCTCGCGCGAGTCCGCGCGGCCAGGCCCGAAGCGCGGCTGGAGGGCTTCACGGTCGAGACCATGGTCCGTCGCCCGTTCGCGCAGGAGCTGATCGTCGGCGCCAGCGTCGACCCGCTGTTCGGCCCGGTGCTGCTGTTCGGCCAGGGCGGCACCGCCGTCGAGGTGATCGCCGATCGCGCGGTGGCGCTTCCGCCGCTCAATCGCGCGCTCGCCGCCGAGCTCGTCTCGCGCACCCGCGTCGCCCGGCTGCTGGCCGGCTTCCGCGACCGGCCGCCGGCGCGGCTCGATGCGGTGCACGACACGCTGGTCGCGATCTCGCAGCTGCTCGTCGACGTCCCCGAGCTGGCCGAGCTCGACATCAATCCCCTGCTCGCCGACGCCGACGGCGTCATTGCGCTCGATGCCCGCGTCCGGCTCGACCCCAAGGGGCCCGCGGGGGCGGCGCATTTCTCGATCGCTCCGTATCCCTCGGAGCTCGTCCAGGCCATCGAGTGGGGCGGCGAGACGATCACCGTGCGGCCGATCCGGCCCGAGGACGGGCCGCAGCATCGCGCCTTCGCGGCACAGCTCGCGCCGAACGACATCCGCCTTCGCTTCTTCTACACGCGCCGCGAGCTGCCGCAGAGCGAGCTCGCGCGGCTGACCCAGATCGACTACGACCGCGAGATGGCATTCGTCGCGGTGCGAACAGCGCCCGGCGGCGGCGAAGAGACGCTCGGCGTCGTCCGCGGCGTCTGCGACCCCGACAACGTCGAGGCCGAGTTCGCGGTGCTCGTGCGATCCGATCTCAAGGGGCGCGGCCTCGGCCACCTGCTGCTGTCGCGCCTGGTCGACTACCTCGCGTCGCGCGGCACGCGGCGCATCGTCGGCTTCGTGCTGCCGGAGAACCTGGCGATGCGCGACCTGGCACGGCGCGAAGGCTTCGTCCTCGATAGCGCCGCATCCGACGCCGACACGCAGCGATGGGTGCGCGACCTGAAGTGAGCGGATGCCCGACCGAAGCCGTCAGTGCGACATGAGCACCGGCACTGCGAGGTGGGCCAGCATCGATCGAGTCACCCCGCCGAACACCTGCTCGCGCAGACGGCTGTGGCCGTAGCAGCCCATGACGACCAGGTCGGCGCGCTCTTCGCCGGCCAACGTCACCAGGTCGGACGCGACGCGCGCCGTCGGCTCGTGAAGGTGCAGGCGCGAGGCGATGCCGTGCCGCTGCAGCCACGAATGGACGTCGAGGCCGCTGAACGGCGCCGCCGGCGCCTGCCGGGCCCACGTCGCGACATGGACGCGCGAGGCCAGGCGAAGCAGCGGCAGCGCTGCCTTGAGCGCACGTGCCGCAGGCAGCGAGCCGTTCCAGGCGACGACGACGCGATCGCCGAGGGTCTCCTGCCGGTGCGGCGACGGGACGACGATGCCCGGCGTGCCGCTCTGCAGCATCACCGACTCGATGAATCCCGCCGGCGCGGCGCCGCTGTCGTCCTGCCCCGCCGGCGCGCCGAGGACGAGCAGGTCTGCATACACCGCCTCGGCGGCGAAGCCGTGGACGAGCGAATCGCCGACGACCTCGCACCAGGCGCCATCGCCCTGGCGATCCTTGTGCAGTGCACGCAGCCGCGCGCGTTCCCGGGCGTGCGCCGCCTCCGCCCGGTCGGCGGCGCCCAGCGCCGCGCTGGCCGAGTAGGCGAAATCCGCCTGGCTCGGGTCGGGACGCACGCCGAACAGCGCGGTCACGCGCGCGCCGTGACGGTCGGCGAGCGCGTGCGCCAGCGTGAGCCGCTCGACGCTCCCCGGGGTCGCGTCGAGATGAAGGAGGATCGAGCGGATCTCGCTCATCGGTCCTTGCACGTCAGCGGACGATCAGCACCGGGACCGTGCACTTGGCCAGGACCTTGGTCGTGATCGAGCCGAGCACGACGTTGAGGACCTCGCCGCGGCCGTGCGAGCCCATCACGACCAGATCGAACTTGCCCTCTTCCGCACGGCTGGCGATCGACTCGGCGATGTGGCCGATGGTGTGCACGAACGTCGTGTCCAGTCCCTGCTGGGCGAAGAAGGCGCGGATCGGCCTCAGCACGTCCTCGGCTTCGGAGTCGTAGAACTCGCGAACCGCCTGCACGCCCACGAAGGCGGCGGCGCGATGCGGCACCGCCAGGACGCCGTGGATCACGGTGTAGGCGTGCTTTGGACCGAACCATTCCTCGTGCGCGGCCAGGTAGGCCAGCATGCGCTTGGTGTATTCGCTGCCGTCGACGGCGATCAGGATCTTCATGGGACTCCTCAACGTTACGACAGGAGTGTGAATCCCGTCGAGGTCGCGGCCTTGACGGAAATCAAGAAGGGGGTCGCGGCGCCGACCGAAGATCCCGGCATGGAGACGACGCTCGCGCTCGCCCCGGCCGCGCGCTTGCCGATCGACGACGACACGCGCGCCGCTGCCGTCGACGACCCTGAAACGCAAGCCGCCTTCACGACCTGGGAGAACGCGGCCGACGGCCGCCGCGTCGGCCGCTCGCACCTGCGCCTGTCGGGGCTCTGGTGCGCCGGTTGCGCCGGAACGATCGAACGCGCGCTCGCCGCCGAACCGGGCGTGCTCTCGGCCAGCGCCAGCCATGCCGCCGAGCGCGGCAGCGTCGTCTGGGATCCGGCCCTGACCCGCGTCTCGCGCCTGCTCGACGCCGTCCGCCACGCCGGCTACGAGGCGAGCCCGGACGTCGCCGCGTCGGCGCGCGCGATGCGGACCGCCGACGAGCGCAAGGCGTTGTGGCGCCTGTTCGTCGCCGTCTTCTGCATGATGCAGGTGATGATGTACCAGGCGCCGCTCTACATGGCGGCGCCGGGCACGCTCGACGCCGGCATGCGTGCCCTCCTGCTGTGGGCCGCGTGGGTGCTGTCCATCCCCGTCGTGGTCTTCGCGGCCGCACCGATCTTTCGCGACGCCTGGCAGGGCCTGCGCCAGCGCCGGATCGCGATGGACCTGCCGGTCTCGATCGGCATCGTCCTGACCTTCGTGGCGAGCATGGCGGCGACGTTCGCACCGAACAGCCTGCTCGGCGCCGAGCCGTACTACGACTCGCTGACGATGTTCGTCGCCTTCCTGCTCGGCGGCCGCTACGTCGCGCTGAAGATGAAGCACCGCGTCGCCGCGTCGCTGGAAGGCGCGATCGGGCGCCTGCCCGAAGCGGTTCGCGTCGTCGGCGACGACGGCCTCACGCGCGCCGTCCCCCTGCACCGGCTGCGCCACGGCGACAGGGTGCGCGTCCTCGCAGGCGAGGCATTTCCCGCCGACGGGCCGTTGATCGAAGGCGAGACCGAAGCCGATGAAGCCGTCCTCACGGGCGAATCGCAGCCGGTGCCCAAGCGCGTCGGCGACGAGGCGATCGCCGGCAGCATCAACCTGCGCGGCGCGGTGGTCCAGCGCGCCGTCCACGTCGGCGCCGATACGCGCTACGAGGGCATCGTTCGCCTGCTGCGCGCGGCGATCACCGATCGCCCGCCGCTGCTGCGCGCCGCCGATCGCGTCGCCGGGCCGTTCCTCTGGGGCGTGCTGCTGCTTGCCGCCGGGGCGGCGGCCGCCTGGTCGTTCATCGAGCCGAGCCGGGCGCTCGCGGTCGCCGTCGCGGTGCTGATCGTGACCTGCCCCTGCGCGCTCTCGCTCGCCGCGCCGTCGGCGCTGCTCGCCGCGGCGGGAGCGCTGATTCGCCGCGGCGTGCTGGTGCAACGCCTCGACGCGCTCGAGGCGCTCGCCGCGTTGGACACCTTGTGCTTCGACAAGACCGGCACGCTCACCGAAGCGCGGCTTGCCCTCGTCGCCGTCGAGCTGGCTCCAGCGGGATTGCGCCGAGGGCTCGACACGCAAGGGGCCATCGCGCTCGCCGGCACGCTGGCGACGACGTCGACGCATCCGCTCGCCGCCGCGCTCGCCGCCGCGGCCGCGCCCTCGACGCCGGTGCCGCACGCCTTCGTCCGCTTCACCGAGCATTCCGGCCTCGGCATCGAGGCGATCGACGCCGACGGCCGCGCGACGCGCCTCGGCTCGGCGGCCTGGGTCGCACCGCTCGGCACCGTCGATGCGAGCGATAGCGCCGGGCCGCAGACGTGGCTGGCCGGTCCGGACGGACCGATCGCGCGCTTCGTCTTCGGCGAGGCGTTGCGGGCCGACGCCGAAACGAGCGTGGCTCGGCTGCGCGCTGGCGGTCTGGCGATCGAGCTGCTGTCCGGCGATGCACCCGAGCGAGTCGCCACGGTGGCCAAGCGCCTCGGCATCGAGCATGCGCGCGGCGCGGCATCGCCCGCCGACAAGCTCGCCGTCGTCGCGGCGCTGCAGCGCGAAGGCCATCGCGTCGGCATGGTCGGCGACGGCGTCAACGACGCACCGGTGCTGGCGCGCGCAGATGCCTCGTTCGCGCTCGGCGGAGGCGCCGCGCTGGCGCGCGCGCACGCCGACTTCGTGCTGCTCTCGGGGCGCCTGGGCGACGTCGCCGTCGCCCGCGAGGTCGCCCGCCGAACCCTGCGCATCGTCCGCCAGAACCTGGCCTGGGCGGTCGCCTACAACGCCGTGTGCGTGCCGCTGGCGCTGCTCGGCTGGTTTCCACCCTGGGCTGCCGGCCTGGGCATGGCGAGCAGCTCGCTGGTCGTCGTGCTCAACGCGCTGCGCGTCGATCGCCACAACCCGGGAGTCGAGACATGACCTACAAGACCATCGTCGTCCATCTCGACGCCGGCGCGCGTTGCGCCGCCCGCGTCGATCTCGCCATCCAGCTCGCGCGCCGGTTCGGCGCGCGCCTCGTCGGCATCGCCGCGACCGGCCTGCCTGACGTGATCGTCACCATGAACAGCGCGATCCCCGATGCGCTCGAATGCGTGGCGCTCTCGGCGGCGACGCTCAGGCAGAACGCCGAGGCGGCCGCCAGCGCCTTCGATGCGCAATGCCGGAGCGCGGAGATCGTCTCCTTCGAATCGCGCGTGGTCGTCGGCGAGGCGCTCGATGCCGTCGTCCGGCACGGCCGGTGCAGCGATCTGCTGGTGCTCGGGCAGACCGATGTCGCGGCGCCCAGCGACGGCATCGCCTTCGATTTTCCGCAGCAGGTGCTGCTGCATGCCGGGCCGCCGGCGCTTGTCGTGCCGTACACCGGCCGCTTCGCGAGCGTCGGCCAGCGCGTCCTCGTCGCCTGGAAGGACACGCGCGAGGCGGCGCATGCGCTGCGCGACGCCCTGCCGCTGCTGCGCGGCGCCGAGAAGGTCTCGCTGATCGAGATCGGCCCGGCGGTCACCGCGAACGACCCCGACGATTCGCTGCGATCGGCCTCGGCCTGGCTCGCCTCCCACGGGGTCGCCTTCGCCGCGCATCGCGAAATCGACTTCGCGGGCGCGGGGGAGCAACTGCTCTCGCGTGCCAACGATCTCTCCGTCGATCTGATCGTCTGCGGCGGCTACGGACACTCGCGCCTGCGCGAGTGGGTGCTCGGCGGCGTCACGCGTCACCTGCTCGGCCACATGACCGTTCCGACTTTTTTCTCCCACTGAGCCGCCGAGCGCCTCCTTCGTGGACATCCTCTTTCTTCTGATTCCGCTCTCGGTCGTTCTCGTCTTCGCGCTGATGGCGCTGTTCGCGTGGGCGCTGCAGACGAGCCAGTTCGACGATCTGCAACAGGAAGGAAACCGGATCCTCGGCGGCGAGCCGAACTTTGACGGCGATCAAAGGCCGAGTTGACGCTGCGCTCGAAACTCCTCGCGGACGATTGACGAGGAGTTCCGGAGATGGATGTTGCCCTTCCCGCCCCGGCGGGGCCCGCGCCCGCGCGCCCGACAGCCATTGCGAAGAGTTCGAGCTACGAGGACGGCGCGGTGCGCCTCTTCACGCTCGCCGCGGTGTTGTGGGGCGTCGTCGGCATGACCGTGGGCGTTCTCATCGCCGCGCAGCTCACCTGGCCCGAGCTGAATTTCGGCATCCCCTGGCTCAGCTACGGACGGCTGCGCCCGCTCCACACCAATGCCGTGATCTTCGCCTTCGGCGGCTGCGCGCTGATGGCGAGCAGCCTCTACGTCGTGCAGCGCACGTCGCAGGTGGCCCTCTTCATGCCCAGGCTGGCGAACTTCGTGTTCTGGGGCTGGCAGGCGGTGATCGTCTCGGCGGCGATCTCGCTGCCGCTCGGCTACACCCGCGCCAAGGAGTACGCCGAGCTCGAGTGGCCGATCGCGATCCTGATCGCCGTCGTCTGGGTCGCCTATGCCGTCGTCTTCTTCGGCACCATCGGCATCCGCAAGGTGCGCCACATCTACGTCGCCAACTGGTTCTTCGGCTCCTTCATCATCGCCGTCGCCCTGCTCCACATCGTCAACGGCGCCGTCGTTCCGGTCGGCTGGATGAAGAGCTACTCGGTCTATGCCGGCGTGCAGGACGCGATGGTCCAGTGGTGGTACGGCCACAACGCGGTCGGCTTCTTCCTCACCGCAGGCTTTCTCGGGATGATGTATTACTTCATCCCGAAGCAGGCCGAGCGCCCGATTTACTCGTACCGGCTCTCGATCGTCCACTTCTGGGCCCTCATCTTCACGTACATGTGGGCAGGCCCGCACCACCTGCACTACACCGCGTTGCCCGACTGGGCGCAGTCGGTCGGCATGGTGTTCTCGCTGGTCCTGCTGGCGCCGAGCTGGGGCGGGATGATCAACGGGATGATGACGCTGTCGGGCGCGTGGCACAAACTGCGCGACGACCCGATCCTGAAATTCCTCGTCGTCAGCCTCTCGTTCTACGGCATGAGCACGTTCGAGGGCCCGATGATGTCGATCAAGACCGTCAACGCGCTCTCGCACTACACCGACTGGACGATCGGCCATGTCCACTCCGGCGCGCTCGGCTGGGTCGGCCTGGTCTCGATGGGCACCCTCTACTACATGATCCCGCGCATGTTCGGCCGCACCAAGATGTACAGCGTGCCGGCGATCGAGCTGCACTTCTGGATCGCCACGCTCGGCATCGTCCTCTACATCGCCGCGATGTGGATGGCCGGGGTCATGCAGGGCCTGATGTGGCGCGACGTCAACGCCGACGGCACGCTCGTCTACAGCTTCGTCGAGAGCGTCAAGGCGACCTTCCCCTTCTACGTGATCCGCCTCGTCGGCGGGCTGCTCTATCTCTCGGGGATGCTGGTGATGTCGTGGAACGTCGTCATGACCGTCCGCGCGGGGCGCGCCGCGCCGGTCGCGATCCCGGCCGCTGCGGCGCTCGCCGGCAGCGCCGCCTGAAACTTCGGAGAACGCCATGAGCACCGCGCGCCCGCCGTCGGGTCACGAGAAGATCGAGACCAACAACTTCCTGATGATCGTGCTGATCCTGCTCGTCGTCGCCGTCGGCGGCATCGTCGAGATCGTGCCGCTCTTCTTCCAGCGCTCGACGACGCAGCCGGTCCCGGGGCTCAAGCCCTACACCGCCCTGCAGCTCGCCGGCCGCGACATCTACACCCGCGAGGGTTGCTACAACTGCCACTCGCAGATGATCCGGGCGCTGCAGGCCGAGACGCTGCGCTACGGCCACTATTCGATGGCCGGCGAGTTCGTCTACGACCACCCGTTCCAGTGGGGCAGCAAGCGCACCGGGCCCGACCTGCACCGCGTCGGCGGCAAGTACAGCGACGAGTGGCATCGCCTGCATCTCAACAACCCGCGCGACCTGGTGCCGGAGTCGAACATGCCGGCGTACCCGTGGCTGTTCACGGACAAGGTCGACGACTCCGCCATCGCCGCCCACATGACCGGCCTGCGCCGCGTCGGCGTCCCTTACACCGATGCCGAGATCGCCCAGGCGCCGGGCGAGGTGCGCGGCAAGGCCGAGATCGAGGCGCTCGTCGCCTACCTGCAGGTGCTCGGCACGGCAGTCAAGTAACGCACGCACAGGAGAACGCATGGACGTCAACGACCTGCGCATCGCCGTCACGGTGGTGTCGCTCGGGGTCTTCCTGGGCCTGATGGTCTGGGTGAGCCTGCGGCGCAACGCGCCGCGCTTCGAGGAGGCGGCGCTGATCCCCTTCGCGGCCGACGCCGACGAGGTGGCGCGATGAGCGACTTCTTCAGCAGCGGCTGGTCGATCTTCATCGCCGTCGTCACGCTGGTCGGGTTGATCGCCTGCCTCGCGCTGCTGGTGTTCGCGAGCCGCCGGCAGCCGATGGCCCAGGACAACAGCACCGGCCACGTGTTCGACGAGGACCTGGTCGAGATGAACAACCCGCTGCCGCTCTGGTGGGTGATCCTGTTCGTGCTCACGGTGGTGTTCGCGCTGGCCTACGTGTACGCCTATCCCGGACTGGGGTCGACGCCGGGAAGCCTCGGCTGGACCAGCCGCGGCGAGCTGGAAGCCGACCAGGCTCGCGTCGCCCTGGCGAGCGCGAAGATCTACGACGCCTATGCCGCGCAACCGGCCGAGGCCCTCAGCCGCGACGAGCGCGCCATGGCGACCGGCCAGCGCCTGTTCATCAACAACTGCGCGACCTGCCACGGCTCGGACGCGCGCGGCAGCAAGGGCTTCCCGAACCTCACCGACAACGACTGGCTGCACGGCGGCACGCCGGAGAAGATCGAGGAGACGATCACCCTCGGCCGTACCGGCGTGATGCCGCCGATGGCGGCCGCCGTCGGCAGCGCCGGCGACGCGCACGATGTCGCCAACTACGTGATGAGCCTGTCCGGCGACCCGCACAACCCGATCGCGGCGGCCGCGGGCAAGAAGAAGTTCGTCGTCTGCGCCGCCTGCCACGGCCCCGACGGCAAGGGCAACCAGGCGATCGGCGCCCCCAATCTCGCCGACAAGGTCTGGCTGCACGGCTGGGGCGAGCCGGCGATCGTCGACATGATCGACCACGGCAAGACCAACGTCATGCCGGCGCAGGCAGGGCGGCTGACGCCGGCGCAGATCCACCTGCTCGCCAGCTACGTCTGGAGCCTGTCGCAGAGCCGGCAGACGGCGGCGCGCTGACCTCGGCGACGGCGTCGCCGGCGCTTCCCATCGACATGAATCACGCCGTCATCCCGATCGTCGCCGCGGCCACCGCGGCAGAAAGCGGATCGCTCTACGTCAGCGAGGCCAAGATCCAGCCGCGCACCGTGAGCGGCTGGTTCGCGACCTGGCGCTGGCTGTTCGTCTGGGTGACGCAGCTCCTGTTCTACGGCCTGCCGTGGCTCGCATGGAACGGCCGCCAGGCCGTGCTGCTCGACCTGGCCGCGCGCCGCTTCTACATTTTCGGCATGGTCCTGCACCCTCAGGACGTGATCTACCTCGCCGGTCTGCTGATCGTCTCGGCGTTCTCGCTCTTTCTCTTCACCGCCGTTGCCGGGCGCCTGTGGTGCGGCTTCGCCTGCCCGCAGACGGTCTACACCGAGATCTTCATGTGGGTCGAGCGCAAGTTCGAGGGCGACCGGCAGGCGCGCATGAAGCTCGACGCCGCGCCCTGGTCGGCGCAAAAGCTGCTGCGCCGCGGCGGCAAGCAGGCCGTCTGGCTCGCGATCGGCGCATGGACCGGTTTCACCTTCGTCGCCTACTTCACGCCCGCGCGCTCGCTCGCCGCCGAAGTCGTGACGCTCGGGGTCGGGCCGTGGGAGGCGTTCTGGATCCTCTTCTACGGCTTCGCGACCTACGGCAACGCCGGCTACATGCGCGAGCAGGTCTGCAAGTACATGTGCCCGTACGCGCGCTTCCAGAGCGCGATGTTCGACCGCGACACCCTGATCATCAGCTACGACGCGGCGCGCGGCGAGCCGCGCGGCTCGCGCCGGCGCGGCGTCGATGCGGCCTCGGTCGGCAAGGGCGACTGCATCGACTGCACCTTGTGCGTCCAGGTCTGCCCGACCGGCATCGACATCCGCAAGGGCCTGCAATACGAGTGCATCGGCTGCGCCGCCTGCATCGACGTCTGCGACAGCGTGATGGACAAGATGCAGTCGCCGCGCGGCCTGATCCGCTACGCCACGCAGAACGGGATCCAGAACGGCTGGACGCGGCGCCAGATGTGGCGCCGCGCCTTTCGCCCGCGCGTGCTGGTGTACGGCGCGATCCTCTCGGCGATCGTCGTCGCCTTCGTCGCCAGCCTGGCGCTGCGCTCGCCGTTCAAGGCCGACGTCGTGCGCGACCGCGGCGCCCTCGCCCGCCTCGTCGAAGGCGGCCGGGTCGAGAACGTCTACCGCGTCCAGCTGATGAACTCGACCGAGCAGACGCAGCGCTTCCACATCGAGCCCGAAGGCCTGGCGCAGGCGACCCTGTCGCAATGGTCCGACGTCGAGCTGGCCCCGACCGAGGCGCGCTGGGTGCCGCTCTCGGTGCAGCTGCCGCCCGAAGCCGCCGTCGCGCTCGGTGCGGGCGCGCATCCGCTGCGCTTTCGCATCGTCCTGCTCGCCGATGCCGAGTCGCACGCGGCCGGACGCGACGAGCCCCAGGCCGAGCGGCACGAGAAGTCGACCTTCGTCGTGCCGCGCTGAAAGGAGACCTCCATGTCGAACATCGCTTCCGTTCCTGACGGCGCAGGGCCGAAGGCGCCGCCCTGGTGGCGCTTTCCCATCGTCTGGTTCGCACTCTCGGGCCCGGCGCTCGTGATCGTGGCCGGCAGCGCGACCATGGTCCTCGCCTATCGCCACGCCGACGTCGTGCTCGTCGAGACGCCGACGGCGACCTCGCCGCGCAGCGACGCGCGCGCGGCAGCGCCCGCGCTCCAGGCCCGCAACCACGCGGCCACGCCTGCGACACGGCCATGAGACGCGCGATCTGCATCCTGTGGCCGGCGTTCCTCACCGCCGGCGTCCTCGATGCGCTCGTCTTCGCCGTGCTCGACCCGCATGACATGCGCTGGTTCGGCGGCGGCCTCATCGGCTGGTCGCCGGTGACGATCTACTCGGTCACCTTCCTGATCTTCTGGGTCGGCATCGCGGCCGCTGCGGCGATGACCGCGCTGCTCATGCTGAGCGCCGACGAGATCAACGGTCCCGGCTTCGACGACGCCGCGCGCGCCGCGCCCGCGGCGACGCCGGCCGTCGGCCCCTGATCGACAGGAGACGATCGAGTCGTGGACGCTGCGCTCGTCACCGCCGCCGCGCTGATGGGGCTGGCCGGCGGGCCGCACTGTGCCGCCATGTGCGGCGCGGCCTGCAATGTCGCCGCCCGGGTCGGCAGCGAACGCGGCGGTCGCCGTGGTCCGAGCCCGCTGCTGGCGCTGCACACCGGGCGCGTCGTCGGCTACGCCGCCATGGGCGCGCTGGTCGCGACCGGCGTCAACGGCCTCGGCGCCTTCAGCGACGCGGCGCCGATGGTGCGGCCGATCTGGGCCATCGTGCACGTCGCCGCGGTGCTCCTGGGCCTCTGGCTGCTCTCGTTCGGCCGCGCGCCGGCCTGGCTCTCCGCGGCGCAACCGAGGCTGGCCGCGATCGGCCAGGCGCAACCGGTTCGCGTCTTCAGGAAGCTGCCGGCGCCGGCGCGTGCCGGATTGATCGGCGCGGCGTGGGTGATCGTGCCCTGCGGGCTGCTGCAGTCCGCACTGCTCGTGTCCGCGCTGGCGTCGAACGCCGCGGCCGGTGCGGCGGTGATGGCCGCCTTCGCGCTGGCATCGACGCTAGGCCTGTGGCTCGCGCAGTCGCTCTGGTCGCGGCTTCGGGGCCGGAACGCGCGCGAGCACCTCGCCGAATGGCCCGTCCGCGCGGCCGGCGCGCTGCTCGCCGGCGCCTCGCTTTTTGCGCTATGGCACGGCCTCGGCGCCGCGCTGTGCGGCGTCGCCCCATGAGATCGGGCTGAAGTTCGGTTCGGCGACAATTCGGCGATGGCCTCGCCCGCGCGCTATCGTCGGACGGTCGCCCTGCCGTGAAGACGACATCGGCAGGCCGGCGCGATTTCTACATCACCACGGCGTTCCTCGCTCTGGTGCTCGCGTGGGATTTCAGTGGCCTCGACATGCGGGTCATGCGCCTCTTCGGCGGAGCGACCGGCTTTGCGGAGCGCGACAGCCTGTGGGCGAGCACGCTCGTGCACAGCGGTGGCCGCTGGCTCGCGTGGCTGCTCGCGGCGGCGCTCGCTGTCGTCGCCCTGCGCACGCCGAAAGCCGCTCGCGGCGCGCCGGGCCGCACGGAACGCCTGGGCTGGCTCGGCGTCATGCTGCTCTGCGCGCTGGCGGTGCCGGCGCTGAAGCGCCTGAGCGCCACCAGCTGCCCCTGGGACCTGGCCGAATTCGGCGGCATGGCGAGGTACGTCTCGCACTGGCAATGGGGACTCGCCGACGGCGGCCCCGGCCACTGCTTCCCGGCCGGCCACGCCATCGCGGCCTACGCGTTCTTCGGCATGTACTTCCTGTGGCGCGGCCACGATCCCCGGCGCGCGCGTGCGTGGCTGCTCGGCGTGCTCGCCGCCGGCGTGCTGTTCGGCATCGGCCAGCTCGTCCGCGGCGCCCACTATCCGAGCCATACCCTCTGGTCGGCCTGGATCTGCTGGGCGATCTGCGCCGGAGCCGACGGCCTGCGCCGCGTCATATCGGTGCTGCGCGCGCCGGCGCCGGCCTCCACGCTCCTCGCCCATCCCGCGCCGCCAAGCTGAGCGCTCTGCGCATTAGCGGCCCTTGACGTCGCGCTTCGCAGCGTCGCCGGCCGAAGCGATCCACGCCGACGACGAGGCGACAGCAGCGCCCAGGTGAGCGCCGCGCAACGCCTCGAGCGACGGGCCGAGCCCGAGGGGCGCCGGCAAGGTCATCAGGATGCGCTTGAACAGCGGCCGGAAGGCGTCGTCGGCGTCGCGACACGTGAGCGGGTCGCGGTTCTCCATGAAGGCTGCGTCGAGATGGGCCCAGTCGGCGGGGCTCAGCACGCGCTCGGCCATCGGCAGCACGTCCATCTCCTCGACGCGCATGTGCTCGAGGTAGCCGGCGATGTAGTCGCGCATCCGGTCCTCGAAGCGCACCCGGCGCGCGGGTGCATCGGCGGCATCGCTCAACATCTCCAGCGCGAGCAGATCGTGCTCCAGGTCGCGCACCGCGTGGTGGCTGGTCGCATGATCGCTATCGAGGCGGTCGAGGATCGAAGCGAGCTCGTCGCTGCGCGCCCGCAGCGCCGGAAAGAGGAGCGACGTCTCTTTCGTGTGATGCACCCGCTCGGGAAACTCGTCGATGTAGAAGAGCATGGCGCGCAGCACCTGGAAGTCGGGCATCACGCCGTGACGGCGACTTTCCGAGAGCAGCAGGCCGATCGAGCGGAGCACCGCGGACAGGGTGCTGTGCTCGTCGCGAATGATGCGGATCGTCGGATGCATGACGGTCTCCTTTCAGGAATCGTTGCCGGGATCGCCCAGCGCGAAATAGCGCATCCGCCCGTCTCGAAGGACCAGCAATGCGACGTAGGAATCGAACGGCGCGCGCGCGATGGCCGCCCGGTAGTCGGCGAGCCGGCGCACCACCGTGTCGTTGACGCGAAGGATGCGATCGCCCGCCCAGAGGCCGGCGCGCAGCGCGATGCCGTGTGCCTCGCGGACCTCGAGGACGGCGTCGTCGACGCCGGGCACCGGCCGAGGCGACATCTCGGCCACGATCAGGCCGAGGCGGTCGCCCCGGCGCGGCCTGGCGGGAGGCGGTGCGCTCGCGTTCGCCAGCTCGGCGACCTCGATCGCGACGTGGCGGAGCGTGCCGGACCGCCAGACGCCGACCCGCACGCTCGTGCCGGGAGCCCGGTCGGCGATCGCCTGCTGGATGTCCGCGTAGCGCATGTCATCGCGCTCATCGACGCCGAGGACGATGTCGCCGACGCGAAGCCCCGCCCGCTCGCCCGGCCCGCCACGCACCGTCGACACGACGATGGCGCCGGCAGCCCGAGGCAGGCCGAACGCCAGCGCCAGCGCCGGCGTCATTTCCTGCACGTCGAGTCCGACCTGGCCGCGAACGACGCGGCCGTGCTCGCGCAGCTGACGCGCGACGCTCATGGCGGCGTCGATGGGCAGGGCGAAGGAGACGCCCTGGTAGCCGCCGCTGGTCGTGTAGACCATCGAATTGATGCCGACGACCTGGCCGTGCAGGTTGAAGAGCGGCGACCCCGAACTGCCGGGATTGACGGCGACGTCGGTCTGGATCATCTCGATGCCGTTGGTGCCCGGCAGCGTGCGCCGCGCGCTGACGATGCCCGCGGTGACGCTCGACTCGAGCCCGAATGGAGCGCCGATCGCCGAAACCCAGTCGCCGACCCTCAGCGCGCGCGGATCGCCGATCGCCGCGACGGCGAGGCGGCCGGCCTCGATCTTCAGGAGGGCGAGGTCGCTGACGGTGTCCAGGCCGATCAGCCGACCGCTGAACTCGCGGCCGTCGGCGAGCCGGATCGTCGCTTCGCGCAGACGCCCCACGGCGTGGGCGCTGGTCAGGATGTGGCCTTCGGCGGAGACGATCACGCCGGAGGCGAATCCCCGCACCGGGCGTCGCTCGGCGCCTCGTTCGCCGGCTTCCGGTGCGCGCTCGACGAAGGTGGCGCCCGCCTCGCCGTCGCCGTCGTCTTCGAGCGTCGGACGACGCTCCAGCGTCACCGTCGTGATGCTGACGACGACCGCCCCTTCGCGCGAGACCTGCGGGCTGAAGTCGGGAAGCTCGCCGGCAGGCACTGTCAGCGAGAACGCGAGCGTCGCGATCGAGGCCGCAAGCTGCAGCGTGTGCAGGAGCTGCGTTGCAGCGCCCGCCCGCCGTTCGCGGCCTCGCATCGTGATCCCCCGGCTCAGCGGGCGGCGTGCGCTGCCGCCGGCGGTGCGGGCGTCGGCCCCTCCGGCAGCTCCAGGGCGGCCGCGAGGAACACCGTCAGCGCGCACGCCAGCGCGAGCGCCGGCGTCAGGTGGTCGAACAAGAAGCGTCTCATGGGGTTCCTTTCTGCAGGACGAACCCGCCCGTCGGGGCACGATTCAGCAGCGCGAAGAGCAGCACGGCCTGGAGGATCAGCAGCCGCTTCGTCTCGGCCGAATCGGCACCGTCGAGCAGCCGGGTCAGGGGCGCCGTCGCGTTGCGGGACGAAGCGAGGCCGTCGAACACGGGCACGCCGGCGTCGCGAGCGAGCCGAATGACGAGCGACGGGTCGAGCCCTTGGCACTCGATGCCGTCGTAGAGCCGGCCGAGGATGCGAGCGGTGTGCTTCAGCGCCTCCTCGCCGGCGGTATCGAGCTGCGAGACGCTGGGCCGGATATGCGTCACCCGCGCGCCGAGCGCCGTCGCCGCGCGACGAAAGAGCTTCGCCTCCTCGCCGTCGTCGAGCTCGCAGACCAGGCCGAGGTGCCGGTCGCGCAGCAGGTGCGCCTTGGGCGCCCCGTCTCCCGCTCGCTGCAACTCGCGCGCGCTCGCGAGGAGCGAGTCGCTGTCGAGCGGCGATGGCCACGGGGTGGCCGGGACGGAAGGCGTTGGCGCGCTGGGCATTGAGCCGTCTTGCGAGGCGAAGCGAGGAAGGCAAGGGTAATGAGGCCGCCCCGGCCGGAGTTGATGCGCGTCAATAGCGCCAGCGCTGTCACCGTCCGTTTACACACCGCGACCGAGCGATGCGTTCCGTTGGCAGAGCGGTGCCGTTCGCTGCCTAGCATTCATTCCAGCCCGCCCACCAAAGGACTCGAGATGCTCAGCACCCCCGCCCATGACGCTCGTCCCCGTGGCTCGATGCGCACTACCGCGAACCTGTCGCCCGATCGGTTGGCCGACCAGCGGGCCAGCCAGCGCACCGTCGACACGTTGCGGCTGCTGCAGGAGCGACTCGCGCCGCAGCGCCGGGTGGTCCATGCCGGCGATTCGATCTACGCCGCCGGAGAACGCTTCACCAGCCTCTACGTCCTCAACTCGGGCTGCTTCAAGATGATCAACCTCGCCGCCGACGGTCGCGAGCAGGTGGTCGGCCTGAAGTTCCGCGGCGACTGGCTCGGCTTCGACGGCATCGCCGGTGGCTTCTACTCGTGCGAAGCGATCGCCATGGACACGGGCGAGGTCTGGACCATCCGCTACGACGACTTGCTTGCCGCCTGCCGCCCCTGCCCCGAGCTCCTGACCGTCCTGCACGAGGCGATGAGCCGCCAGATCGGCCGCGAGCGCGACTCGCTGATGTCGCTCTGCACCTTGCCCGCCGATGCGCGGGTGGCCGAATTCCTGCGCTCGTGGGCCGACTCGCTCGCCAAGAGCGGCCTGCGCTGCGACCAGATCACCTTGCGCATGACGCGCGCCGAGATCGGCAACTACCTGGGCATGACGCTGGAGACCGTCAGCCGGGCGCTGTCCAAGCTGGCGCGGGCGGGGGTCATCGCCTTCGCCGAAAAGGGACGGCGCGATTTGCGCATCGCCGACGTCGGCGCCCTGTCGGCCTTCGTGCAAGGGTGCCTGGCTCCGGCACCGGCGCCGACGCTCCAGTAGCGGTCAGACCCGGCTCGCGAGGACGCGCGCGATCGCCGCCCCGAGCTCCTCGCGCGAGCAGGGCTTGCGCAACAGCTCCCATTCCGGCGGCGAGCCGCTGTCGGCTTCCAGCAGCTCGGCGGAAAAGCCCGACATGAGCACGACCGCCATGGTCGGAAACCGCTTCTGCACGCGCGCCGCCAGATCGGTCCCGCGAATTCCGGGGCCGAGCGCGATGTCGCTCAGGAGCAGGTCGGGGTGCTGTTCGCCGCCGAGGGAAAGCAACGCCTGCTCCGCGCTCGCCGCCTCGGTGACTTCGCAGCGGAACGAATCGAGAAACCGGCGGATGACGGCGCGCACTTCGGCATCGTCCTCGACCAGAAGCACTGAGAGGCCGGCCGGCACCGCGCGGTCTCGCTCGACCGTCACCGATTCCGTCGCCGCCTGTCGCGGCCGCGGCAGGTAGAGCGTGACGGTGGTGCCCCGGCCGAGCTCGCTGTCGAGGGTCAGCATGCCGCGCGATTGCGTGACGAAGCCGTAGACGGTGCTGAGCCCGAGGCCCGTGCCGCGACCGGGTTCCTTGGTAGTGAAGAAAGGCTCCAGCGCGCGTTCCTTGACTTCGCCGGACATGCCGCTGCCGCTGTCGCTCACCGCGATCCGGACGAAGTCGCTCTGGGCCGCGACCAGGGGGCTCGCAACGACGCCACCGGGGAGCGCGGAGTAGTCGGCGCTGAAGCGCAGCGTGCCGCCGCCGGGCATCGCATCGCGCGCGTTGATGGCGATGTTGAGCAGCGCCGACTCGAGCTGGCCCGGGTCGGCCAGCACCTCGAGCGGCCGCTCCGAGACATCGACCTCGATGCGGATGCGCTGGTCCAGCGTGCGACGCAGCAGGTCGGCCAGGGACTGGAGCATTCCGCCGGCATCGACCGCCGCCGGCCTGAGCACCTGGCGCCGCGAGAACGCGAGCAGCTTGCCGGTGAGCTCCGCGCCGCGCTTGGTGGCGCGGCCGGCGGCATCGACCAGCTCCCGCGCCGATCCCTGGGCCAACTCCGGCAGATCGCCGAGCACCTGCAGGTTGCCCTGGATCACCGTGAGCAGGTTGTTGAAGTCGTGGGCGATGCCGCCGGTCAGCTGGCCGACGCTTTCGAGCCGTTGCGCGTGCTGGAGCGCCTCCTCCGACCTCGTTCGCTGCAGGCTGCTCGCCAGGAGGTTCGCGAGCGACTCGACGAAGCGCACTTCGTCGTCTCCGAACTCGCGCCTCGTGCGCGACCGCAGGGCGACCACGCCGATGATCCGGCCGCGGTCGGAGATTGGCACGGCGAGCGCGCTGACGAGGCCCGCATCGAGGTACGACTGCGGCACGTTGAAGCGGGTTTCATGGGTGTAGTCGGCAGCCGTGAGCGAGCGGCCGCTGGCGAAGACGAAGCCGAGCGAGGTGTCCGGCCGGTTGGCGACGAGGTCGCCCACTGCTTCGCCCGGCGTCTCGCCGGCGACGCTGGCGACGCGCATCTCGAGGCCGTTCGCCTCGAGCAGGTAGACGACCGCGGTGTCGAGGCCGAGCGCGTCGGCGGCGACGAGAGGAACTTCGTCGAGAACGATCTGCGGGTCACGCTCGTCGACGGCCAGGCGCCCCACCTGCGCCAGCCGTTCGCTGTAGTGCGCGCGCTGCAGTGCCCGCTTCATGCGTGGATAGGCGCCGATATCTCGTATCGCGGCGACGACGAGCGGATAGCCCTGGTCCTGCAACGGGCTGAGCGCGATCTCGACGACGACCTCGCTGCCGTCCTTGCGCCGGGCGACTAGGTCGGTCTGCTTGCCCATCGGCCGCGCCCGCGGCGCACGCGCGAACTCCGCGCGATAGGCGGAATGGCGCGGGCGGACGGCATTCGGGACGAGCATGTCGATGGGCTGCCCGACCAGCTCGTCGATCTCGAAGCCGAAGAGCGCGGCCGCCGACGGGTTGGCCAGCACGATCGTGCCGTTCGCATCGGCGACGATCAACGCGTCGGGGTATGCCGCAAAGAGAGTTCGATAGACGCCGACCTCGTCGGTGCCGAACGGAAAGCGTGCGACCGGGATCTGCGGCGAGGTCACGACGGCGCGCCGCTCACCGGCGCCACGAGGATGTAGCCGGCACCGCGCACCGACTTGATCAGCTGCGGATCGTCGCTGTCCTTCTCGATCTTCTTGCGCAGCCGGCCGACCTGGACGTCGATCGTCCGATCGAACGGACCCGCCTCGCGGCCGCGCGTTTCCCCGAGCAGGAAGTCACGCGACAGGACGCGTCCTGCGTGCGAGAGGAATGTCGACAGCAGATCGAACTCGCCGCTGGTCAACGCGACTTCGTGGCCTTCGGGATTCAGTAGCCGTCGCGCCGACAAGTCGAGCTCCCAGCCGGCGAAGCGCCGTCTTTCGCCCGCTTCGGCCCCCGCCGACGGCGCGACGGCCGAGACGCGCCGCAGCACCGCCTTGATCCGCGCCAGCAGCTCGCGGAGATCGAACGGCTTGGTGACGTAGTCGTCGGCACCGATCTCCAGCCCCACCACCTTGTCGACGGCGTCGCCGCGCCCGGTCACCATGACGACGCCGCAGCGCCAGCGCGCGCGGATCTCGCGCGCGATGGAGAAACCGTCGGCGCCGGGGAGTCCGACGTCGAGCAGGACCAGCGCCGGCGCGTCTTCTTCCATCAATCGGAAGAGCGCGGCGCCGTCGTGCAGTTGCGTCACGCGGAATCCGTTCGCCTGAAGGTAGGTCGCCAGCAGGCGGGTGATGTCGGCTTCGTCGTCGACGACGGCGAGGTGCGGCTTGGCCGTATCCACGAACCACCTGGAAATTGACCGGAATTGTCGATATTAAGGCCGTGAACCTCCGGAGGGGTGTCAGGCCAGTGACCCGCTGCCGCTCGCCGGGAGGGCGTTACGCTGCGGAACCTAGCGCGGGCTCTGATTCGGCATGTAGTCCGGGCAGGTGTCGACGAATCCCCCGTCGGCTCTGGCAGTGTCAATGGGATCCCTCGACGGGCCGCTCGTTTCGCCGCCAAGCCCAAGGGATTGCCGGGGAGGTATCGGTAACGACGGGCTGGAACTTCGGCAAAGCTCACGGCCCGCCACCGCATGGCCTTTCGGCTCGCCGCGCCGCCCTTTCCGGCCGAACAGCGACCGGAGCGCCGCGATTGCCCAGGTTTCCTGGCCCATCATGTCGCCCTCGAAACTGACACGTTGACGATAGTGAATGAACGTTCCCGCGTCGTTGACCTGACGCAACGTCGACTCAACTGGCTGACGCGACGACGCGCTTCAGCTTGCCCGACCGGCCCCGGTGCGGGGCGCGCCCGCTGACGCAGTGGATGCGCACCGGCAGCGCGCCTTGCTCGTGAAGAAATTCGCCCAGCACGTCGCGCGCCCGATGCAGCCGTCGCGTCGCCGCCGATCCGCGCTCCGGCGTGCTCAGAGAAAGCTCGCCTGCGCCTTGCTGGACGAGCTGGAAATCGAACAAGCCGGCCTGCTCTTCCAGCACCGTGGTGAGGGCGAGCGGCACGATCGAGATTCGGCGCCCCCCCTCGCCGAGCAGCGACAGCGTCTCGTCGCAGCGCCCGCAGACGTCCAGGACCGGCAGCGGCGAGCCGCACGGGCAAGCCTCCGGCCGCAGCGTCACCTGATCGCCGATGTCATAGCGGATCAGGGGCTGGACGTGATTGGCCAGGTTCGTGAGCAAGGTCGTGACGCCCGGAGTCCCGGGGGGCACCGCGTTGCCGTCCGCGTCGACGGGCTCGAGAATCGCCCAGTCGCTGTTGAGATGCAACGCCCCGTGCTTGCATTCGCACGCGAGCGCGAGGAACTCGGACGTTCCGTAGCTGTTGACGACCGTGCAGCCGAAGGCGTCGCGGATGAACTTGCGCATTCCCGGCGACAGCGTTTCGCCCCCGGTCCAGATCTCGCGCGGCGCCTTGTGCAGCCGCCCCGCCAAGAACTCGCCGGCGAGCAGCACGGCGGCGCTCGGGTACGTCGCGATGACCGAGGGAGCGATCCGGTCGAGCTCGCGGACGAGCACGTCGATCGGCTGGAGGAACGACAGGCACGACAGGCCGCCCGCGAGCAGCGGGTTCAGCCGCCTGAGCCTCTCGATCGACACGGTGCTGGCGAAATGGCCGCCGGTGGCGCCGACGAAGACCATCTTCTCGCCCAGGCCCCAGGGGTCGAGCAGGCGTCGCCACGGCTGCAGGTCGGGCTTGCGCAGGAGCTCGAGGCTGTCATAGACCGCCATCGCCGCGGCGTCCTGGACGAAGTAGCCCGGCTCGCCGCTGCTGCCGGAGCTCTCGAAGACGGTGTACTTGTCGAGAAACGACTTGCCGACGTGGGCCGGATCGGCCGCGAAGTCGCGGACATCCGCGAGGCGAACCTCGGGTTCGGTGCACCAGCGGTCGAAGCATCGCATCAGCTCGGCCTTGCGCATCACGGGCATGTCCGCGAGGCGAGGCGCGTCTGCGCTGCCCGTGAGCAGGTGGCGATACAACGGCGAGCGGTGGATGGCCGCCTCCAGCAGCGCAGCCGTGCGCCGGGCGCGGCGGTCGGCGAGGTCGACGGGTCGGGCGTGCGCCGCCAGCGCGATATCGGCAGCGACCAGTGCAGTCGACCAGGGATCGAAGGAGGCTTGCATGGGCGATCTCGTTCGAGGCAGACGTAAACGCAGACGCAGACATCTTCGCCGCTCGAATGCCGGTGGTCTTGACCGGGCGCAAGGTCCGCCCGCCACGCATGGCCTTCGCAGCTTGCGCGGTGTCAAGCGCCGGCGTGGCCAAGCTCCGTACCCTGACCTGTGCGCCCATCCTCCATGGAAACTGCCGAGATCCGGAGGCCTCGCCCGTGGTGGCTCGAGCCGTTGTCGACGATAGCGGCGACCGGGCTGACGACCATCGAGGCCGGGGCGCGCCTGCGCGAGTTCGGCCCCAATTCCACGCATCAGGCGTCGGCGCGGCCGCTCGCCCGCCAGCTCTGGAATCGCTTGCGCAACCCCCTGCTGCTCATCCTTCTGGCCGCGAGCGCGATCTCGGCGGCCACCGGCGACGTCACCAACTTCGCCATCATCGTCTTCATGGTGGTGCTCAGCGTGCGCTCGATTTCTTCCAGGAGCACCGCGCGACCCACGCCGCGGCGAAGCTGCGCGTGTCCCTGGCGCTTCGCGCGAAGACCGTTCGCGACGGCACCGAGACCGAGTTGCCCGTCGACGCGGTGGTCCCCGGCGATGTCGTCCTGCTCTGTGCCGGCGACCGCGTTCCCGCCGACGCCCGCGTCCTGCAGGCACGCGACTTCTTCGTCAACCAGGGCTTGCTGACGGGCGAGGCGTATCCGGTCGAGAAGACGGCCTCTGACCTCCCGGGGGAAGCGGTCGAGCTCCAGCAGGCGACCAATGCCGTGTTCGCCGGCAGCTCGGTCGTCAGCGGAAGCGCGCGCGTCGTCGTCGCCGCGACGGGCGCGGCGTCCGAGCTCGGACAGGTCGCGCGCCAGATCCAGGTGGAACCGCCCCCCACCGCGTTCGAAGTGGCGATCCACCGCTTCGGCGTGATGATCATGAGGATCACGCTGCTCCTGGTGCTGTTCGTCATCCTGGTCAACGTCAGCCTGCACCGGCCGTTGCTCGACTCGTTCCTGTTCGCGATCGCCCTCGCCGTCGGCCTGACCCCGGAGCTGCTCCCCATGGTCGTGTCGGTGACGCTCTCGCGCGGCGCGATGCGGATGGCCAGGCGCCGGGTGATCGTCAAGCGACTCGCTGCCATCCAGAACCTCGGCTCGATGGACGTGCTGTGCACCGACAAGACCGGCACGCTCACCGAAGCGAAGATCTCGCTGGAGCGATGCATCGACGGTGCGGGCCGGGAGGCGCCGCGGGTTCTCCTTCTGGCCCATCTCAACAGCGCCTTCGAGAGCGGGCTGAAGAGCCCCCTCGACGAGGCCATCCTCGCGCTGCCCGTCGACGTCGCGGGCTGGCAGAAGCTCGACGAAGTGCCGTTCGACTTCGAGCGGCGCCGCGTCTCGGTGCTGCTCTCGCGGGGCACTGAACGGCGCCTGGTCGTGAAGGGGGCACCCGACGACGTCCTCGCCCTCTGCGATCGCTACGAGCACGAAGGCAAGGCGTCGCCGCTGGACGATCGGACGCGCGGATCGCTGCGCGAGCGGTGCCATGCGCTCGAGCGCGAGGGCCTGCGCGTTCTCGGGGTCGCCTCGCGCGAGGTGCCGCAAGACCACGGCCATGCCGCCGTCGGCGACGAACGCGAGCTCGTGTTCGCGGGCTTCGCGGCCTTCATCGATCCGCCGAAGCAGGGCGCGCGCGAGGCGATCGCCGCCATGGCGCGCAGCGACGTCGCCGTCAAGGTCGTCACCGGGGACAGCGACCTGGTCGCGACCCACCTCGCGTCGCTGCTTCACCTGAAGGTGCAGGGCGTCCTGACGGGCGCCGAGATGAGCGCGATGGACGACCTGGCGCTGCGCGCCCGGGTCGATCGAACCACCCTCTTCTGCCGCGTCAACCCGGGGCAGAAGAGCCGGATCATCCTCGCCCTGCGAGCGCGCGGGCACGTCGTCGGCTACCTCGGCGACGGCGTCAACGACGCACCGCCGCTGCACGCCGCCGACGTCGGCATCAGCGTCGACTCGGCGGCGGACGTCGCCCGCGAAGTGGCCGACATGGTCATGCTCGACCACAGCCTGGCGGCGCTCCACGAGGGCGTGCTGGAAGGCCGGCGCACCTACGGGAACATCGCCAAGTACATCATGATGGGCACCAGCTCCAACCTCGGCAACATGGTGAGCATGGCGGGAGCGTCGCTCTTCCTGCCCTTCCTGCCGATGCTGCCGACGCAGATCCTGCTCAACAACGTCCTCTACGACGTTTCCCAGGCCGCGATACCGCTCGACCGGGTCGATGCGCGCGACCTGAAGAAGCCGCGCAGCCTCGACATGGGTTTCGTGCAGCGCTACATGTGGACCTTCGGCCTGATCAGCTCGGCGTTCGACGCCCTGACGTTCTGGCTCCTGCTGGTGGTGCTCCACGCCGATGAGACGCTCTTTCGCACCGGCTGGTTCGTCGAGTCGCTCCTCACCCAGGTGCTGGTGATCTTCGTCATCCGCACCCGCGGCGCGCCCTGGGCGAGCAAGCCGAGCGGCGCGCTCGTCGCGACGTCACTGGGCATCGGCGCCATCGCGCTGCTCCTGCCCTTCTCGCCGATCGCGCCCTTGTTCCACCTCACCCCGCCGCCGGCGATCTTCTACGCGTGGCTGCTGTCGATGGCCCTCGTCTACCTCGCGATCGTCGAGGCGGCGAAGCGGGTCTTCTACCGTCTCGCGCCGTTTGTTGATCGAAAGCAAGGCCCCCGGATCCGGCAGGCCTAGAGTCTTCGCATTCGACGCCGGAGGTGGCACATGCGAGTTGCGCTGATCACGGGTGGCACGCGGGGCATCGGCGCCGCCACCGCCGAAGCGATGCTGGCGGCAGGCTACCGCGTCGCGGTGAGCTATCGCAGCGGCCGCACCGAGGCCGAGGCCTTCACGGCGCGAACGGGAATCGGCAGCTACCAGTGGGACGTCGCCGACGCCGAGCGATGCACGTCGTCGGTGGCGGGGATCGAGGAAGCGCTCGGCCCGATCGAGGTCCTGGTCAACAACGCCGGCATCACCCGCGACGCGATGCTCCACAAGATGACCGCCCAGCAATGGCGCGAGGTCGTCGACGTGAACCTCGGCGGCTGCTTCAACATGTGCCGGGCCGTCATCGGCGGCATGCGCGCGCGTCGCTTCGGGCGGATCGTCAACCTCGGGTCGGTCAACGGCTTGTCGGGTCAGCTCGGCCAGACGAACTATGCGGCGACCAAGGCGGCATTGATCGGCTTCACCAAGTCCCTGGCCCTGGAAGGCGCCTCGCACAACATCACCGTCAACGTCCTCGCGCCGGGCTACACCGACACCGACATGGTCGGCGCGGTACCGCCGGAGGTGATGCAGAAGATCCTCGCCGCGATCCCCGCCGGCCGGCTCGCGACTCCGGCCGAGGTCGCGCGCTGCGTCGTCTTCCTCGCCAGCGACGATTCGGCGTTCATCAACGGGGTCACGCTGTCGATCAACGGCGGCAAGTACATGGCGTGAAGTTCGAGCGCGACGCGCTCGACCGGGCGCCGCCTGGACAGCGCCCTCTCGGGCCATGCCTCATGCGTGGGGCGGGTCGCCGCGCACGAGCAGGATCGGCACGGTGGCCGTGCGCACGATGAGCTCGGCGTCGCTGCCCAGCAGCATCCGGCGCGCGCCGCGACGGCCATGCGTGCCGAGGACGATCACGTCCGCCTGCCACGATTTGATCTGCTCGAGGATCCGGTCGCTGAGGCGGGAATCGAGGCCCTCGAAGAGCTTCGCTTCCACCGACACGCCCTCCTTTTCGACGCGCTCGCGCGCTGCGTCGAGGATCTTCTGGCCCGCGTCCTTCAGCATGCCCAGCACATCCGCCGACATGGCTGCGTAGCCTTCCGCGGCGAAGAGGAACGGCATCTGATCGACGACATGCACCAGGCGGAGGCGGCCTTTGGTGAGCTTGGCCAGCTTGACGGCTTCGTCGAGGCCGAGATTGGAGGTCGCGCTGCCGTCGACGGGAACGAGAATCCGCTGGTACATCGCGTGCTCCTGCAGGTGTGGACGACGCCAGTCTCGGCGCCTGCCGGTCAATGCGCCTTGAGTTGAATCAACTTCCAGCCGGCACCGATGCGCGACCCTCCGCGGCGTGCCCCTATCGGACCCGCTTCCCGTAGCGCGCGAGCGCATTCAGCGACTTCGCGAGCACCTCGCCGAGAGGACCGGGCAGCCCGTGCGCCTGGTCGAGACGCACATCTCGTGGGTGCTGCTGGGCGACAAGATCGCCTGGAAGCTGAAGAAGCCGGTCCGGTTGCCGTTCCTGAACTTTCGCACGCTCGCTTCGCGTCGGCACTATTGCACCGAGGAGTTGCGCGTGAACCGCCGGTTCGCGCCCGATATGTACCTCGACGTCGTCGATGTCGTCCGGGCGGCCGGCGGCGTGCGGATCGGCGTCCCGGGCCACGTCGTCGACGTGGCGCTTCGGATGCGCCGCTTCGCCGACGGCGCGCTCTGGAGCGAACGCCTCGGCCGAGGCGAGGTGCGCGAATCCGATGTCGACGCGCTGGCGGCGCTGTTGGCAGCGTTCCACCGCGCGGCGCCGCAGGCGCTGCCTTCCGGCCCGCACGGCCGCCCGGAAACTCACGCCCAGGTCATCGAGGGGCTGCTGGCAGTGCTGCCGTTGCTCGACCCCGGCACCGCGCCTGTCTCGATCTGGATGCGCAGCGAATGCGCGCGCCTCGGCGACCATTTCGAGCAGCGCCGCATCGGCGGCCACGTTCGCGAGGGACACGGCGACCTGCACCTAGGCAACATCGTGCAGATCGGCGACCGGCCGACGCCTTTCGATGCGATCGAGTTCAACGACTCGCTGCGCTGGATCGATCCGATCCAGGACCTCGCGTTCCCGGTGATGGACCTTCTCGCGCATGGTGCGGCCGAGCTCGCGTGGCGCTTGCTCAACCGCTGGCTGGAGGCCACTGGCGACTACGGCGGCCTGCCGGCGCTGCGCTTTCATCTCGTGTGTCGCGCGCTGGTGCGGGCGCAGGTCTGCGCCCTGCGCGAGCGCGAAGGCGCTCGCGGCGACGCGACCTGCACCAGCGCCGCCTATCGCGCGCTGGCCCTCTCGCTGACGCGTCCCGAGCGGGCCCGCCTGGCGATCACGCACGGCCTGCCCGGTTCCGGCAAGACGACCACGGCGCGCCGGCTCGCCCACGCGGCCGGTGCGCTGCACCTGCGTTCCGACGTCGAGCGCAAGCGCCTGTTCGGCCTGACGCCGTTGCAGCGGCCTGAAGCGCTGCCCGGCATGTACGGCGCCGACGCGACCGCGCGAACCTATGGCCGCCTGGCCGAGCTGGCCGGCATCGGGCTGCGTGCCGGATGGTCGGTCGTCGTCGACGCCGCGTTCCTGCTGCAAGAGGAACGCAAGGCCTTCGCCGACCTCGCCGCGAAGGCGCGTGTTCCGCTCACCGTCATCGACTGTGTCGCGCCGGCCGCCGTGCTGCGCGAGCGCGTACGCGCGCGGCACGACCAGGGCGACGACGCCTCCGACGCGGACGTCGCCGTACTGGAGCGGCTCGCGGAGATCGCCGAGCCGCTCGACGGGCGAGAGCGTCGTCACATCATCGAAGTCGATGCAGCCCCAGCCAAGGCAAGCGACGGGGCGGATCTTGTGAGCCGCTGGCGATCGGCGTCACGCTGATGCGGCAGCTTGCGCGAGCGCAAGGGCCGGTTTTCATCGCGCCGAGAAAATAGGCCAACGACACAACACGAGTTTCGCGCCCGACTTGCGCGGCGTCGAACCAGCACCATGGTGCGAGCCCAACCCGACTCCCGGCGACATCCGGACAAGCCGCTTCCGATTCACACTCCGGTGGACGAAGCGGCTCCTTCGCCGGGCGCAGCGCCGTGGCTCGACCTCGACCGATCGTTGCAGGCGGAGCTCGCCCAGCTCACGCACGGCATCTCGCCCGCCGCGATCGCGGCAGCGTACCTGGACTGGTGGGTTCACCTGGCCATCTCCCCCGGCAAGCAACTGTCGCTTCTTTCCAAGGCTTCCGAGAACATCCGGCAGCTCGCACTTCTTGCAGCAGCCACCGACGCCGCCGGCGACGCCAGCGGACGCGTGGCCGACGCCAAGGATCGGCGCTTCGCTGCCACCGAATGGCAAGGCTGGCCGTACTCGTGGATCCATCGAAGCTTTCTGCTCAACCAGCAATGGTGGGAAAGCGCGACGACCGGCGTCGAAGGCGTCACCCGGCATCACGAACAGGTCGCCGCCTTCATCGCGCGCCAGCTGCTCGACACCTGCTCGCCGTCCAACTTCCTCCTCACCAACCCCGAAGTGCAAGCGCGGGTCGTCGAGACGGGCGGGGCCAACCTCTGGCAAGGCGGGCTCAACCGCATCGAAGACGCGATCCTCCTTGCGGCCGGCAAACCGTCGCCTGGCACCGACGCCTTTCGCCCGGGCCACGAAGTCGCGATCACGCCGGGCAAGGTCGTCTACGCGAACCGCCTGATCGAGCTCATCCAGTACGCGCCCCGCACCCCGTCGGTCCATTCGCGGCCGGTGCTGATCGTCCCGTCGTGGATCATGAAGTTCTACGTCCTCGACCTGTCGCCGCGCAACTCGCTGGTGAAATTCCTCGTCGAGCGAGGCCACACCGTCTTCATCGTGTCCTGGAAGAACCCCGACGCCGGCGACCGCGACCTGGGCATGGACGACTACCTGAAGCTCGGTGTCATGGCGGCGATCGACGAGATCGGCACCATCGTTCCCGGCAAGACGATCCAGGGCGTGGGCTATTGCCTCGGTGGCACGCTGCTGGCGATCGCCGCGGCGACCATGGCACGCGACGACGATGCCCGCCTGGCCTCGCTCACCCTGCTCGCCGCCTCGCTCGATTTCGACGACCCGGGCGAGCTGGGGCTCTTCATCGACGAGAGCCAGCTGGCCTATCTCGACGCGTTGATGTCCAAGGCCGGGTACCTCGACGGCAAGCAGATGGCGGGAGCGTTCTCGATCCTCAATTCGCGCGACCTCGTTTGGTCGCGGATCGAACGCGAGTACCTGATGGGCACGCGCCTGCCCATCGGCGATCTCAACGCCTGGAACGCCGACGCGACGCGCATGCCGTTTCGGCAGCACCACGAATACCTGCGCCACCTCTACCTCGAGAACGATCTCGCCGAGGGGCGCTACGTCGTCGACGGCAAGCCCGTCGTGCTGACCGACATCCGCGTCCCGATCTTCGCGCTCGGAACGCAGCGCGACACCGTGTCGCCGTGGCGATCGGTCTACAAGGTGCACCTGCTGACCGACACGGAGGTCACGTTCTGCCTGACGAGCGGCGGCCACAACGTCGGCATCGTCAATCCGCCGGGGCCGGGGCCGGCGCGCGCCTACCGGGTCGGCACCCGTGCCGCGTCGGACTACTACGTCGATCCGGCGAGCTGGGAGCAGGCGGCGCCGACGCACGAAGGGTCGTGGTGGCCGACCTGGGCAGCCTGGCTCGGCGACCACGGTGGTGCGCGGGTGCGACCTCCTTCGATGGGCGGTGCGCTCGCGAAGGCGCGCCGGCTGCACGATGCCCCCGGGCGGTACGTGCTCGCCAATTGACAGCCGTCAAGGATGCGCGAACCCGCATCGGCAACGCTCGACGGGTGAGATATTTCGTGCGTCGGCTGACCCTGCTCGCTCCGTTGGCGTTCCTGGCAGGCTGTGCGCACCCTCTGCTTCCGGAAGCGAGCGTCGATTCGCGCGCGCCATTCGCGGATTTCGCGGCCGCCCGGGAGTCGTTCGAGCGAATCGTTCCCTACACGAGCACCGCCGCCGACTTGAAGGCCGTGGGCTTTGACATCGGAGCGGGCAACGTGCGCCAGATCCCCTACCCCGACGTCGTCGGGAGGCTGGCGCCGAACGGCAGCATTGCCCTCGCCGACCTGGACGTCGGCATCCGCGACTGCATCCTCGCCCGCCTCGCCTGTCGCGCCTACGAGTTCCGCATCGGCCGCGAGACGAGGACGCGCACCGGCGGGTTCATCAAGGACTTCCTGAACTTCGAGCGCACGACGTCGGTGGTGAGCTGGCGCTTCGAAGCGCTCGTGGTCGTACGCGACGACGTCGTCCTCTTTCGCACTTTCGGCGGCGAGCCGCGCAACGAGCGCGTCGAACACGAAAGCAACCCGCTCGGGCCCCTGCAATCGATCGGCGAGTCGGCCGCCGGCCGCATCGTGCGCTAGCGTTCGACGCTCATCGCCCGTCACGGGGGCGCCGTCGCGGCCGCCTCGACCATGCGGCCGTCGACCACCCGCAGGATGCTGTCGCAACGTGCCGCGAGCGCCTCGTTGTGGGTCACGAACAGGATCGCGGTGCCGTGCTCCCGGTTCACCGAACGGAGCAACTCGAACACCGCGGCGGCCGACAACGAATCGAGATTGCCGGTCGGCTCGTCGGCCAGCAGCAAAGCGGGATTCATCGCCAGGGCGCGGGCGACTGCGACGCGCTGTTGCTGCCCGCCGCTGAGATGACCGGAGGGAACGTCGCGCCACTTCGCCAGGCCGACGCTCGCGAGCAGGTCGGCGGCGCGTCGCTCCATCGCCGCATTCGGAAATTCCGCCGCGCCCAGCAGCGGCATCATGACGTTCTCGACCGCGCTGAAGGCCGACAGAAGGTGGTGGTACTGGAACACGAAGCCGATGCTGTGCCCGCGCAGCTGCGTCAGCGCGCGATCGTCGAGCGTCGTGGTCTCGGTGCCTTCGATGCCCAGAGTGCCGTGCGTCGGCCGGTCGAGCAGGCCGACGATGTTCAGCAGCGTGCTCTTGCCCGACCCCGAGGGCCCCATCACCGCCTGGAACTGGCCCCGGTTCAGGTCCAGATCGATGCCGTGCAGCACCTCGGTCTCGTTCGGCAGGCCGACGTTGAACGACTTGGTGATGCCGCGCAGGCGCACGACCGGTGCGAGCGGCTCAGCCACGGATCGCCTCCACCGGATCCAGCCGCGCCGCGCGCAACGCGGGAGCGACCGCCGCCGCGAGGCCCGTCAGCGTCGCCAGGACGAGGGCGGCGGTAAACAGGATCGGATCGATGACGAGCGGAAACAGCGGCGTGCCGTCGGCATTGCGCGCCCAGTGCTGCCAGGCGATCAGCGCGCCGACGCCGAGCGCCGATCCCGCGAGCGAGCCGAGGAAGCCGAGCAGGCCGCCCTGGAGCAGGAAGATGCGCAGGATCTGGCCGCGCGAGATTCCCATGGCGCGCAGGATGCCGATCTCGCGCGACTTCTGCACCACCGAGACGACCAGCACGCTGGCGATGCCGAACGCAACCGACAGGCCGACGAAGAAGCGGATGGTGGTGTTCGCGGTCGTCTGCGCCTCGATGGCGGTGAAGAACTGCGCGTTGGTCGTGATCCAGCTGTCGGCGTCGACGCCCGTCGCCGCGGTGATGCGGCGTGCCACCCGATCGGCCGCGTACACGTCCTTGAGGGTGACGTCGATGTTCGACACGCCGCCGACCAGGCCGAGCAGGCTTTGCGCGGTGTGCAGCGCAACGAAGGTCGTGCGCTGGTTCGCGCCCTTGTTGCCGAGATCGAAGAGGCCGGCAACGGTCAGGGTGTTCGCCGCCCCTCGCGCCGACGTCAGGCGCAGCTTGTCGCCGACCGAGACGCCCAGTTCGCTCGCGAGCTCGGTGCCGATGAGGATGTCGGTGGCGCTCAGGCGGGGGCTGCCGCGCACGATCTTGCCGGGCACGTCGACGATGCGGAAATAGAGATCCGGATCGATGCCGATCGCCGAGATCGACCGGCTCGCCTCGCCGCGCACCGCCAGGGCGGAGCCGGTCGCGGCGGGCGAGACCACCACCACTTCGGGCATCGCGCGGAGCTGCTCGACGATCGCCTGCCATTGATCGATCGACCTCACCCGCTGCAGCGGCGCCTGCACGATCGCGAGCTCGAGCGTGCCGGCGGCGGCGCCCGGCGCGGGGCCCAGCGGCCGGACGACTTCCTTCGGCGGGAGCAGCTGGATGTGCGGTTGCGCCGTCAGCACGCGGCGGATGAAGTTGGCCTGCAATCCGGCCAGCAGCGCCGACATGAAGACGATGACGCCGACGCCGATGGCGATGCCCATGGCGATGAACAGCGTCTGCATGCGGCCCTCGCGCAGGAAGCGAAGGCCGACGATCCACTCGAACGGCAGCCACCCCTTCACGGCAGCGGCGCGCGGGCAACGGCAACGTCGGACATCGGCCGCACGCGCGCGCCGTCGGCGACGTCGGCGGCCACCGAAGCAACCACGAGGTCCCCGGGCCGCAGGCCGTCGAGCACTTCGCTCATGCCGCCGCCGCGCAAGCCGATGCGCACGTTGCGACGACGGGCATGGCCGGCTTCGACCCGCAGCACCCACGGCGCCGCGGAGTCGATCTCGTGCACCGCGTCGGTGGGAAGGAGGACGGCGCGGCTGCGCTCGGCCACCTGGATGTCGACCGACACCGTCATGTCCTGGCGCAGGTAATCGGGCGGCGCCGGCACCTCGAGCTTCACTTCGACCGAGCCGCGCTGCGCATCGATGCCGGGGTTGATGTACGCGAGCCGGGCCGCGAAGCGCCGGTCGGGGTAGGCATCGGCAGAAACCTGTGCGGCCTGGCCGGGTGCCAGCAGGCGCAGGTTCTTCTCGTCGATCTGGACAACCAGCTGGGTCTCGCCCGCGGGCGAGAGGACCATCAGCACCTTGCCGGGCTGGACGACGTCGCCGCGCTCGACGTTGCGGTCGATGAGGGTTCCCGCCGCCGGCGCGACGATCGTTGCATAGCCCAGGCGCGAGCGCGCCGCCGTCGCGCTGGCTTCGCCCTGGGCCAGGGCGCTCGCGGCCATGGCGTAGTCGCTGCCGCGCGGTCCCGTCGTCTCGAGTTGCGTCTTGGCCGAGCGCAGCTGGGCCTCGCCGAGGTCGACGGCCTTTCTGGCATCGTCGTAGGCGGCCTGGCCGATGAAGCCCTGGCGCAGCAACTCCTCGGCGCGCCGCGCGGCGGCACGCGCGTTGTCGAGACTCACCTGGGCCTGGCGCAGCGCCTGCTCGGCGACCGGCGCCTGCAGCTCGCGCAACTGGCGCAGGCGCGCCTCGGCTTGCCGGACCGCGAGCTCAGCCTGCGTCGCCGTGGCCCGCAACTCGGCGTTCTCGAGCTCGACGAGCACCTGGCCGCGGGCCACCACCTGCCCTTCGGCGACCGGAATGCGCGCGACCGTGCCGGTGACCTGGGCGCCGACACTGACCCGATGCGGCGTCTCGACGTGGCCGCTGGCCACCACCGATTGCACGAAGTCGCGCTGGACGACGGCAGTCACGGGCACCTCGGGACCGAACACCAGGCGCGGCCCGAGGGCAAGCGCGAGCGCGACCACGGCGCCGATGAGGAACACCGGCGTGCGGTACGGCCGCACGGCGGCGCGCAGCGTTGCGAACGTCATCGGCGGCGCCGACGGGAGCTGCAATGGCGGCGCGACATGCGATCAGGCGGCGGTCGTGGTCTTGCCCGCTTCGGCGTCGGCCGCGGATTGCGCATCGGCGTGCCCGGTCTCGCCCGCCGCGGTTTCGTCGGCGTGCACCAGCAGCACCGGAACCGTCGCCGTCCGCACGATCTGCTCGGCGTCGCTGCCGAGCATGAGCCGTCGCACGCCTCGCCGTCCGTGGCTGCCGATGACGATGAGGTCCGCCGGCCATTCCTGGGCCTGGCGTACGACGACCGCTGCCGTGCGCACGGCGATGCCTTCGAGCAGCAGGGTGTCGAACGCCACGCCCGCGGCGGCGACGCGGGCCTTGCCTTCGCCGAGGATCCACTCGCCGCCTTCGCGCAGCAGCGAGAGCACGTCGGGCGCGTAGGTCGAGCCGATCTCCAGCCCGGTGAGGAAAGTGAACTGGTCCAGGACGTGGAGGAGGCGGATGCTGCCGCCGCTGAGCCTGGCGAGCTCGACGGCCTCGTCGAGCCCCCGGCTCGCGGTCGGGCTTCCATCGATGGGAACGAGGATGCGCTGGTACATCGGCTTGATCTCGAAGCAGGGGCTCCGCACAGTCAGGGGCTCCGCACAGTATTCGCCGACGGGCCTACGTCGGGCTTGACTCGCATCAAGCGGCGCAACTCACCGTCGCCGCTCCATCGGTGCCGGTGCCCAGGGCGGGCGTTCGTTTCGGACCGAATCGACCACGACGAGCCATCGTCCGGCCCCAGGCGTCGCCTCGCGGTCGGCGCGCAGGACCCATAGGCGCGCACCGTCGGCGAGCTCGGCCTGGTAGGCGGCATCGAGGATCCCGCGCCGGTCGATGAATTCGTTCAGGCTCGCAGGGATGCGGATGCAGCCTTTCGACTGTGCGGTGCCCAGGCGCTGCTCCAGGACATCGGGATCGGTCGAATGCATCTGCAATCGCATGACGCTCATGCCGCCGCGAGCCCAGCCCTTCTCCTGCGCCGCCCAGCCGAAGTCGTAGATCCGCGAGCCCTTGCGACCGTAGCCGCGGATGCCGAGGTCATTGCGGGTGCCTTCGGCGCGGAAGTCGGGGTTCGCCATCGAATGCTCGAATGCGCCGAGCGGGGTGAGGAAATGCTCGAACCGGCCCGGAAGGCCCGTCGAGACCGGCGACGCGCCGATCAGGACCCAGCCGATTGCCGGTGAGCCGCGAACGATCAGCAGCGCCTGGACCTGCGGAGCACGGTCGACAAGCACGACCAACTCCGGCTCCACCCACGCGATGCCGGCCCGCATCAGCGCGCCCTCGAGATCGCGGACGTAGCTCGTCAAGTCGAGATCGGGAACCTGCAGCCGCGAAGCGACTTCGCGGTCGAACTGAGTGCGAAGGAGCGCGTCTGCGGCCTGGAGCCCCTCGGCGCCGGACGTCGCAGCGCCGAGCATTGACGCGCAAAGACATGCCGATAGCGAAAGCGATCGAAGGAGTGCCATGAGCGCAGTCTCGCCGCCGGGCCGACGCCGGCACTTGATGGCGATCATGTCTCCAGGACTTGATGTCCATCAAGGAAGGGACTGCGCAACTTCCTAGACTTTTCCGCGCGGGATCCGATTCTTCCCGGCCGCGTCCGGTGCGCGATCCGGAACCTCTATCGAGGAGCATGAACCATGAACTCACTGACCCGTCTCGAACGCATGGAGGACTATCTGCCCGAGTTCTTCCGTCGCCTGCAAAGCCCGTTCGCGTTTCCCGACACCCCGACCGGAGAAATTCGGATTGACGTGTCCGAAAACGACAAAGGGTACGAGGTGCGCGCGGACATTCCCGGTGCGTCCAAGGACGATATCCGCGTCAACGTCGACGGCAACTTCGTGTCGATCAGCGCCGAGGTGAAGCGCGAGAAGGAAGAGAAGAAGGCCGACCGTGTCCTGGTCAAGGAAACCTACCGCGGCCGAGCGTCGCGCGGCTTCTCCCTGCCGCACGAGATCGACAGCGCCGGCGTCGTGGCCAAGCTCGAGGACGGCGTCCTCCGGCTGACGCTCCCGAAGCGTGAAGGTGCCGGCGCGAAGACGATCCGCGTCCAGTAGCCGTCGACCCTACGGAATGGAGGTTCACATGGACAAGTCAGACACGGCACTGAAGGCGTCTGTACTCGCCGAGCTCACGTGGGATCCCGCCGTCAAGGAGACGGCGGTCGGCGTGGCCGTCAAGGGCGGCGTCGTGACCCTCACCGGGCATCTCGAAACGTACGCCGAGAAGGAAGCAGCGTTGCGCGCGGTCCGCCGCGTGAGCGGCGTCAGGGCGATCGCGGTCGAGATCGACGTCAAGCTCTCGCCCGATCACGTGCGCGGCGACACCGACATCGCGGCGAGCATCGAGCTCGGGCTGAGGTGGCACACGTCGATTCCTGTCGACGCGGTGCGCGTCCAGGTCGAGCACGGCTGGGTCACGCTGCAAGGCGAGGTCGAATGGGACTTCCAGCGACGCAGCGCCGAGAGTCAGGTGCGCGTGCTGAAGGGAGTCGTCGGCATCAGCAACGAGATCAAGCTGCGGCCGAAGCCGCAGGTCGCGGACCTGTCGCGGCGCATCGAGGAGGCGCTCCGGCGCCAAGCCTTGCGCGATGCGCAGCGGATCCACATCTCGCTCGACGGCAGCACGGTCAAGCTCACGGGACAGGTGCATTCCTGGCAGGAGCGGCAGGCAGCACAGGGCGTGGCCTGGTCGGCGCCGGGAGTTCGCGCGGTGATCAACGAGCTCGAAGTGGCCTGAACGAGACGCGTCGTGCGCGCCCCGGCCGAGCGGAACCCGCTGCTCTGGCTGTCGCTGACGGCCGGGGCGCTCGTGACCGCCATCGCGACCTGGAGCTTCTTCGCGGTGATCTGGTTCCTCACCCACCCGGATTGACGAGCGCTCGCCCTGGGCAGCGGAAACGTCATGGAGCGATCGCGAAGTACTGCACGCTGCCGCTTCGCATCACCAGGAGCGCGATGTACGTCCCCGGCCCGATGCGGGCGAGCGCCGCACGATAGAGATCGAGTCGATCCGCCGGCTGGTCGTTGACGGCGAGGATCACGTCGCCGGCGCCGATGCCGGCACGCAGCGCGGCGCCGTGCGATTCGCGCACCTCGAGCCCGAGGCCGCCCGCGGCCATCGAATCGCCGCGCGCGGGCGATTCGACGACGATGAGGCCGAGCCGATCGCCGCGAGGCAATGCGTCCGCGTCCAGGCCCGGCCGGGATCCGCTTTCCAGTGCGGCGATCTCTATCGTCATCCGTCGTGCCCTGCCGGCCCGCCAGACGCTGATCGGCAGCAAGGTTCCGGGCGGGGTTGCCGCCACCGCCTGCTGCAGCTCGGCGAAGGTCGGTGCCCGGTGATCGCCGGTGGCGTAGACGATGTCGCCGGTATGCAGGCCCGCGCGCTCGGCGGCGCCGCCGGCAGCGACCTCCGCGACGAGCGCACCGGTCGCGTCCGGGCGGCCGAACGCCCGCGCCAGGCCGGGCGTCACCTCCTGTACGCGCGCCGAGCTGACCGCGGACGATCCGGCCGTCCTTCAGCAGACGGCGCGCGATGTCCATCGCCACGTCGATCGGCAGCGCGAACGAAACGCCCATGAATCCGCCATTGGACGTGTAGAGCATCGAGTTCATGCCGACGACCTCGCCCGCGAGGTTGAACAGGCCTCCTCCCGAGCTGCCCGGATTGGTCGCCACGTCGCTCTGGATGAAGGCGACGCCGAGCCCGCCGGGAAAGGGTCGGCGCGCGCTGACGATGCCGGCCGTGATGCTGGCGCCCAGGCCGAAGGGAGCGCCGATCGAAGCGACCCAGTCGCCCACGGCGAGGCGGCGCGGATCGCCGATGCGGGCGGCGCTGAGGCCGATGCCTCGATCTTCATGAGAGCGACATCGCTGGGCGTGTCGATCCCGATGATGCGGCCCTCGAGCTCGCGGCCGTCGGCAAGAACGATGCTCGCCGCCTCGATGTCGGCGACCGCGTGCGCGCTGGTCAGGATGTAGCCGTCGCTCGAGATGACGATGCCCGAGGCCTGGCTTCGCGTCGCCGACCGATCGATGGCGGCGCGCGGGATGCGGCTGCCCACGGGCGCGACCGTGCCATCGAGGAGGAGCGGATCTTCGGGGTCGTCCGCGCCCATGAACGGCATCCAGGCGGCCACCGCCTTGATGGCGACGACCACCGCCTCTTCGCGCGAGACGTACGACGTGAAATCCGGCAGCGTCGCCCGGGCCGGAGCGCCCAGGGCGGCGCAGCCGGTCGCCATCGTGACGATGACGAACGCCATTCGCCGAACGGCCGCTGCGTCGAGTCGCTGACGTCGGATGGAGTCGCCCGTGTCGCCGACCGGGTCAGCTGCCCGGGCGTTGCGCGGGTCGACGAGTCTTGCGTGCATGGAGGGCGACCAGCGCGCGCGCCGTCCCTGAGAACATAGCAACGCAAGGTCCTCGACGCTTGATGTGAGTCAAGGCGTGAGTTGCGCTGCTCGCCGACCGCCCGGATCGGTCAACGCCCACGGCGGAGCCGGATTGACAGGGATCAAGGCGGTGTGGCTGCTGTTTCCTAGACTGGCCGTGTCGGCTCGCTTCATCCCGCCGACGCATCCCTTGGCTGGCAGGAGCCGCAATTGATTTCACTCACCCGCCGCAACCGCGGCGACGATGTCTTGCCCGATTTCTTCCGGTGCCTCTCGCGTCCCTTGCAACTCGCGGAAGACCGGGAAGAGAAGGCGAAGACCGGCCACATGCTGGAGACCCTGCCGTGAAGACCGAGTGCATCCTCGTTGCCGACGCGGCGTCGGCGCGCTTCTTCCGCCGCGAATCGGACGCCGATCCGCTGATCCCGCTCGAAACGGTCACGCACGACGCAAGCCGGCAAAAGGCGAGCGCGCTCGGCGACGACCGACTCGGTCACGGGTCGCGCGATCGCAGTCCCGGTGGAGTGAGCTTCGTACCGCATACGGACCCGAAGCGCCGCGAGCACGAGCACTTCGCGCGGCAAATTGCCCTTCGTCTGGAGCAGGCGTTGGAGCGCGGCGAATGCCGGCGCATCAGTATCTACGCACCGGCGCGCTTTCTGGGCGAGCTCAGGGCAGCGCTCGGGCCGGCCACGTCGAAGTCACTGCGCGTGACGATCGACATCGACCTGATCCGCTACGGGCTCGACGAGCTGGAGCGCCGCATCGCGGGCGCCCTCGCCTTGCACGGCACGCGCCCGAAGGCGCCAATCGGCTGACCGGGAACACGGCCGGCGCGGACGCGAGTCCTGCGCTCAGTTCCGCGCGTCCGCTCACGTCGCAGGTGCGGAATCAGGAGCTGGGCAGTGGCTGGGGCGTCGGATCTTCGACGATGCATCCGCGTCCCCGTACGGGTCGGCCGCGCGCTGCCATCAGCTTCGCTGCCTGGGCGCGAAAGTCTGCCAACCCCTGATTCGCCACATGCAGCCAGGCGCGATCCGTCGCCGCCAGCGCCGAGGCCGCAGTACGGACGTCGACCGAGATCGGCGAGTTCCCCGAGGACAGATCGAGCTCGGCGCCGATGTCCGCATGCATGGTCACGGTTCGATAGCCCGGGTCGAACCAGGTCCAGAACCTCTTGATGTGCACGTCGACGAACGTTGCGCCGGGGCCGGCGTCGGCCCCGGTCCTGACGTCGTATCCCGCCTCGCCGAAGGCCTGCGCGATGTTTTCCCGCACCGTCTGCGCGACCGTCTGGCCGCGCTGCAGCACGACGTCGCCGGAGTCCAGGCCGTCTGCGCCTCGCTTGCGGCCGATCGCTCTGGCCTTGACCTCGTCCGAGGATTTCGCCGTTCCGGGGAAACCGAGCGACGGCGTGTTCGGCGCCGAGGGCGATCGTCCGAACACCCGTTCGTCGGTCACCGATCGGATCACGACGACTCGTGCGTCGGATCGAACGATCGGCGCGTCTCCCGGGCCGCAGCGAAGATCCAGCTCGGATCGGGTGTTCGAGCAGCCGCAGAGGGCGATCGACAGCAGCAACGCGGCGGCGTGACGCATGTCCGCGTCATGCCCCGTCGCGCCGGCGCTCGAAATCGGTCTGGCAGCCGACGCAGCGTTCGGCTGCGGGCTGCACGAGCAGGCGCGGCATGCCAATCGGCTCGCCGCAGTCGGCGCAATCGCCGTAGCGGCCGATGTCGAGGCGGTTCAAAGCGGCTTCGACATGCTGCAGCTCCTCCACATCGCGGCGCTCCTCCGCATCGGACATGTCGGCGGCCTGTTCGCGCACGGAGGCCTCCTTGAAGTCGCCGGCGTCGGGCTCGTCGATCGTCCGGCGCGCCAGGTCGGCAGCGTGCACCTCAGCGCGCAATTCGCCGCGCCGGAATTCCAGCGCGTCGCGCAGCGTCTTCAAATGCGATTGAGTGGACAGGTCCATGGCGATCTCCGGTCTCCTTCCCATTGCAGCATCGCGCCGCAGGCGCGTCTTGCGTTGCGTCAAGCTGGCTACACCCGGTTCCGGTAACGGCTTGCCGAGCGCGGCGCGCCTGCTTGATTTCCGTCAACGCGCCGGCGCCGGTTCCCGCATGCAATCGGGGCATGAACACGACGTTGCGACCAGGGCTTGGCGCGATCGATTTTCGATGTCGTTCGAGAACAGATGCGAACGGCGCCGGGATTTCCGCATTTACTGCATCGACGCCTTTCTCGAGCCCGCATTCGCCCGTGCCGTGCACGACGCCTTTCCTTCCTATGCGCAGGCAGAACGGCTCGGCCACTCGTTCGCCGGCGTCAACGAGAAGCGCAAGACGCAGATCACCGATGCCGCGCTGTTCGCACCGCCAATCCGTCGCCTTCACCAGCTGCTCGCGTCGGATGCGTTCGTCGAGCGGATGTCGTACATCTCGGGCATCCCGAACCTGGTCGCCGATCCGCTGCTCGTCGGCGGCGGGATCCACGAAGCCAACCACGGCGGCCATCTCGACGTCCACGTCGACTTCAACGTCAACGAGAGCACGGGGCTGTTCCGGCGCCTCAACATCCTGGTCTACTTCAACATCGGCTGGCTGGACGCCGACGGCGGCGTCCTCGATCTCTGGGACGCCGACGTCCGCCACTGCCTCGGGCGGTTCCCGCCCCTGTTCAACCGCGCCGCCGGCTTCGCGACTAGCGCGACCAGCTGGCATGGCGTGACCCCGGTCACCTGCACTCCGGACCGGATGCGACGCCCGGGGTGGGACGGCGTCAAGCGGTCGACGATCTTTCGGGCGCGTCCGGACGAGCACTGGAAAGGCAAGGTGGCGATGCCTCTGGAGGACGCCGTGAACACGGCGCCACGGCTGGGGCGCGGTCAAGCGGCGCCTGCGCGGCAAGGGTGACGCACGCTAGCTTCGACATGAACACCGTCGTCGCCGGCCCGGCTCAGGATGCACTTCGCTCTGGACGTCTTCACGGAACGGCGGTACCGGCCTCCTGAGTTCCGACTTCGCGTAGGCGGGAGTCGCTGCTAGCGGCGCAGCGGTCGGCGCGCGCTGCGTGCGAACAAGCGGCGCTCCGCCGCTTGCGACTCGAGCTGGCGCGCGATGCTGCCACAGACCAGGTCGCAGAGCTTGTAGACCGAGTCGTCGGCGATGCGGTAGTAGACGCTGGTGCCGCGGCTCTCGCGCGCGACGAGCCCGTGCCGGGTCAGGTAGGCGAGGTGCCGCGAGACGTTGGCCGAGGTGAAGCCGCAGCGCTGCGCCAGCTCGCCGACGTTGAGCTCGCCGTCGCGCAGCAGGTTCAGGATCTGCAGGCGCGTCGGCTCCGCCAGCGCCTGGAAATAGGCCGCCACCTGATGCAACGCCTCGGTCGACAAGCCTTCCATTCCTGCGCATTCCCTCGAAAGGTCGAGATGATGCCCGATCGTCATCTGCTTCCAATGGTTTGTTGACTATTTAGCTACTTGGTTAAATAATACATCAACGCCTGCTCCACGACAACCTGTGCCAACGCGGTCCTTACCAGCCACCATGCCGGTCCATCCCCAGACCCATTGCGATCCGGCGCGCACGCGCGGGAAGCTGGCGCTCTTCATCGCCCTGGCGTCGGCGCTCGTCGGCGCCTTGCTGTCGGCGTTTCCTGCGCAGGCCGGCGAAGCCCCGCGCGCCGACGGTGCCGGCGTCGAGCTCGAGTGGGTCGCAGTGCGCAGCGGCGGCGCCACCGAGGCCGTCGCCTTCGACGGCACCGTACAGGCCGTGCGCCAGACCGTGGTGGCGGCACAGGTGTCCGGAGCCGTCGTCGCCCTCGAGGTCAAGGCCGGCGACAGCGTGAAGGCCGGGCAGCTGCTCGCTCGTCTGGACGCCCGCGCCGCGGAACAGACCGCGGCGGTCGGCGCTGCCCAGCTTCAGGCCGCGCGCGCCGCCCAGGACGTGGCCGATCGGGAGTTCGAGCGCCAGAAACAGCTGTTCGCGCAGAACTACATCAGCCGCGCCGCGCTGGAGCGCGCGGAGGCGCAACACAAGTCGGCGCAAGCCGAGGTGGCCGCGCAGCGCGCCGGCGCCGGCGCAGCGCAGACGACCTCCGGCTTCTATGTCGTGCGCGCCCCCTACGCAGGGGTGGTCGCCGAGGTCGCGATCGTGCTCGGCGACATGGCGATGCCGGGCCGGCCGCTGCTGACGCTGTACGACCCGTCGGCGCTTCGCATCAGCGTCAACGTGCCGCAGAGCGCGGCGAGCGGCCTCGGCGCGGACTCTCAGATTCGGCTCGACGTGCCGGGCGTCGGCGGCGAGCGCACGACGCTGCGCCCGACCCGGGTGCAAGTCCTGCCGACCGCGGACGCCGCCACGCACACGCAAGAGGTGCGCTTCGACCTTGCGAGTTCCGTCTCGGCGGTCAAGCCGGGCATGTTCGCGCGGGTCTGGTTGCCGACCCCGCGCAGCGGCGTCGAGAGCCGGCTCTACGTGCCGCAGCACGCCGTGGTCCGGCGCGCCGAGCTGACGGGCGTCTACGTGATCGGCCGCGACGGCAAGCCGACGCTGCGCCAGGTGCGCATCGGGCCGACCATCGGCAACGAGATCGAACTGCTGGCGGGCGTGTCGGCGGGCGAGCGCGTCGCGACCGATCCGCAAGCGGCCGCCCGGATCCGTTGAATACCGTGCCATGACACCTCGACTCGGCATCGCCGGACGCATCGCCGCCTTCTTCCTGGCGGCGCAGATCACGCCGCTGCTGGCGCTGGTCGCGTTGCTGCTCGGCGCGTTCGCGGTGATCGTGACGCCGCGCGAGGAAGAGCCTCAGATCAACGTGACGATGGCCAACGTGCTGGTGCCCTTCCCCGGCGCCGCGGTGCGCGACGTCGAGCAGATGGTCGCCATCCCGGCCGAGCAGGTGCTGGCGCAGATCGCCGGCGTCGAGCACGTGATGTCGACCTCGCGCCCGGGCCTCGCGGTGGTGACGGTGCAGTTCAAGGTCGGCGTGGCGCGCACTGAGGCGCTGGTCCGGCTCTACGACGCCGTCAACGCGAACGCCGACTGGCTGCCGCACGGCCTCGGCGTCGGCGCGCCGCTGATCAAGCCGAAGGGCATCGACGACGTGCCGATCGTCAGCCTCACGCTGCACGCGAAGGACGGCGACGCCGGCGCCTACGACCTCGAGCGCATCGCCCACAGCGTCGAGGCCGAGATCAAGCGCGTGCCGGGCACGCGCGAGGTGACGACGATCGGCGGCCCGGGCCGCGCGGTGCGGGTCGAGATCGACCCGGCGCGGATGACCGGTGCCGGCATCACCGTCGTCGACCTGCGCCAGGCGCTGCAGTCGGCCAATCTCGGCGTGCCGGTCGGCGACCTGCTGGTCGGCAACCGCGCCGTCGCCGTCGAGGCCGGCCCGTTCCTCCGCGATGCGCGCGAGGTCGGCGAGCTCGTGGTCGGCGTGCAGGCGGGCAAGCCCGTCTTCCTCCAGGACGTGGCCTCGGTCGTGGACGGACCGCTGCCGCCCTCCCGCTACGTGTGGCACGGCACGGCCGGCCCGCAGCCCGAGGAGTCCATCGCGGTGACGCTGGCGATCACGAAGAAGCCGGGCGAGAACGCGATCGGCGTCGCCGACGCGGTGATGCGCCGCGTCGACGTATTGCGCAACACCGTGATCCCGCCGAGCGTCGCGGTCGAGGAAACCCGCAACTACGGCGCGACTGCGAACGACAAGGCCGAAAAGCTGATCCAGAAGCTGCTGTTCGCGACCGCCTCGGTCGTCGCGCTGGTATTCCTTGCGCTGGGGCGCCGCGAGGCGGCGATCGTCGGCGCCGCGGTGATCCTGACGCTGACGGTGACGCTGTTCGCCTCGTGGGCGTGGGGATTCACGCTGAACCGGGTGTCGCTGTTCGCGTTGATCTTCTCGATCGGCATCCTCGTCGACGACGCCATCGTCGTGGTCGAGAACATCCATCGCCACCAGGCGCTCGAGCCGGAGAGGTCGCTCGCCGAGCTGATCCCGGGCGCGGTCGACGAGGTGGGCGGACCGACGATCCTGGCGACGCTGACCGTGATCGCGGCCCTGCTGCCGATGGCCTTCGTGTCAGGGCTGATGGGGCCGTACATGAGCCCGATCCCGATCAACGCCAGCATGGGCATGCTGCTGTCGCTGGCGATCGCCTTCATCGTCACGCCGTGGCTGTCGCGGCTGTGGATGAAGCACAAGGCGGGTGCCACCGGCGCGGCGGCGCATGCGCCTGTCGGCCTCTCGGGCCGGTTGGCACCGGTGTTCGAAGGCGTCTTCCGGCCCCTGCTCGACGAGCGTCGCGGCGGTCGCAACCGCGCGCTGCTCGGCGTGGCCGTCGCTGCGCTGATCGCGATGTCGCTGGCGCTGCCGGTCGCCGGGCTGGTGCGACTCAAGATGCTGCCGTTCGACAACAAGTCGGAGTTCCAGGTCATCGTCGACATGCCCGCCGGCACGCCGGTCGAGCAGACGGCCGCAGTGCTGCGCGAGCTCGGCCGCTTCGTCGCGGCGCAGCCCGAGGTCACGAACTACCAGGCCTATGCCGGCACCGCCGCGCCGATCAACTTCAACGGGCTGGTTCGCCAGTACTACCTGCGCGCCGGCGGCGACGTCGGCGACCTGCAGGTGAACCTGGTCGACAAGCACCAGCGCGCCGAGCAGAGCCATGCGATCGCGACTCGGCTGCGCCCGGAGCTGCAGAAGATCGGCGCCCGGTTCGGCGCCAACGTCAAGGTCGTCGAGGTCCCGCCGGGACCGCCGGTGCTCTCGCCGATCGTCGCCGAGGTCTACGGTCCCGAAGCCGACGGACGCCGCCAGGTCGCCAAGGCGGTTCGCGCCATCTTCGAACAGACGCCCGGCGTCGTCGACATCGACGACAGCAGCATCGCGGCGGCGCCGCGCCGGCTGATCCTGATCGACCGGCGCAAGGCGGCGCTGCTCGGCGTTTCGCAGCAAGCCGTCGTCTCGACGCTGCGGGCCGGCCTCGCCGGCGACGCGACGACGTACCTGCACGACGAGAGCAAGTACCCCGCAGCCGCGACGCTGCAGCTGCCGGCCGAACGCCAGGGCGATCTCGACGCGCTGCTGCAGCTCGGCGTGCGCGGCGCCGCCGGCCAGATCGTGCCGATCCGCGAGCTGGTGACGGTGACCGACACGCAGCGCGAGCAGCCCGTCCATCACAAGGACCTGCTGCCGGTGAACTACGTGGTCGGCGACATGGCCGGCGCCGTCGACAGCCCGCTGTACGGCATGTTCGCCATGCGCTCGAAGCTGGCGCAGATCGCCACGCCGGGCGGCGGCTCGCTCGGCGAGTACTTCATCCGCCAGCCCGAGGACGCCTACCGCGACTACGCGATCAAGTGGGACGGCGAGTGGCAGATCACCTACGAGACGTTCCGCGACATGGGCGCCGCCTACGCGGTCGGCCTGATCCTGATCTACCTGCTCGTCGTCGCCCAGTTCGGCTCGTACCTCACGCCGCTGATCATCATGGCGCCGATCCCGCTGACCATCGTCGGCGTCATGCCGGGGCACGCATTGCTCGGTGCGCCGTACACCGCGACCAGCATGATCGGCATGATCGCCCTGGCCGGGATCATCGTCCGCAACTCGATCCTGCTGGTCGACTTCATCCGGCTCCAGGTCGGCCAAGGCACGCCGCTGAAGGACGCGGTGGTGCGCTCGGCCATCACGCGCGCCCAGCCGATCCTGCTGACCGGCCTGGCGGCGATGCTCGGCGCCTTCTTCATCCTCGACGACCCGATCTTCAACGGGCTCGCGATCTCGCTCATCTTCGGCATCCTGGTCTCGACTGTGCTGACGCTGGTCGTGATCCCGCTGCTCTATTTCGTCGCCTACCGCGGCCGTGCCGCGGCCCCCGTTTCCGCAACCCCAGAAGGAGTACCCGCATGACATCCTGGCAACTCACCCGCGTCGTCGCGGGCACGTTCATCCTCCTCTCGCTCGCGCTCGGCGTGCCGGGCAGCCCGCTGTTCGTCAGCCCGTGGTGGCTCGCGTTCACCGCCTTCGTCGGCGTCAACCTGCTGCAGAGCGGCCTGACGCGCTGGTGCCTGATGGAGCGGATCCTGCATCGCTTCGGCCTGCGCTCGGAGGGCTGAGAGATCGCGATGGAACCGCGTCGGGCCTCGGCCCGCCCGCTCGTGACCCTGGCGATCGCTGCTGCGCTGGCCTCGCCCGCGCACGCGCTCGACCTCGTCGACGTGTGGCGCGCGGCGGCGACGCATGACGCCGATTTCGCTGCCGCGCGTGCGGCGCATGCTGCCGGCATCGCCCGTCGCACCCAGGCCGGAACGCTGTGGCGCCCTGGCCTGACGCTCGAAGCCGGCGCCGGCTTGGCGACGAACGACACCGCGGCTCGCGGCGCGCAGTTCTCGGCTCCCGGCTTCGGGCAGACCGCAGGCGTGGCCTTCGACACCTCCATCAACAACGGCACGAGCAGCCGGATTGTGCTGGCGCTGCGCCAGCCACTGCTGAGCCGTGAGCGCGAGGTGCAGCAGCGGCAACTCGAGCTCGCCGCCGAAATTGCCGAGGTTCAATGGCAGGACGCGCAACAGGCGCTGATGCGGCGCGCCGCCGAGCGCTACTTCGACACGGTCCTGGCAGACGAGCAATTGCGCGTCCTGGAGCGGCAGCAAGCTGCGGTCGACCGGGCCCGTACCGAAGCGCAGGACCGGTTTCGCATCGGCGACCGGCCCGTCACCGACATTCATGAGGCCTCGGCACGTGCCGCGGGGCTGACGGCGCAGCGCCTCGCTGCGCAGACCGAACTGGCATTGAAGAGGGCCGCACTTGCCGACCTGAGCGGCCTTGCCGTCGAGGCGGCGCGGATGCCGCTGCCGCGCCCGGCGCGATCTTCGGCTACCCCCTCCGGCCCGCTCGAATCCTGGCTCGACGAGGCGGCTCGAGGCAATCCGGGGCTGCGCCTCGCCGAACTCCAGGTGCGCAGCGCCGAGCAGGATGCGCGCAAGACCAGCGCGGCACTGTCGCCTACGGTCGACGTCGTCGCGCAGATCGGCCGCGAACGGCTCTCCGGCAATGGCGACTTCGGCCACGCCAGCAATACCGCGAGCAATCGCGCGATCGGCGTGCAGATGAGCGTGCCGCTCTACACCGGCGGCCTGCGCAGCGCGCGCCAGACGGAAGCGCTGGCGCTGATCGACAAGGCCGGCGCCGAGCTCGAAAGCATGCGGCGGCAGGCGGCCCTGCAGACGCGCGGCGCCTGGCTCGAGCTGTCGGTCGGCCTCGGCCGCAGCGAAGCGCTGGAAGCGGCGCTGACGGCGAGCCGGGCCCGGCTCGACGCGACCCGGGTCGGGCTGCGTGCCGGCGACCGCACGACGCTCGACCTGCTGAACGCCGAGAACGACGCCGCAGCGGCCGAGCTGGCGCTCATGCAGGCGCGCGCGCACCTTCTCCTGGACGAGTTGCGGCTTGCGGCGCTGGCCGGCCGCCTCGACGAGGCTCGGCTGCAGCATGTCAACGCCGCGCTGCAACCTCTTCCCTGACCCTCATCCCGACAGACATCCGGAGGCACCATGGCCCACATCGTCATCCTCGGCGCCGGCATCGGCGGCATGCCCGCCGCGTACGAGTTGCGCGCCGCCCTCGACCGCTCGCATCGCATCACGGTCGTCAACGCGGTCGACTACTTCCAGTTCGTACCGTCGAACCCCTGGCTCGCGGTCGGCTGGCGCGAGCGCGACGCGATCACCTTCCCGATCCGCCCGTACCTCGAGAAGAAAGGGATCGAGTTCGTCGCGCAACGCGTGCAGCGCATCGACGCCGACGGCAACGCGCTCGAGCTCCAGGACGGCACCCGGCTCGACTACGACTACCTGCTGATCACGACCGGCCCGAAGCTCGCGTTCGACGAAGTCCCGGGCGCCGGGCCCGACCATCACACGCAGTCGATCTGCACGGTCGATCACGCGCAGGCCGCGTACCGGGAGTACGAGCGCTTTCTCAAGGAACCCGGCCCGGTGGTGATCGGCGCGATGCCGGGCGCCTCGTGCTTCGGGCCGGCCTACGAGTTCGCGTTCATCTTCAGCAAGGACCTGCAGCGCAGGAAACTCCGCCACAAGGTGCCGATCACGTTCGTGACGAGCGAGCCGTACATCGGCCACCTCGGGCTCGGCGGCGTCGGCGACTCGAAGTCGATGCTGGAGAGCGAGTTCCGCAACAACGACATCAAGTGGATCACCAACGCCAAGGTCACGAAGGTCGAGGCCGCGAAGATGTCGGTCACCGAATTCGACGATCAGGGTGCCCAGAAGAAGGAACACGAGCTGCCGTTCCTCTACAGCATGATGCTGCCGGCCTTCCGGGGAGTCGATGCGGTCGCCGGCGTCGACGGGCTCTGCAACCCGCGCGGCTTCGTCCTGGTCGACGAGAACCAGCGCAGCAGAAAGTACCGCAACATCTTCGCCGCTGGAGTCTGCATCGCGATCCCGCCCGTCGAGGCGACGCCGGTGCCGACCGGCGCGCCGAAGACCGGCTACATGATCGAGACGATGGTGACCGCGATCGTCCACAACATCGCCGACGAGCTGGCGGGCCGGCCGGCCACGCACAAGGGCAGCTGGAACGCGATCTGCCTCGCCGACATGGGCGACACCGGCGCCGCTTTCGTCGCGCTGCCGCAGATGCCGCCGCGCAACGTCAACTGGTTCAGGAAGGGCAAGTGGGTGCATCTCGCGAAGATCGCCTACGAGAAGTACTTCCTCTACAAGATGAAGACCGGAAGCTCCGAGCCGATCTACGAGAAGCACGTGCTGAAGCTGCTCGGGATCGAGCGGCTGGAGCGCAAGACCGCCGCCCCCGAATCGACCCCCCATTGACCCACCCTGAAGGAACGACGATGAACGCCATCCGACTCTGCACCTTGACCGCCGCCCTCGCGCTGGCGGCGACCCTCGCCCCGGCCCAGCCGGGCCCGTCCACTGCGGCTCCGGCCGCCTCGGCTTCCGAACGGGGGCCGGGCATGGGCCCCGGCATGGGCATGGGTCCCGGCCGAATGGGGCCCGGTGCGCGCGGACCGCGCGGTCGCGCGGGCACCGATTTCACGCCGGGGTGGTCGCTGATGACGCCCGTCGAGCGCCGGGAACACCAGGCGCGGATGCAGTCGATGACCGGCGCCGCGGAATGCAACGCCTATACGACCCAGCATCGCCAGCAGATGGGCGAGCGCGCGAAAGAGCGCGGCATGACCATGCCCGCGCATCCCCGCCGGGACGCCTGCGCCGGACTGAAGCCTTGAGTCGCACCGCCCGCCCGATGAAGACGCGTCTGCTTCCACCCCACGTCACACGCATGCTGATCGCAATGGCCTGCGCCGCGGGACTTTCGAACGCGCACGCCGCCGACGAAGCGCGGCAGGCCGACGTCGCGCGGCGCGGCGCCGAGGTCATGCCTTTCGACCTCTCCCGCACGACCCACGTCTTCACGACGACCACGCACGGCGGCACCCAGCGCGTCGTCGCCAGGAATGCCAAGGACGCCTTGCAGGTTCGCCTCGTGCGCGAGCACCTGCACGAAATCGAGGCTCAGTTCCGGCGCGGCGATTTCAGCGGGCCGACGACGATTCACGGCGACGCGATGCCCGGGCTGGCCGAGCTGAAGGCCGCGCCCCCCGGCGCGATCGCGATCCGCTACAGCGACGTGAAGGGCGGCGTGGTGCTGACGTTCACGGCCGCCGACCCTCGCCTCGTGCACGCCTTGCATCGCTGGTTCGACGCCCAGGTCGACGATCACGGCCATCACGCGATGAAAGGTCACGAGCCGCCGCGATAGGACGGATCGGACGGCCAACGAAAAGGCACCGGGCGTTGCCGCCGGGTGCCTGTTTCCTGGAAATCGCTGGTAGGCGCGATTGGACTCGAACCAACGACCCCCACCATGTCAAGGTGGTGCTCTAACCAGCTGAGCTACGCGCCTGCGAAGGGCCGAACTATATCAGCGTCACGGTCCCGGTCCGCGCGTGCGGGTAGGCTCGGGGTCATCGAGTTCGCCCCGCTCCCGCACGACCGCCATGAAACCCATTCCCGCCCTCCTCTGCGCCCTCATTTGCTCCGCTTGCGGCCTCGCCGCGGCCGAACCGATCGGCGAGGTCGACACCGTCTTCAAGTTCATCGGCCCCGACCACAAGATCGTCGTCGATGCCTACGACGATCCGAAGGTGAGCGGCGTCACGTGCTACGTCTCGCGCGCCAAGACGGGCGGGATCAGCGGCGCGCTCGGCCTCGCCGAGGACAAGTCGGAGGCGTCGATCGCCTGCCGCCAGGTCGGGCCGATCTCGTTCGCCGGCAAACCGCTCGAGCAGCGCGAGGAGATGTTCAACGAGCGCATCTCCCTCGTCTTCAAGCGGCTGCGCGTCGTCCGCATGGTCGACCGCAAGCGCAACACGCTGGTCTACCTGACCTATTCCGATCGCGTCATCGAAGGCTCGCCGCAGAACAGCGTCACTGCCGTTCCGGTCGACCGGGCGACGCCGATACCGGTGCGCTGACGCCAGCCGCGATTCAGCGGCGCCGCGCGGAGCGGACGCCGGGAACGCGGCACACGAGCGCGAGCGCGGCGGCGAGCTTCGACGCGTCGGCGACCTCGACGGTGAAGGTCATGAACGCCGTCCCGCCGCCGCCGTCGCGCACCGACTGCGAGCGCACGCCGGTGACGTTGATCTTCTCCTTGGCGAGCACTTCGGAGACGTCGCGCAGCAGACCGCTCCGGTCGATCGCCTCGATGCTGACGTCGACCGGATAGAGCGCCGGACGCGCGACATCGGCGCTGCCCCAGGCGACGTCGATGACGCGCTCGGCCGAGCGGCCGACGAGCTCGCGCAGGTTCGTGCAGCCGACGCGGTGGACGGCGACGCCCTTGCCGCGCGTGACGTAGCCGGCGATGGCGTCAGGCGGCGCGGGACGGCAGCAGCG
>JBDTPG010000002.1:0-56281 GCA_039932815.1 Caldimonas sp.
ACGGCGAGATCAAGGTCATCCGCAACAAGGTCTCGCGCCAGGACCTGGCCAAGGTCGTCGGCGCCTCGCGCGAGATGGTCAGCCGGGTGATGAAGGACCTCGAGGGCCGCGGCATGGTCCAGACTCAGGAGAACGGCTGGGTGATCATCAAGGAGCAACTGACGGGCTGAAGGCCCATCGGTTGCTGCGCGACAGGGTTGCACCCTCCCTGCTGCGCTTCCCTCCCGCCGGGCGGGAGGGACCGGGCCCGTTGGGCCCGCTTTTCGAACGGGGCGGGTCGCGACTTTCGCACGGGGCCGGTCGCAGACAATAGGGCATGACTTTTCCGCTCGGTTCATTGCGCGGCGACGGTGCCGATGCGGCACTGGCGCGAGGCCCTTCCCACCCCGCGCCGAACTGGCGCGAGCAGCTGGTGCTGTTGGTCGGCGCCGTCGTCTGGCTGATCGCGCTGATCGCGCTGGCGACGCACAGCGCCGCCGATCCGGGCTTCTCGACCTCTGGCAGCGGCGGCCCGATTCACAACCGCGCCGGGGTCCTCGGCGCCTGGCTTTCCGACATCGCCTTCTTCCTCGCCGGCTACTCGGTCTGGTGGGCGGTCGTTGTCGGCGCGCGCGCGTGGCTCGGCGCCTTGGCGCGAACACTGCGCGCGCACAGCGGTGCCGCGCCGGAAGCGCCCGGGTACGTCCTGCCGGCCTGGACGATGGGGTTGGGGCTTGCGCTGTTGCTCGCCGCCAGCGCGTCGCTGGAATGGACCCGGCTCTATCAATGGGAAGGCCAGGTCGCCGGCGGCAACGCTGGCGGGGTGATCGGACTGGTGCTCGGCCGCGCCAGCCAGAACCTGCTCGGCTTCGCCGGTTCGGGCGTGCTCTGGATCGCGATGCTCGTCGCCGGCGCGTCGCTGGCGCTGCGCTTTTCGTGGCTGCGCGTCGCCGATTCGCTCGGCGCGGCGATCGAGACGCTGCGTACGCGCCGGGTCGAGCGCATCGAGCGTGCGGAAGACGCCCGCCTCGGCGCCGAGGCGATCCGCGAGCGCGACGAGGTGCTCGTGGTCGAGCACGAGCTGCAGGAGCAGCACCTGCCGATCGTCATCGAGCCGACCCTGGTCGACGTGCCCAAGAGCACGCGCGTCGTCAAGGAGCGCCAGAAGCCGCTCTTCAGCGAGCTCGTCGACACCAAGCTGCCGCAGGTCGACCTGCTCGACTCGGCGCCGCAGCGCGTCGAGGGCGTCAGCCCCGAATCGCTCGAGATGACGTCGCGCCTGATCGAGAAGCGCTTGAAGGACTTCGGCGTCGAGGTCCGCGTCGTCGCCGCATCGCCGGGGCCGGTGATCACGCGCTACGAGATCGAGCCGGCGCTCGGCGTCAAGGGCGCGCAGGTCGTGAGCCTGGCCAAGGACCTGGCGCGTTCGCTCGGCCTGGTCTCGATCCGCGTCGTCGAGACCATCCCCGGCAAGACGACGATGGCGCTCGAGCTGCCCAACGCCAAGCGGCAGATGATCCGTCTTTCCGAGGTGCTCGGCTCGCAGGCGTACGCCGATTCCGGCTCGCAGCTGACGATCGGCCTCGGCAAGGACATCGTCGGCAATCCGATCGTCGCCGACCTGCAGAAGATGCCGCATTGCCTGGTGGCCGGCACGACGGGAGCAGGCAAGTCGGTCGGCATTAACGCGATGATCCTGTCGCTGCTCTACAAGGCCGAGGCGCGCGACGTCCGCCTGCTGCTGATCGATCCGAAGATGCTCGAGATGAGCGTCTACGAAGGCATCCCGCACCTGCTCTGCCCGGTCGTCACCGACATGAAGCAGGCCGCCAACGCGCTCAACTGGGGCGTCGGCGAGATGGAGCGGCGCTACAAGCTGATGAGCAAGCTCGGCGTCCGCAACGTCGCCAGCTACAACAAGAAGCTCGCCGAAGCCGCCGAGAGGGGCGAGCCGATCGCCAACCCGTTCAGCCTGACGCCCGAGAGCCCCGAGCCGCTGGAGCGGCTGCCCTTCATCGTCGTCGTCATCGACGAGCTCGCCGACCTGATGATGGTCGTCGGCAAGAAGATCGAGGAGCTGATCGCGCGCCTGGCGCAGAAGGCGCGCGCCTCGGGCGTGCACCTGATCCTGGCGACGCAGCGGCCGAGCGTCGACGTCATCACCGGCCTGATCAAGGCCAACATCCCGACCCGGCTGTCGTTCCAGGTCTCGAGCAAGATCGACTCGCGCACCATCCTCGACCAGATGGGCGCCGAAGCGCTGCTCGGCATGGGCGACATGCTCTACCTGCCGTCCGGCACCGGCGCGCCGATCCGCGTCCACGGCGCGTTCGTGAGCGACGAGGAAGTGCATCGCGTCGTCGCCTACCTGAAGAGCCAGGGCGAGCCGAACTACATCGAAGGCATCCTCGAGGGCGGCGTCCTCGACGAAGGCGGCGACGGCGCCGGCGAGCCCGGCGCGGGCAGCGGCGAGAACGACCCGATGTACGACCAGGCGGTCGGCATCGTCCTGCAGCACCGCCGCGCCTCGATTTCCCTCGTTCAGCGCCATTTGCGCATCGGCTACAACCGGGCCGCGCGATTGCTGGAACAAATGGAGAAATCCGGCCTCGTAACCAGCATGGCAACCAACGGCAACCGCGACATCCTCGTCCCGGCGCGGGCTGAATGAAGCGCTCGCTCCGGCTCGGCCTGGCGCTGGCCGCCGCCCTCGCGACCCCGCTCGCAGCCGCTGCAGATCCGGTCGAGACGCTGCGAAGTTTCGTGCGCGACGTCAAGAGCGGCCACGCCGAGTTCACCCAGACCGTCACGTCGCCCGACGGCGTGAAGAAGAAGTCGTCTTCGGGCAGCTTCGACTTTTCGCGGCCGAACCGGTTTCGCTTCGCCTATGTCAAGCCGTTCGAGCAGACCATCGTAGGCGACGGCGAGAAGGTCTGGATCCACGATGCCGACCTGAACCAGGTGAGCTCGAGGAAGCTCGGCCAGGCGCTCGGCGCGACGCCGGCGGCGCTCCTCGCCGGCGGCTCGCTGGAGCGCGATTTCGATCTCGCCAGCCTGCCGCCGAAAGACGGCCTCGAATGGGCCGAGGCCAAGCCGAAGGCCAAGGACGGCGCTTTCCAGGCGGTGCGCGTCGGCTTCAAGGGCGCGGAGCTGGCCGCGCTCGAGATCGTCGACAGCTTCGGCCAGAAGTCGCTGCTCCGCTTCAACGGCTTCGCCGCCAACGCGCCGGTCAGCGCCGATGCATTTCGCTTCAAGATGCCGCCGGGTGCGGACCTGATCGAGCAGTAGCCGAGCCCCTGCCGGGCCTCACGGTATGGCGCCGCGCGCCTGCAGCAGAAGCGATTGCGGGATCGCCAGGCCCAGCGCCTTGCCGTCAACGCAGTCCGCCGCGCCGCTCACGGCGGTTTCACTCCCGGCTGGCGATCAGGACCGCGTTGGTCCCTCCGAACGCGAACGAGTTCGACATCGCATGTCGCAGCGAGCCAGCCTGGCGGGCGACTCCGGTCACGAGGTCGATCGCGAAAGCCGGATCCGCCGCCACGGTATGAGCCGTCGGCGGCAGTCTCTGCGTCGCGAGCGCACGCCAGGCGGCGAGCAACTCGACGGCGCCACCGGCGCCGAGCAGGTGGCCGTGGATCGCCTTGGTCGAGCTGACCGGAACGCCGTGCGCACCGAACACGAGGGCGAGCGACTCGGCCTCGGCCGCATCGCCCGAGAGCGTCGCCGTGCCGTGGGCGTTGAGGTAGCCGATGCTGCTCGGGTCGAGGCCGGCGTCGGCGAGCGCTGCGCGCATTGCCCGCGCCTGGCCGGCGGCATCGGGATTCGTGATGTGGATGCCGTCGCAGTTGGTCGCATAGCCGGCGAGGGCGAAGGTCGGCGTCGCGCCACGCGCGCGAGCGTGCGCTGATGACTCGAGCACGAATGCCGCCGCTGCTTCGCCGAGCGCGAAGCCGTTGCGATCGGCGGCGAAAGGCCGGCAGGCGCTTCGCACGGCGTCCTCCTGCCCGTCGTCGGCTCCGCCGCCGCTGACGGGGGCCAACACGCGCATCGCCTGCCAGCTGGCGAGCACGCCCGGCGTCAGCAGGGACTCGCTGCCGCCGGCGATGGCGACGTCGATCCAGCCGGCGCGGATCGCGCGCATCGCCTCGCCGATCGCGACCGCCGACGACGCGCAAGCGCAGGAATAGGCGAGGGCAGCGCCGCGCGCACCGAATCGCAAGGCGATCTCGGCGACCGGCGCGTTTGGCATCGTCGTGACGACGCTGGTCGGCCGCATGCGGCGCCGGTCGGCGTAGACGGTGCGACAGGTCATCTCGAAGGTGGTCGCACCCGCCATGCCGCTGCCCCAGAAGATGCCCAGGCGCTCTGCGTCGAAGGTGCCGGCGTCGAGCCCGGCAGCGCGCGCCGCATTCTCGGCGGCGACCAATGCCATCGCCGTGCCGCGGTCGAGCGGCACCCGCGATGGCGCGATCACCGCGGCGGCGTCGAACTCCGCGGCCGCGACCGGCACCGGCGGCAGGTCGATGCCGGGCAGCTCGATGGCGCGGCGACGGATCGCCGAGCGGCCTGCGAAAAGCGCCTCGTCGAACGCGCCGAGGTCGTTGCCGGTCGGACTGACGACGCCGCTGCCGGTGACGGTCACCGGCTCACGGGCGCGGCTTCTAGCCGCTGACGACATCGCGGCTCGCCTTGGCGGCGATCGCCTCGTCGAGCAGGACCGCGAGCTGCTCGAGCGTGACGCCGGCCTGGCGCGGATCGAGGCGATCCTCCGGGATGCGAACGTCGAGGCGATCCTCGACCGCGAACACGAACTCCATCAGCGCCAGCGAATCGAGACCGAGCTGGTCGAGCGCGACGTCGGGCCGCACCGAGCCCGCCTCGACATGGAACTGGCCGACGAGCACGGCGGAGATGGCGTCGAAGGTCGAGGGATTCATTCGGGCGGTGGCGAAGCGAGGCGGCGATGCGCATCTTATGTCCCGCCTCGCGAGCGCGTCGGCGACGCGGCAGAATCCAGGCGCCCGCGTCACCGGGCCGCACCGTGCCCCAGACCTCGCTCGAACTCGGCTTCGCCGACCCCGCCGCCGCGCCGCTTGCCGAACGGCTGCGGCCGAAGACCATCGACGAAGTGATCGGCCAGCGCGCCCTGCTCGGCCCCGGCAAGCCGCTGCGCGTCGCCTTCGAGTCGGGGCGTCTGCACTCGATGATCCTGTGGGGCCCGCCGGGCGTCGGCAAGACGACGCTGGCGCGCCTGATGGCCGATGCCTTCGACGCCCAGTTCATCGCCATGTCGGCGGTGCTCGGCGGCGTCAAGGACATCCGCGAGGCGGTCGAGCGCGCGCAGGCGGCGCGAACGACCGGGCGGGCCACAGTCGTCTTCGTCGACGAGGTCCACCGCTTCAACAAGAGCCAGCAGGACGCCTTCCTGCCGCACGTCGAGTCGGGCCTCCTTACCTTCATCGGCGCGACCACCGAGAACCCATCGTTCGAGGTCAACTCGGCGCTGCTGTCGCGCGCGACGGTGCACGTGCTGAAGCCGCTCGACGACGACGACCTGAAGAGTCTGCTCGAGCGTGCGCAGGCGCTGCTCGAGGCACCGTCGCTCACCGAGCCGGCGCGCGAGCGCCTGATCGGCTACGCCGATGGCGACGCGAGGCGGCTCCTCAACGCTTACGAGAACCTGGTCGCGACGGTGTGGGTCCGACGTCCCGAGGTCATCGACGAAGCGAGGCGGGAGCACGAAGTCATCGACGAACGCATGCTGGAGCATGCGTTGGGCGAGCAGCTGCGCCGCTACGACAAGGGCGGCGAGCAGTTCTACGACACCATCTCGGCGCTGCACAAGGCGGTGCGCGGCAGCGATCCGGACGCCTCGCTCTACTGGTTCGTGCGCATGATCGACGGCGGCGTCGATCCGCGCTACGCGGCGCGCCGCCTGGTGCGGATGGCGAGCGAGGACGTCGGCCTGGCCGATCCGCGCGCGTTGCGCCTCGCGCTCGACGCCGCCGAGACCTACGAGCGGCTCGGCTCGCCCGAAGGCGAGCTTGCGCTCGCCGAGGCCGTCGTCTACCTGGCGATGGCGCCGAAGAGCAACGCCGTCTACACCGCCTACAACGCGGCGCGTGCGTTCATCAAGAACGATCGCACGCGGCCCGTGCCGCTGCGCCTGCGCAACGCGCCGACGGCGCTGATGAAGGGCCTCGACTACGGCAAGGGCTACCGCTATGCCCACGACGAGGCGGGCGCTTTTGCCGCGGGCGAGCGCTATTGGCCCGACGACATGCAAGCGCAGGCCTTCTATCAACCGGTCGAGCGCGGCCTTGAGATCTCGATCGGCGCGCGGCTGGCGGAGCTGCGGCGGTTGAACGACGAGGCGAAGCGGTGACGCCGCGCTCGGCGCGATCGCCGCTCAATACCCTCGCTTGATCCGCGTCGGCGATCGATCGAAGACCGCATCGGGGACGAAGAAGTCGCCCTGCAGCGGCTTGTCGGCGACGCCCGGGGCGTACGGCGCGAAGTCGGTCACCCCCTCGGCGCGAAGGACTTCCTCGTCGATGAAGAAATTGCCGCTGCACTCGATCGGCCTCGAGAGGATCGCGTAGGCGGCGTCCGCGATGATCTCGGGCTTGCGGCTTTCGGCCGCCATCGCATCGCCGCCGAGCGCGAAGCGCACCGCGGCGGTATCGATCGCCGTGATCGGCCAGAGCGAATTGACGGCGACACGGCCGCGGAACTCCGCCGCCATGCCGAGAGTGCACATGCTCATGCCGAACTTGGCCATGGTGTAGGCGACGTGGTTCGCGAACCATTTCGGGTCGAGGTCGAGCGGCGGCGCGAGGTTCAGGATGTGCGGATTGCTCGCTTTCAACAGATGCGGCAGGGTCAGCTTGGAGCAGACAAAGGTGCCGCGCGCGTTGACCTGGTTCATCAGGTCGTAGCGCTTCATGTCGGTGGCGAGCGTTCCCGTGAGCGAGATCGCGCTGGCGTTGTTGATGCACGCGTCGATGCCGCCGAAGGCGGCGACGCCTTGATCGACCGCGGCCTGCACCTGCGCTTCGTCGCGGATGTCGCAAACGATCGGCAGCGCCTTGCCGCCGAGGGCCACGATCTCCTTGGCGGCGCTGAACACCGTTCCCGGCAGCTTCGGATGCGGCTGCGCGGTCTTGGCGGCGAGGATGATGTTGGCTCCGTCGCGGGCGAGCCGGCAGGCGATGGCCATGCCGATGCCGCGGCTGGCCCCGGATATGAAGATCGTCCGGTTCCGGAATGTCATGGCTCCCCCGGTGTCTGTCTTGTCGCGCGAGCGTTGTCCACATCGGCGCCAAAGTCAACCGCCGCCGGTCGCCGCCATCGGGCAGTCCCTAGGTGGTGGCAGGGGATTTGCTAATAGAGTCGGCGCGCATGGAGACCTTCGTCCAGCAGATCATCAACGGCCTCGTGCTGGGCAGCGTCTATGCGCTGGTCGCGCTCGGCTACACGATGGTCTACGGGATCATCAACCTGATCAACTTCGCCCATGGCGAGGTCCTGATGGTCGGTGCGCTGACGAGCTGGACCGTGGTCACCGTGCTCGCCGGCCTCGGCCTGCCGGGCTGGGCGCTGCTCCTGATCGGCCTGGTCGCGGCCGTCATCGTCTGCTCGACGCTGAACTTCGCGATCGAGAAGATCGCCTACCGGCCGCTGCGCAACGCGCCGCGCCTGGCGCCGCTGATCACGGCGATGGGAATGAGCCTGCTCCTGCAGACGCTGGCGATGATCATCTGGAAGCCGAACTACAAGTCGTTCCCGATCCTGCTGCCGGGAGATCCGCACGTCGTCTTTGGCGCGGTCATCAACAACGTGCAGATCCTGATCCTCGTCATGACCGGACTGACGCTGACCGGTCTGATGTACCTCGTCAACCACACCCGGCTGGGTCGGGCGATGCGGGCCACCGCCGAGAACCCGCGCGTCGCCGCGCTGATGGGCGTCAAGCCCGACACGGTGATCTCGGCGACCTTCGTCATCGGCGCCGCGCTCGCTGCGCTGGCCGGCGTGATGTACGCGGCCAACTACGGCTCGGTGCAGCACACCATGGGCTTCCTGCCCGGCCTGAAGGCGTTCACCGCCGCCGTCTTCGGCGGCATCGGCAACCTTGCCGGCGCGATGGTCGGCGGCGTCCTGCTCGGCCTGATCGAATCGCTGGGCGCCGGCTACATCGGCGATCTCACCGGCGGCGTCCTCGGCAGCCACTACCAGGACATCTTCGCCTTCGTCGTCCTCATCCTCGTGCTGACCTTGCGGCCGCAGGGCCTGCTCGGCGAGCGCGTCGCGGACCGCGCCTGAGGACGCTTCGGTGACGCGCTTCGCCGATGCGACCCGCCAGCAGAAGCTGGTCGTCTTCCTGATCGCCGCGGTCGCGCTGTGCGTGCTGCCCTTCGTCGTCCAGATGGCCGGCAACGCGTGGGTGCGCATCATCGACATCGCGCTGCTCTACGTGCTCCTCGCGCTCGGCCTGAACATCGTCGTCGGCTACGCGGGCCTGCTCGACCTGGGCTACGTCGCCTTCTACGCGGTCGGCGCCTACATGCTCGGCCTGCTCGCCTCGCCGCAGCTCACCGACACCTTCGCCGGCATCGCCGCCACCTTCCAGAACGGGTTGCACACGCCGTGGTGGATCGTGATCCCGCTCGGGGCGCTGGTCGCCGGCGGGGCCGGTGTCCTGCTCGGCGCGCCGACGCTGAAGCTGCGCGGCGACTACCTCGCCATCGTCACGCTCGGCTTCGGCGAGATCGTTCGCGTCTTCATGAACAACCTGGACGCGCCGGTCAACATCACCAACGGGCCGAAGGGCATCGCCGGCATCGACGAGATCTCGATGTTCGGCGTCTCGCTCGGCAAGACGCACCATTTCTTCGGCCTCGACTGGCCGAAGGTGACGAACTACTACTTCCTGTTCCTGCTCCTGGTGATCTTCGCCGTCGTCATCTGCCATCGCCTCGAGCGCAGCCGGATCGGCCGCGCCTGGATGGCGATCCGGGAGGACGAGGTCGCCGCCAAGGCGATGGGCATCAACACCCGCAACCTCAAGCTGCTCGCGTTCGGCATGGGCGCCACGTTCGGCGGCGTCTCGGGAGCGATGTTCGCCAGCTTCCAGGGCTTCATCTCGCCGGAGTCGTTCAGCCTCCAGGAATCGGTGATGATCGTCGCCATGGTGGTCCTCGGCGGCATCGGCCACCTGCCTGGCGTGATCGTCGGCGCCTTGCTCCTGTCCGCTCTCCCCGAAGTGCTGCGCTACGTCGCCGGGCCGCTTCAGCAGATGACCGACGGGCGCCTCGACGCGTCGATATTGCGCCAGCTGCTGATCGCGCTGGCGATGATCGGCATCATGCTGTCACGGCCGCGCGGTCTCTGGCCGTCGCCGGAGCACGGCCGGCTTCGCGCGGCGGGTGCAGGCGCGCCCGCGCCGCGGCAGGGCCCTGGCGGCGAGCTGCCCGTGAAGCTGCCGCACGGCGATCTGCCGCCCGCGACGCAGATTCCGCCGACCACCGGCCACATCGTGCCAACGGATCGCTGAGCGAGCCGACCGCGCGATGAGCCAGCCCACCGAGCCATGAGCGAGCCCATCCTGCGCGTGAGCGGCGTGTCGAAGCGCTTCGGCGGTCTGCAGGCGCTCTCCGACGTCGGCATCACCATCACGCCCGGGCAGGTCTACGGCCTGATCGGCCCCAACGGCGCAGGCAAGACGACCTTCTTCAACGTCCTCACCGGTCTCTACATGCCGGACTCGGGATCGTTCGAGCTCGGCGGCAAGCCCTATCGGCCGAGCGCAGTGCATGAGGTCGCGAAGGCGGGCATCGCGCGAACGTTTCAGAACATCCGCCTCTTCTCCGACATGACGGCGCTCGAGAACGTCATGGTCGGGCGCCACGTGAGAACGCATTCCGGGCTCGTCGGCGCGGTGTTTCGCACGCCCAGGTTCAAGGCCGAGGAAGCGGCGATCGCCGGGCGCGCCCAGGAGCTGCTCGACTACGTCGGCATCGGCGGCTTCGCCGAGTACAAGGCGAGAACGCTCAGCTACGGCGACCAGCGCCGGCTCGAGGTGGCGCGCGCGCTGGCCACCGACCCGAAGCTGATCGCCCTCGACGAGCCCGCCGCCGGCATGAACGCGACCGAAAAGATGACGCTGCGCGAGCTGATCGACCGCATCAGGAACGACGGCCGCACGATCCTGCTCATCGAGCACGACGTCAAGCTCGTCATGGGCTTGTGCGACCGCGTCACCGTGCTCGACTACGGCAAGCAGATCGCCGAGGGCACGCCGGCCGAGGTGCAGCGCAACGAGAAGGTGATCGAGGCCTATCTCGGCGCCGGCCATGCCGCCCACTGACACGATGACGACGACCGTGCTCGAAGGGGCGACCGGCGCTACCGCGACGACGGCGAAGACGCTCCTGCGCGTCGCCGGCCTGCGCGTCTCCTACGGCGGCATTCAGGCCGTCAAGGGCGTCTCGTTCGAAGTCATGGAGGGCGAGCTCGTCAGCCTGATCGGCGCCAACGGTGCGGGCAAGACGACGACGCTGAAGGCCGTCACCGGCACCCAGCCGGCGGTCGGCGGCGAGATCGAGTTCATGGGCCGGAGCATCCGCGGCCAGGGCCCGTGGGACCTGGTCAAGCAGGGCCTGGTGATGGTGCCCGAGGGGCGCGGGGTCTTCGCGCGCATGACGATCACCGAAAACCTGCAGATGGGCGCCTTCGTCCGCAACGACCTCAAGGAGATCGAAGGCGATGTCGAGCGGGTCTTCACCATCTTCCCGCGCCTGAAGGAGCGCCGGCACCAGCTCGCCGGCACCATGAGCGGCGGCGAGCAACAGATGCTGGCGATGGGGCGGGCCCTCATGGCGCGGCCCAAGGTCCTGCTGATGGACGAGCCCTCGATGGGTCTGTCGCCGATCATGGTCGACAAGATCTTCGAGGTCGTCAGCGACATCCATGGCCAGGGGACGACGATCCTGCTCGTCGAGCAGAACGCGAGCCGGGCGCTCCAGCTCGCCTCGCGCGGCTATGTCATGGACAGCGGCGAGGTGACGATGAGCGGCGACGCCAAGGCGTTGCTCGCCGACCCGAAAGTGCGCGCCGCCTACCTCGGCGAGTAGCCGGCGCCGCGGCGCGTTCGCCGACGGGCCGCGGCCCGGGCCCCGCCGCAGGGCTGACCTTAGAATCCCGCCCTCATCCAGGGGCATGCCGCGGCGCGCGGCGCCCCAGCGCCGACTGGAGAATCGGGCCGTGCAGCCTCTGTCTTCCCCCGCCGAGCCGGCCGCGGCCGAGGCGGCTCACCGTTGCGACGTGCTCGTCGTCGGCGGCGGACCCGCCGGCTCGACCATCGCCGCGCTCCTCGCCGAAAAGGGCCGCGACGTCGTCGTCATCGAGAAGGCGCGCCACCCGCGCTTTCACATCGGCGAATCGCTGCTCCCCGCCAACGTCGCGCTGTTCGACCGGCTCGGCCTGCGCGACCGGGTCGAGGCGATCGGCATGCCGAAGTACGGCGTCGAATTCGTCTCGCCCGATCACGAGCATCGCCAGTTCATCGAGTTCGTCGAGGCGTGGGACAAGTCGATGCCCTATGCCTGGCAGGTGCGCCGCTCGGAGCTCGACGAGATCCTCTTTCGCGACGCCGCCGCCAAGGGCGCACGCACCTTCGAGGGCGAGCGCGTTCGCGAGGTCGCGTTCGACGGCGAAGGCGCGACGGTCCAGGTCGAGCTCGCCGACGGCGCCCGGCGCAGCTGGCGCGCGAGCTTCGTCGTCGACGCCTCCGGGCGCGACACGCTGCTCGCCAACCAGCTGCGCTGCAAGGAAAAGAACAAGCGCCACAACAGCTCGGCGCTGTATGGGCACTTCACCGGCGCCGAGCGGCTTCCCGGCAAGCTCGAAGGCAACATCACGATCTTCTGGTTCGCGCACGGCTGGTTCTGGTTCATCCCCCTCGTCGACGGCACGACCAGCATCGGCGCCGTCTGCTGGCCCCACTACCTGAAGTCGCGCAGCAAGCCGCTGCCCGAGTTCTTCCGCGACACGATCGCGCTCTGCCCCGAGCTGGAGAAGCGCCTCGCCGGCGCCAAGCTCGTCGACGAGCGCGTCTACGCGACCGGCAACTATTCGTACGCGAGCGCGAGGAGTAGCGGCGAGCGTTACCTCATGATCGGCGACGCCTACGCTTTCGTCGACCCGGTCTTCTCGTCGGGCGTGTACCTGGCGATGCAGAGCGCCTTCGACGGTGCCCGGGTCGTCGAGGCGGTGCTCGACCAGCGTCGCGAAGCCGCGACCTTGCGGCGCCGCTTCGACCGCGAAGTGCAGCGGGGCCCGCGCGAATTCTCATGGTTCATCTTCCGAGTCACCAACCCGACGATGCGTGAATTCTTCATGTCGCCCCAGAACCCGTTCCGCGTCAAGGAGGCGCTGATCTCGCTCCTGGCCGGCGACATCTACGGGCGGACACCGATCTGGCCGTCGATCCGCGTGCTGAAGGCGCTCTACTACCTCGTCTCGATCGGCAACCTGGGCCGCACCGTGCGCGCCTGGCGGCGCCGCCGCGTCAACATCGGCGACGTCGAGGCGCAGGCATCGTGAGCCGTCGACGCGGTGGCCGGGCGCAGGTTCTCGCGTCTCTCGTGTGCGTGGGCGTCCTGTTCCCAGCCGCGGCCTCGCGCGCCGACGAGCTGCCGGTCCCGGGGCCGGTGATCGACGGCGCGGTCACCAAGCTGCCGCCGGGCGATCCGTCGAGCGCGGGCGAGCCGCTATGGGAGCTCGGCTTCGGCGTCGCCGCGGTGCGCTTCCCCGACTATCGTGGCTCGGACCAGAGCAGCACCTACGCCTTGCCGCTGCCCTTCGTCGCCTACCGCGGCCGCTTCCTGCGCGCCGACCGCGACGGCGCGCGCGCGATCCTGTTCGCCGGCCGGCGCGTCGTCGTCGACCTGAGCCTGTCGGCATCGGTGCCGAACAAGAGCAAGGACAACGATGCGCGGCGCGGCATGCCCGACCTGCCGGGAACGTTCGAGCTCGGCCCGAATGTCAACGTCGAGCTGTGGCAGTCGAGCGACCGCGCGCTCAAGCTCGACCTGCGCCTGCCCTTGCGCGAGGCGATCACGCTGCAGACCTCGCCGCGCACCGTCGGCATCACCTTCACGCCGAACGTCAATCTCGACGTTCGCGGCTTCGCCGGCGCCTGGAACCTCGGGATGCTCGCGGGGCCGCTGTTCGCGGATCGCCGTCACCACCAGCACTTCTACGGCGTCGCGCCGCAGTTCGCGACCGCGGCGCGCCCGGCCTACGACGCGCCGGGCGGCTACGCCGGCTGGCGCGCCACCTCGGCGGTCTCGCGCCGCCTCGGCAACGCGTGGCTGGGCGGATTCGCCCGCTACGACGATCTGCACGGCGCGTCCTTTGCCCAGAGCCCGCTGGTGCGGCAGAAAACTAACGTCACGGTGGGTTTCGGCATCTCATGGATCTTCGCGACTTCGAGCCAGCGCGTACGGATCGACGACTGAGCGGAGAGACGGCGAAGGCGCCTTCTCTCCGGCATCGCGTCTTCTTCGCGTGCGTCATCGCCCAGCTGGGCTCGATGTCACTCGTCTGGAGCCTTGTCGCGCCGGTGCTGTCGCTGCTGCTGCCGCGCGAGAGCAGCGGCCGGATCGGTCGCGCCGGCGTGTCGTACATCTATCGCTGCTGCTGGACGAGCGCCGAGATGCTGGGCTTGATGCAGATCGATTCGACCGAGCTCGATTCCCTTCGCGCGGAGCCGGGCGGCCTGATCGTCGCCGCCAACCATCCGACCATGCTCGACGCGCTCCTCGTCGTCGCGCGGCTGCCGCGCGGCGTGTGCGTCATGAAGGCCGAGCTGATGCGCAATGTCTTCCTCGGCAGCGGCGCGCGGCTGGCGCAATACATCAAGAACGATGTCGGCCGCGGCATGGTGCGCGACGCCGTCGAGACGCTGCGCGAGGGCAACCAGCTGGTTCTCTTTCCGGAAGGGACGCGGACGGTCGAAGCGCCGGTGAACGCGTTCAAGCCGGGCATCACGCTGATCGCCCGCCTCGCCCAGGTGCCGATCCAGACCGTCATCGTCGAGAGCTTCTCGCCCTATCTCACCAAGGGCTGGCCGCTGCTGAAGGCGCCGCCGGTGCCGGTGCGGATCCGCCTCCGCCTGGGCCGGCGCTTCGAAGTCGACGCCGATCACCGAGCGCAGCTGCGCCGCCTCGAACGCTACTTCGCCGAAGAGCTGCGATCGTGAGCGGCGCTCCCGCCTCGGTGACGCATGTCGTCGTCATTCCCAGCTACAACACCGGCGCCCTCGTCTGCGAGACGGTTCGCGCCGCGCGCGCCGCCTGGGCGCCGGTCTGGGTGGTGGTGGACGGCAGCACCGACGGTACCGCCGAGGGCCTGCAGGCCCTCGCCGCCGCGGACCCGGGCCTGCGCGTCGACGTCCTGCCGAGCAACGTCGGCAAGGGCGCCGCCGTCCTGCATGCGCTCGAGGCCGCGCGCGGCGCCGGCTTCACGCACGCGCTGACGATGGATTCCGACGGCCAGCATCCTGCCGACCTGATCGCCGCGTTCATGGCGGCCTCAGCCGCGCAGCCCGGCGCGATGATCCTCGGCCGACCCGTCTTCGACGCGTCGGCGCCCCTGCTTCGGGTTCGCGGTCGGCGCATCTCGAACGCCTGGACCAACCTCGAGACGCTCGGTGCCGGCATCGACGATTCGCTGTACGGCTTTCGCGTCTATCCGATCGCGCCCCTGGTCGAGATCATGCGCGGCCAGACCTGGATGCGTCGCTTCGACTTCGACACCGAAGCGGTCGTCCGCCTGGCCTGGCGCGGCGTCACGCCGGTCAACATCGCCGCGCCGGTGAAGTACCTGCGTGCCGACGAGGGCGGCGTCTCGCACTTCCGTTACGGGCGCGACAACGCGCTGCTGACGTGGATGCACCTCCGGCTCCTGTTCGGCTTCGCGCTGCGCCTGCCGATGCTCGCGGTGCGCCGCCTCGCGCGCCGTCCGCCGTTCGGCCAGGCCTGAGCCGCAAGGACGACCGACGCTTTCACACCGGCACTTGTGATCCTTCCCGGCGTCGGCGAAGATGGGCGATGCGGCGCCTTCGACCGCCGCAACGGGAGAGATCATGATTCGCACCCCTCTTTTCGCCGCCGTCGCGGCCCTCGCGGCCACGTTGGCGACGCCCGCCGTGCTCGCGCAGGCCAGCGCTCCGGCCACGCGTGCCGACGTCAAGGCCGAGACCCGCGCCGCCGAGAAGGCGGGAACCATTCCCAAGCCCGGCGAACTCGGCGGGCCGAAGTTCCAGACGCCGACGGGCGCACCGGTCAATCGCGCCGATCGCAAGAAGGCGACCCGCGACGCCGAGAAGGCTGGCCAGCTCGCACCGGCGGGGGTGACCAACCGCGCCGACAACGCGATCCGGGCCCAGCCGACGACCCGCTCGCGGGCCGAGCGCAAGGCCGAGACTCGCGCAGCCAACAAGAAGCGCGAACTGGTCCCTGCCGGGCAAGGGCCGGACAGCCCGCCGAAATGAGGGACCACCGGCACGCCGCGCGGCGTGCCGGTGCGCGTCAGATCATTGCGCCGTTGATCGAGACGATCTGGCCGCTGATGTAGGCGGCGTCATCGGAGGCGAGGAAGGAAACCAGCGCCGCGACTTCGCCCGCCGTGCCGGCGCGCTTCATCGGCACCAGCCTTTCGATGGTCGCGCGGTCGAATACCGCCTCGGCCATGCCGGTATCGATGATCCCGGGCGCGATCGCGTTGACGGTGATGCCGCGGCTCGCCAGCTCGAGGGCGAGCGACTTGGTCGCGCTGTTGAGCGCGCCCTTGGCCGCCGAGTAGTTGACCTGGCCGCGATTGCCGGTGAGCGATGCGATCGACGAGACGTTGACGATCCGGCCCCAGCGCGTTCGCATCATCGCCATGACCAGCGGCTGGGTGACGTTGAAGAAGCCGTTCACCGAGACGTCGATGACCCGGCGCCACTGCTCGGCGCGCATCCCCGGAAAGACGGCGTCGTCGTGGATGCCGGCGTTGTTGACGACGACCTGGACCGCGCCGCCTTCTAGCAGACGCTCGCACGCCGCGCGCGAGGCGTCGTGATCGGTGACGTCGAAGGCGATCGCCTCGCCGCTGCCGCCGGCGGCGACGATGCGCTCGACCACCGCCGCGGCGGCGGCGGCGTTGGCGTTGGCATGGGCAATCACGTGCGCGCCGTCGCGGCCGAGCCGTTCCGCGATCGCCTGGCCGATGCCGCCGCTCGCGCCGGTGACGAGCGCGCGCCTGCGCGCCGGAGCGGCCGTCGTCATCGTCCGTTCGCCAGAGCAGCGCCGAGGACGACGGCGACGCGTCCCGATGCCAGCTCGCGGCCGTCGTGGCGAAGCACGAACGCGTAGAGGATTCGCGTCGCGTCGGCGGCCTGTCGCTCGGCGACGATGACGAGCTCGTCGCGGTCTGCGCGCGGCAGGTCGTCGAGGCGCCAACAGGCGAGGCGGACGTCGCGCGCGCTGGCGAGGAAACCGGGCGCGCAAGGATCGCCTGCCGCCGCGGCGCCGAGCGCTCCATGCACGGCCATCGCCTGTGCCGCGTACTCGATGGCCGCGCTCGCCAGCAAGCCGCTCGCGCTGCGCAGGGGATGGCGCGGATCGCGGTGATTGACGGCGACGCACTCGATCCGCGTCGCGTCCCACGACGTCATGCGATCGAGCAGGCACATCGCGCCGCGGTGCGGGACCCGCGCCTCGATGCCGGCGTGATCGAGCGTGGCCGGTGTCATGCGCCGACTTCCTGCGCAGCGCGCTCGACGGTGGCGACGAGGAGGACGTTCGCGAACGGCGTGTCGTCGCGCATCGGCTCGCTCGCGACCGCGAAGCCGAGCTCGGCCAGGCGCGCCTGCCAGGCCGCGAGCGATCTTCCCGCGAGGCGGCCGAAGCCTTGGCCGCGCGCGAACGCGACGAGGCGGTCGACCCAGCCGCTGGCGGCGAAGCCGGGCCGCGCGGCCGCGTCGCCAATGCGCAGGACGAGCCTTCCGCCGAGGGTCAGCGCTTCGCGCACGCGCGCCAGTACCGCGTCCTGCTCGGCGATGCTGACGTAGTGCAGCACGTCGAGGAGGACGACGGTGTCGGCGGCGGCGAACGCCGCCGTGCGCATGTCGGCGCAGACGATGTCGACGCCGGCACCGAGCGCGTGGCGGGCGCGCTCGACGTCGCGGGCCAGCACCTCGATGCCGCTGAAGCGAACGTCGACCGGAGCTTCGGCCCAGTCGTGCGGCCAGCGGCCCTGCCGCGCCGCCTTCGCCGCGGCGGCGACGAGGCTGGCGAGCAGTCCCTGGCCACAGCCGATGTCGAGGACCCGCGTTCGTGGCGCGATCAGGCCGCGCGCGATCAGGTGGCCGAAGACCGGATCCCAGCGCAGTTTGCCGCGCGCGAAATGCCAGGCGAAGCGGCCGGCTCGCTGGTAGGGATCGCTTGCCTCGGCCACGAGTGCGCGCCAGGCCATCGTTGCGTCGACGCTGCTCATGCCGATGCGCCAGGCGCTGCTTCGACGGCGGGGCGCGCGTCGACGATCGGCTCGCGTCGCGCCGCGGGCAAGGTCACCGGCACGAGCTCGAGCGCACGCGCGCGCTCGAGCAACCCGGGCAGGACGGCGAGGGCGAGGGCGCGGCCGGTTTCGTCGCGCGCTGCGTTGCCGTCATGGACGAGCAGGATGTCGCCCGCGGCAAGGCCTCGGCCCAGACGCGCGAGCATCGCTTCAGGATCGCGCCGCACGGTGTCGAAGCCGCGCCGCGTCCAGCTCGCGAGCTGCAGGTCGAGGCGCCGCAGAAGCGGCGCCAGGAAGGGGTTGCGCAGCCCGGCAGGGGCGCGGAAGAACCGCGGCGCTTCGCCCGCGATGTCTGCAAGTGATGCCTGCGCGGCGCCGATCTCGAGCGCCATCGCCTTCGGGCCCATCAACGAGAAGCGGTGCGAGTGACGATCGCTGTGGTTCTGCACGCTGTGGCCGCGCCGCACGATCTCGCGGCAAAGACCGGGATGCGCGCGTGCTCGCGCGCCGATGCAGAAGAAGGTCGCGGTCGCGCCGTGCTGGTCGAGGAGATCGAGCACGGCCGGCGTCACTGCCGGATCGGGGCCGTCGTCGATCGTGATCGCGATCTCGCGGCGGTCGATTGCGGCGGGCGGCAGGCGGGTCCAGTTGCTGCCGAGCCAGCGCGAGCGCGGCCAGAGTCCGCCGGCCGTCAGCGCGGCGTGGTTGGCGGCGACCGCGGCCGCAGCCCACGGCCAGGCTGCCGGCTCGGCGGCCAGCGCGATCGCCGCGCCGGCGTGCACCGCCATGCTCGCGGTCATGTACGCCGGCCACGGCGCCTTCTTGTCGCTGGCGCGCGGAGTAGGCCACGCGCCGTCGCTCGGGTTCGTCACGGCGCGAGTTTCCCATGGGCGTCGGCACCCGGGCCGCCGCCGCGGCCGAGCCACGCTGCCGAGAAGACGAGGCACAGCAGCGCCCCCGGCGCGACGACGATGCCGACCGCCTGGAGGACCGGGATGCGCGAGCTGGCGAGAAGGGCGAACGACGCCACCGTCGTCAGGTTGGCGAGCAGCAGCGAGGCGAGCGTGTCGGCGTCGGCCTCGCGGCGTTGCTTCAGATGATCGAAGAAGAGTGCGTAGTTCGAGCCGATCGCGGCCGTCAACAGGAGGCCGACGAGGTGCAGGATGCCGAGCGCGGCGCCGGCGAGGGCGAGCCCTGCGAGCACCACCAGCGTCGCGGCCGCGATCGGCAACGTGACCGCGACGAGCCTGCGCCAGCTGCGCAGGTGCGCCGCGAGCAGGAGGGCGACGGCGACCGCGCCGAGCGCGGCCTGCCACTCGGCTTCGCGCAGGAAGCGCGCGTAGATCGCGTCGAGCTCGGCCTTGACGGCGACGATGCGCACGCCCGGAACACCGGCGACCGCGGCGCGCACGCGCTCGACGTCGAGCCGGCCGTTGCCGCCGGCCTGCAGGTTGACGAGCGCGCGCCAGGGCCGCGCCGGGCCGCCCGGCAGGAGCAGGGCGTCGAGGGCACTGCCGAGCGGCGTCGCGGCGAGGGCGGCACGATCGACGGGCGCCAGCGTTCGCGCCGCCTGGACGTCGGCGAGGAACGGTGCGAGCCGAGCCGCCGGCAGCGCGCCATCGGCGGTCGCTTCTTCGAGACGGGCTGCGAGCGCGCCCGGTTCGGGCAGCGCGGCGCGCCGGCGCAGCTGCGTCGCCAGCGAGGGCAACACCCGGGCCGGCGAGTCGTAGCCTTCGAGCACGCCCGCATCGACGAGGGCATCGAGGCGCGCCCCGACCGCCTCGGCGCCTTCGAGCGCGCCTTGCTCGCCTGGCGCGGCGACGGCGACGAGCGCGCCCGCGTCGGCGGCGCCGACGTCGGCGCGCAGCGTGGCATCGAGGGCAAGGTCGGCGGCGCCGACCGGGCTCAGCGACGACAGCTCGCCGTGCCAGGGCGACGGACTGGCGATGAGCGCGGCGATCGAGAGCGCCGCGAGAACGACGACGCCACGGCGCCAGCGCGGCAGCCCGTCGGCGGCCGCGCCCATCAAACGCGCGAGCTGACGGCGGAATCCGGCGCCCGGTGCGCCGTTCGGCACCAGCACCGGAAAGACATAGCGCGTCGTCGCCGCGGCGGCGACGAGGCCGGCGATCGAGAAGACGCCGAGCTGCGCCAGGCCGGGAAAGCCCGTGAAGATCAGCGCTGCGAAGCCGATCAGCGAGGTGACGAGCCCCAGCCGCACCGTCGGCCAGCTCTCGGTTCGCCAGCGCTCGGCCGCGCCCGCGCCGCCACGCGCCTGGATCAGGTAGTAGATCGCGTAGTCGACCGCTTCGCCGATCAGGGTCGTGCCGAAACCGAGCGTCATGCCGTGCACCTGGCCGAAGCCGAGGCTGACGGCGGCGATGCCGGCGACGACGCCGGTCGCGACCGGCAACAACGCCACCGCGAGCGCACGCACGGACGCGAACGCGAGCCACAGAAGGACGACGATGACGATCGAGCCGAGCACGGCGAGGCGCTCGACCTCGCCCTTGATGCGCGCGCGCGACTCGACCGCGAACTTGCCGGCGCCGGAGACGACGAGCTTGAGCCCGGGCGTGGCCGAACGCTCGAATGCGTTCTGGATCGCGGCGAGGGCGCGCTCCTGGCCGTCGATGTCGGCGCCGTCGGCCGCGGTCGTCGCGATCAGCACCGCGCGCGGCGCGCTGCGCGAAACCCAGACGCCCCGGTCGATCTTCGGCGCGCGCGCCGGCGTCAGCGTCTCGGCGATCCGCAGCGTCTCGCCGGTCGGGTCGCGAAACAGGATCGGCTTCAGCAGCGAGCCGGCCGGCGTGCCGAGCAGCGAAACCGTCGCGTCGATCGCGTCGCGCAGGCCGGCGGCGCTGAAGCGCTGCGAGTCGACCGCGGGGCTGAGCGCGTAGCGATGCTCGAACAGGAAGCGGCCGGCATCGGCCCAGGCGGCGTTCTCGCCGTTGTGGATCGCTGCGAATGCACCGCTGGCACGGAGGGCCGCCGCGAGCGTCCTCGACGCCTCGGCGCGCGCTGCGGCAGCCGCATCGTCGCCGGCGCCGGGCGCACCGCCCTCGATGCCGATCACGAAAAGGCGCGAGGTCGCGCCGCTCTTCAGCTGATCGAGCAGGACCGCCTGCTCGGGCGTCGGCGCCGAGGGCAGGAAAGCCGACAGGTCGGCGACGTAGTGCGCTCGCCAGGCGACGACGAGCGCGGCGGCGATGGCGCCGAGCCAGATCGCGACGGCGAGCGCGCCGCGCCGCGCGGCCGGCGCGCCGGCGGTCATGGCCGTGCCGCGCTCACGGCGTGCCGCGCGGTCCGGCAGGCTCGATCGTCATGACCGAGCGGTCGCCGTCGGCGAGCTGGACCTGGACTTCGTTCGCCAGGGTCTCGCGGCCCGAAACGCGCACCGAGGACACCTGGCCGCGCAGGCGCAGGTCGCGCGGGACGAGCTTGAGCGACCAGGCGCCGGCATCGCCCGAGACCGTCGTCTCGAACAGCCGCTCGAGCGTGGCCCGGTTGCCGGTGAGGGTGCCGCGGATCGCTTCGACGATCACCGCCGCTTCCGGCGACGCATCGAGCTGCATCGTCCGGCTTCGCTCGCCGAGGCTCATCGTCAGAACGTTGCCCTCGACGGCGAGCTTCTCGCGGCGCGGCTTCAGCGTCTCGCGAACGAAGCTGTCGGGCGCCTTGAACGAGAGCCGGCCCGACGATTCCAACGTGCGGTCGAGCATCTCGATCCGTCGCGTCTCGACGAAGCTCGCTTCGCCCGACTTGACGCGGGCGAGCAGCGCGGTCAGCGCGCCGAGGTCGAACGCCTCGGCGTGCACCGACCGTGGCGCAAGCGCGGCGGCGACGGCGAAGGCGAAGGCGAGCGCCGCGACCTGTGCGGCGACGAAGCGGCGCCGCTCAGGCGGCGGTGCTCGGCGGAGCAGGCGGGTCAGCATCGGCCCAGAAGTCGTAGAAGTTGAACCAGTTGTACGGCGCCTCGCGGCACAGGCTTTCGAGCGTCACGACGTAGCTCAGCATCGCCGCGTGGATCGCCGCGTCGCGCTCGGCGGCGCTCGCCGCTCCGGGACCCGGGAGTCCGGAGAAGTCGGCGAGCTCGACGAAACGCAGATCGTAGTCGCGGCCGCCGCGGTAGAGGCCGGCCATGAAAACGACCCTTCGGCGCAGCATCGCGGCGAGCCTGAACGGGCCGTCCGGAAACAGCGCCGGCGCGCCGAGAAAGGGCAAGGCGATCGCCTTCGAGCGCTCCGAGTTGCCGGGCAGGCTGCGGTCGGCGAGCAGGCCGGCGACGCCGCCTTCGTCGAGCCAGCGGCGGATCGCCAGCATGGCGTCGACGCGGCCGAGCGCGATCGTGCGCAGCTCGGCGCGCGGCGCCAGCTCGGCGAGGGTCTCGTTGATGATGCGGGCGTTGTCCTCGTACATGATCATCGCCACGCGCAGGCCCTTGTCGTGGCCGATCATGCGCAGCGCCTCGAAGCTGCCGAGGTGGGCGCCGAACGCGAGCACGCCCTCGCCGCGCGCGAACGGCTCGAGGATGGTCTCGACGCCGCTGGCTTCGAACCGGAACAGCTCGAAGCGCTCCTGCAGCAGGTAGACGCGGTCGAGCACCGTCGCCGCGAAGGTATGGAGGTGGCGGTAGACGTCGCCCCAGGTGGCGGGGCGGCCGAGGGCGCGTGTCAGGTAGCGCGCCGAATGATCGCGGGTGCGGCGATCGAGGATGACGGCGCAGACGATCGGGTGGAGCAGCAGCCGGGTCGCGCGGCGGCCGGCGAAGGTGGCCAGCACGCGCATGACGCGCAACTGGCGTCGGTTGCTCAGCTCGCGCTGGCGCGTCCAGGCGGTGGGTGGCGCCGTACCGCCGTCGACCTTCATCGCGGCTCGTTGGCGCCGAGGTCGGCGCGTGCGATCTTGCCGCTGGCGACTTCGCGCTGGCCGTCGCCGACGCGCCAGTCGATCGTGCGTTCGCCGAGCCGAAAGTCGATCGCCAGCAGCGCGCCCGGGCACACGGGAGCGAGGAACTTGACGATCCCCAGGCGCGGCGCGGTGCCGATGCACGCGGCGAGCAGGGGCTCGCCGCGCGCCGCCTCGAGCACCTCGGCCAGCAGGGCGACTCCCGGCAGCACCGGCTGGCCCGGAAAATGGCCGTCGAACGCCGGATGGTCGATCGCGATCGCGAGGTCGCGCCGCGCCACGGGCTCGTTCATCGCTGCCCGCGCGCCGGATGGCGCGCTGCGAGCTCGCCCAGCTGCGCGCGGGTCAGCTTGCCGGTCGCCTCGCGCGGCAGCGCATCGACGTGGACGATGCGGCGCGGCACGAAGGCGGCGTCGACGCGGTCGCGCAGCGCGGCGACGATGCGCTCGCGCGGGAGGCCCGGCGCGACGACGAAGGCGACGAGGCGGACGATGCCACCGAGGTCGGCGTCGCTCTCCGGCGGCATCCAGAACGCGCCGTCGACGACGCCTTCGATCGAGTTGAGGTGGAAGTCGAGGTGGCCGATCGAGCTGCGCTTGCCGGCGACATTGATCAGGTCGTTCGAACGGCCGAGCAGGCGGAAGGTTTCGGCGTCGACGACATCGAGGACATCGGCGAGCACCGTCGGCTCAGGCACGTGGCCACCGCTGACCGTGACCGCCGCGCCTTCGCCCGCCAGGCGAAGGCCGTCGAAGGTGAGCCACTCGGCGCCGGCCGTCGTCCGCCGCGACGCCACCTGTCCCGCTTCGGTGCAGCCGTAGATCTCGAGCAGCGGCGCGCCGAGGCGCTGCTCGGCGAGCGCGGCGAGTTGCGGCGACAGTGGCGCGGTGGCGCTGACGACGAGCGCCAGCGGTGGCAGCGAGATCCCCGCCTCGAGCACCGTCTTCAGGTGGAACGGCGTCGTCACGAGGACGCGCGGCGCATCGGCGCGCGCCAGCGCGGCCGCGATGTCGGCGGGGAAGAACGGCCGCTCCGCATCGAGGATGGCGCCGCCGTGGAGCGCGATCAGGACGCTCGACTCGAAGCCGTACATGTGCTGCGGCGGCACTGTCGCGACGACGGTGACGCCGGCGAGGTCGACGCGACCGAGCGCGGCGGCGAGGCGGCGCGCTTCGGCGCGGGCATTTCGGACCAGCAAGCCCCAGGGCTTGGCGTGGGGCACCGGCTCGCCGGTCGATCCCGAGGTCAGCACGTAGGCGGCGACGAGCCCCGGGGCGATCGCGGGGAGGTCTGCGACCGACGCGGCGGGTGCGGCGTCGTTCGCATGGCGCACCGCCGGCAGGCCATGGTCGTCGGCGTCGCCCTCGACGAGTGCGTAGACGCCGGCGAAGCGCGCGCGCAGTCGCGCCACGGTCTCGGCGACGTGGTTCGGCGGCAGCAGGCTGGTGTGGCCGCGCAGCAGCGCCGCACCCAGGCCGACTGCGAACCGGTAGCGGTCGGTCGAGAGGTTGAGCATCGCGCCCGCATGCGGCAGCCGCTCGGCGAGCGCTGCCGCATCGGCGATGTACTGGCGCCGCGACAGCGTCTTGCCGCCGAGGTTGGCGAAGGGCGCGTCGAGGTCTCCGGCGGCGATCAGGCCGCTGTCGGTGTCGGTGCTAGTCATGCGAGCCGCGGTCGGCATAGGCCCGCATCGCCTGAGTCAGCGTCGCCCGTTCGAACTCAGGGTGGAGGCGATAGCGGAGCACGTATTCGCCGACGAACATGAGCAGGATCGCGACCGGCGTCACCAGGTTGGCGAACGTCGCCCAGGCATCGAAGGGCGCGAGCGCATAGAGAACGAGCGAGAGCACCGCCATCGCCACGAAATAGATCGTCCAGGCGAGGGTGACCTTGCGCGAGTAGGTCGCCATCGCCGGCGTAAGGCTGCCATGGACGCGCCGCGCCAGCGCGGTGACCAGGGGCTCGCGCCCGCCCTGCAGGGTGAGTCCGAAGACGAAGGCGAGCAGGACGTGGATGGCGACGTGCTGCGCGACGTAGAGCGCGTCGACCGGCAGGCCGCCGCGCCACGCCTGGATGCAGAGCGCGGCCGTCGCCAGTGCCGCGAGCGTCGCGAGCAGCCGCTGCCGGCGTTGCCAGGCGAGGCCGGCGGCGGCGCAGAGCATCGGGCCGACGACGATCACCGCGTTCCAGGGCGAGGCCGGCGCGGCGGTCATCAGCCAGTGCGATACGAGGACGTAGGCGACGGCTGCCACCCCGACCGCGATCGCGCGGGCGCCCATGGAACTACTTTCGATGGGCGCCGATGTGCTCGGCGAGGCTCGCCAGCGATTTGAAGATGCGCACGTTGTCCTCGTCGTCGGACTTCAGCTGAAAGCCGTAGCGCTGCGAGACGACGAGCGCGACCTCGAGGATGTCGATCGAGTCGAGGCCGAGTCCCTCGCCGTAGAGCGGCGCTTCGGGATCGATGGTTTCAGGGGCGACGTCGAGGTTCAAGGCCTCGACCAGGAGCGCGGCGACCTCGCTTTGCAGGGGAGTTTGGGCGAAAGTCATTCGTGCGCGGAAACGGCGTGAGGAAAACCCGTCGAGTTTATCAAAGCGACCCTCTCGCGACCCTCATTCCACCCGCGCGCCGGACGCCTTGACGAGCGGCTCGTACTTGGCGAGCTCGCCCTTGACGAACGCCGCGAAGCGCTCCGGTGCCATCGGCATGGGCTCCGCGTAAAGATTCGCAAGGCGCGAACGCAGCTCGGGCGACGCGAGGGCGTCGACGAAGGCCTTGTTGAGGCGTGCGGTCGCCTCCGCCGGCAGGTTCGCCGGCGCGAAGATGCCGAACCAGGTGTCGATGTCGAAACGCGCCAGCCCGAGCTTGGCGCCGGCTTCGCCGATCGTCGGCACGTCCGGCATGGCGCTCGATCGCGTCGCCGTCGTCACCGCGAGCGCCTTCAGCTTGCCCGCCTTGATGTTGGCCGACGCCGCCGCGAGGTTGTCGAAGTTGAGGTCGACCTGGCCCGCGAGCAGGGCGAGCTGCGCCGGGTTGCCGCCGGCATACGGGATGTGGACCATGTAGACGCCGGCCTGGGCCTTGAACATCTCGCCGGCGAGGTGGCCGGCGCTGCCGGTCCCGCCCGAGCCGTAGTTGAGCTTGCCGGGGTTCCTCTTCGCGTAGGCGACGAGGTCGGCGACGCTGGCGATGCCGAGCCGCGTCGCCACCTCGGGGCTCATGACCAGCACGTTGGGAACGCGCGCGACGCCGGTGATCGGCGTGAAGTCGCGGATCGGGTCGTACGGCATCTTCGCGTACAGCCACGGATTGATCGCGTGCGTCGCGACCGCGCCCATGACGATCGTCGAGCCGTCCGGCGCCGCCTTGGCGGCCGCGTCGGCGCCGATGTTGCCGCCGGCGCCGGCGCGGTTTTCGACGATGACGACGCCCAGGCTCTCCTTCGCCTTCTCGGCGAGCAAACGGGCGACGATGTCGAGCGGCCCGCCCGGCGGGTAGGGGACGATGAAGCGCAGCGGCTTCGCCTGCGCCGACGCCAGGCGCGGCGCGGTGGCGACGAGCGTCGCCGCGCCGATCGACGCGAGCGCCTCGCGGCGCCTCACGGCTTCCTGAGCAGGATCGACTTGACCCAGCCGTCGCCGCGCGAGGTCGTCACCTTGGTGTAGCCGTTCTGCTCGTCGCCGGCGAGGATGACCTCGTCGTTGCGGCCGAGCGTCTGCAGGTCGCCGCCGCCGTCGCGCGGCTGGCGCAGCACCTTCACGCCGGCGATCTTGGGCACCATCACGTCGCCGGCGGCGCCGGCGTTGGCCCTGACGCTCGCCGCCGCGTTCTGCTGCGATGCGACGCCGGCTCTTGCCTGCACCAGCGAGGGGTTGTTGCGGATGTTCCTGACGATGTTGTTCCAGTTGTCGAGGAACGAGGCGACGATCACCTTGCCTTCGTTGGTGTTGCTGTAGCCGCCGCCGGCCGCAGAGATGCCACCGAGGAGCGCGCCGCCGATCGCGAAGTCGCGTGCCTCGGCGCTGCCCTGCGCGGCCGCGACCTGGATCCCCGAGCGCGAATCGACCAGCAGCATGCTGGTCTCGGCCTGCTTGAACTTGAGGCCGCCGGCGATCGCGCCGATCGCGGCGCCGCCGCGGCCGCCGAGCAGGCCGCCGAGCGCGCCGCCGATGCCGCCGGCGTTGTTCTCGCTGAACACGACCGAGGGCGTGACGATGAAGTCGGCCGCGACCATCTGGCCCTTGCCGATGTTCTGGTCGCGCTGCAGCTCGCCCGAGGCGCCGAGGGCGCGCTCCTGCATCATGTTGCCCATGCCGACGCCGCGCTCGACGATCTGGAAGCAGTTCGACTGCTGGATGATCGTTCGGATCACTGCGGTCGGCGAGCCGAGGCCGTAGCGCTGCAGGTTGGCGCCGATCTGGCTTTGCGGCTCGACGACGGCGAGCGTTCCCTTGGGCGCGTCGCAGCGCTCGAGCTGGTCGCTCGCGCCCTGCGCCTGACCGTTCGGGCCGGCGCCGCCGCTGGCCATCGAGCCGCCCTTGCCGAGGGTGGTCTGCGCCGACGAAGCGCCGGCGGCCAGCGCCAGCGCGGAAAGGACGAGCGTCAGTCTTGCGGTCATGGGATCCTCCTTCGAATGGTGCGATTGTTTCTTGGGCGGTGGCGGCGATCAGCCGAGCGGCCCGTGCTTGTCGGCCTCGGACGTGAACGAATCGGCGTAGAACTCGTCGTCGGGCAGGCCGCAGCGGGCGATGAAGTCGCGCTGCGCCGATTCGACCATGATCGGCGCGCCGCAGGCGTAGACCTGGTGCTCGAGCAGGTTCGGGAAGTCGTGCATCACCGCCTGGTGGACGAGGCCGGTGCGGCCGTGCCAGTCGTCCTCGGGCCGGGCTTCGGAGAGCACGGGGATGTAGCGAAGGCCGGGCATCTTTCGCGCCGCCTCTTCCGCCCACTCGTTCAGGTAGAGGTCGGCCTTGCTGCGACAGCCCCAGTAGAGATGCGCCTTGCGCTCGATTCCCTTGAACATCATGTGCTCGATGATGGCCTTGATCGGCGCGAAGCCCGTGCCCGACGCGAGCAGGATCATCGGCTTGCCGGAGTCCTCGCGCAGGAAGAAGCTGCCGAACGGGCCTTCGACGCGCAGGATCTCCTTTTCCTTCATCGCGCCGAAGACGTGGTCGGTGAACTTTCCGCCCGGCAGGTGGCGGATGTGCAGCTCGAGCTGGGGCTTGTCGACGACGGTGTGCGGCGCGTTGGCCATCGAATAGCTGCGCCGGGCGCCGTCGCGCAGGATGAACTCGACGTACTGGCCGGCGCGGTACTGGAACAGGTCGTTGGCGGGCAGCTGCAGGCGGACGATGGCGACGTCGGACGCGGGCTTGTCGATCGCGAGGACGCGGCTCGGCAGCTTCCGGATCGCGAACTCGCCCGCGCCCGGAACGGTGCGCGCCTCGAGGACGATGTCGGTCTGCGGCGCGGCCTGGCAGCACAGGATCAGGCCGGCGACTTCTTCCTCGTGGCTGAGCGCCTTCTGCTGATGGGCGCCGTGGATGACTCGCCCTTCGAGCATTCGGCACTTGCACGAGCCGCAGGCGCCGTCGCGGCAGCCGTAGGGCAGGCCGACGCCCTGGCGGATGGCGGCCTGGAGGATGGGCTCGTCGCGCTCGACGCTGAAGGTCTTGCCGCTCGGCTGGACAGTGACGGTGAAAGGCATGGGGGCGGGCGGGGGCGGCACGGGACGCGTCGCCTAGACTCGGCCCGCGATTTTGCCCGCTTGCCGCGCGCCCTGGCCGAAGAGGCGGCATCGCGGTAGCCGACCCTGCCTTCACCGTGCCCGATCGATCGACCCGCTTCAAGAGACCGGTGCTGCTCATCGTCGGCTGCGGCGACGTCGGCTTGCGCGTCGTCCGTCTCCTCGCCGGTCGCTGGCGCGTGCTGGCGCTGACCTCGACCGCCGGGCGCGTCGCCGAGCTGCGCGCCGCGGGCGTCACGCCGTTGCTCGGCGACCTCGACGACGCGGCTTCGCTGCCCCGGCTCGCGGGTCTGGCCGACGCCGTGCTTTGCCTCGCGCCGCCGCCGGCCGCGGGCCCGGGCGATCCGCGCACGCGGCACCTGGCGACAGCGCTCGCCCGATCGCCCCGCCTGCGCCGCCTCGTCTACGGCTCGACGAGCGGCGTCTACGGCGACCGCGGCGGCGCGCTGACCGACGAGACAGCGCCTGTGCGCCCGGCCACCGATCGGGCCCGGCGTCGAGTCGATGCCGAGGCTCGCTGGCGCCACTTCGGTCGTGCCAGCGGCGTCGCCGTGACCATCCTGCGAATCCCCGGCATCTACGCGCTCGACCGCGCTGGCGGCGATCCGCGCGAGCGCGTCGCGAAGGGCACACCCGTTCTCGCAGCGGGCGACGACGTCCACACCAGCCACATCCACGCCGACGACCTGGCGCGCGCCTGCGTCGCGGTGCTGCACCGCGGCATGCCGCAGCGCGCAGTCAACGTCGCCGACGACAGCGACCTGCGCATGGGCGACTACTTCGATCTCGTCGCCGATCGCTTCGGCCTGGCACGTCCGCCGCGCCTGGCGCGTGCCGATGCCGCCGCGCTGCTGTCGCCGCTGCAGATGAGCTTTCTGGGCGAATCGCGGCGCCTCGCCAACACCCGCCTGAAGAAGGAGCTTCGCCTGACGTTGCGTTATCCGACGGTGGCCGAAGGTCTCGGTCGTCCTGGCAGCGCACCGGGCGAGTGACAATCGAAGAAGACCCCCCGCACGAGGAGACATCGAATGAGAAATCGAATCGACCGCCTGCCGTCACGTCGACCGTCGTTTGCGCGGCTCGCCGACGGGCGCCGCATCTTCGTCCTGCTCGGCGCCTCGCTTGCCGCCTCGTTGCCGATCGGCGCCTGGGCCCAGGGCACTCCAGCATGGCCCGCCAAGCCGATCCGCCTCGTGTCGCCGTTCAACCCCGGCGGCGCCATCGATGTCCTGAACCGCATCCTCGCCGAGAAGCTCTCGCAGCGGCTCGGCCAGCAGGTCTTCGTCGACCCGATCCCGGGCGCGAACACGATCAAGGGCGCCGACGTCGTCGCCAAGGCGGCGCCCGACGGCTACACCTTCATGATCACGACGATGTCGACGCACGTGAACAACACCGTGCTCTTCAACAAGCTGCCGTTCGATCCGGTCAAGGACTTCGCGCCGATCACGCAGGTCTCGCTCGGCAGCGTCCTGCTGACGGCGCCCGCCACCGCGCCGTATTCCGACCTGAAGGGCTTCGTCGCCTGGGCAAAAGCGCAGAAGCGGCCGATCAGCTACGGCTCGTGGGGCGTCGGCTCGTCGGCCAACGTGTACGGCGAGATCCTCGCCAAGGACCACGGCGTGAGCTTCACGCACGTGCCGTACAAGGGGGAGCAGCCGGCGATCGCCGACGTCGTCGGCGGCAACCTCGACGTCACGTTCGCCAGCCCGGTCGGCGCCAAGCCGATGGTGCAGGCCGGCAAGCTGAAGGCGCTCGGCATGACCGGCCCGGCGCGCTCGGCGGCGATGACCGACGTGCCGACCTTCGCCGAACAGGGCTTCAAGGGCTTCGAGCTGCCGATCTGGGTCGCCGCCTACGCCCCGGCGGGTACGCCGAAGGCGATCGTCGATCGCCTGCAGGCGGAGATCGCCGCCGTCATCCGCCTGCCCGACGTGATGCCGAAGATGGTCGACCAGGGCCAGACCCCGCTCGGCAACACGCCGGAGGAGTTCGCGGCGGCGTTCGCGAAGGACGCGCCGACGTGGATCAACTACATCAAGGCGTCGGGAGCGAAGCCGGAGTGATCGACGACGGGACCGCGTACGGCCTCGCGCCCGCGCAGCACGACCGCGAGCTGACCGAGGTCGGCGCCGGCACGCCGATGGGCGAGCTGCTGCGCCGCTACTGGCATCCGATCGGCCTCGCGGCCGATTCCGCCGGAACGCCGCGTCAGGTACGCGTCCTCGGCGAGGACCTGATCCTGTTTCGCGACGGCGAGGGCCGGCCGGGCCTCGTCCATCCGCGCTGCGCGCATCGCGGCGCTTCGCTCTACTACGGCCGCGTCGAGGCCGACGGCATCCGCTGCTGCTATCACGGCTGGAAGTTTTCCGTCGACGGACACTGCCTCGATCAGCCGTGCGAGCCCGACGGCGGCAAGCTCAAGGAGAACGTCCGCCAGCCCTGGTACCCGCTCGAGGAGCGCTACGGCCTCGTCTTCGCCTACCTCGGCCCACCCGACCGCAAGCCGCTCCTGCCGCGCATCGACGTGCTCGAGTCGCTCGACCCTGGCGAGACGCTCGAGGCCGACGATTCCAGCCTCGGCGGCGGCGGGCCGCCCATCATTCCGTGCAACTGGCTGCAGCATTTCGAGAACGTCGTCGACAGCTTCCACGTGCCGATCCTGCACGGCGTCTTCTCGGGGCACCAGTTCGTCCCGGCGATGGCGCAGATGCCGAAGGTCGAGTGGAGCGTGACCGAGCGCGGCGTTCGCGTCGAGAGCTGGCGCACGCTCGACGGCGGCAAGCGCCTCTACCGCGTCACCGAGGCGGCGCTGCCGACGCTGCGCGTGGTGCCGAGCCCGCGCCTGGGCAAGAGCGGCGTCGTCGAGTCGATCGGCTGGGTGCTGCCGATCGACGATACGCACTTCCGTATCTACGTCGCCGGCCGCGTCGAGCAGCCGGGCGACATCGGCCGCATGCGCTCGAAGATGAACGGCAAGTTCTGGTGGGAGCTGAGCGACGCGGAGCACCGCGAGTTTCCGGGCGACTACGAAGCGCAGGTGAGCCAGGGCGCGATCGCGGCGCATTCGGCCGAGCACCTGCGCACGAGCGACCGCGGCGTGGCCCTTCTGCGCCGCTTCCTGCGCGAGCAGTTGCGCCGCGTGGGCGACGGCGAAGATCCGGCCGGTGTCGTTCGCGGCGAGGGCGACGCGACGCTGCGCTTCGCCAATTGCGGCAACTTCATCGCCCTCGCCCCATGAAGGTTCTGCTGGCGACGCAGCCGATGCCGGCGGCGGTGTTCATGGACGCGATCCGCGCTCGTGCGCCCGAGCTCGAGCTGGTCGAGTACCGCTCGTCGTTGAGCGACGCCGACCTCGCCGACGTCGACGTCCTCCTCGGCTGGCAGATGCCTGCCGGCCTGCCGGAGCGGTTGCCGCGCGCCGGCTGGGTCTGCTCGGTCGCGGCTGGCGTCGAGAAGCTGCTCGCGCCCGGCCTCGCGCCGCACGTACGCGTCTCGCGCATCGTCGATCGCGAGCAGGCGGCGGGGATCGCCCAGTTCGTCGTCGCGATGGCGTTGCGCCATGCGCGCTCGCTCGAGCTGTACGAGAAGCAGCAGCGCCAGCGCGACTGGACGCGCCGGCCGCTGCCGATCGCGCGCCACCCGGTCGGCGTGCTCGGCACCGGCGCCATGGGCGGCGAGATCGCGCTCTGGCTGGAGCGCTGCGGCCTGGTCGTGCGCGGCTGGAACCGGCGCGCCCCGGAATCGTTCGAGGCGATGCTCGCGGCGAGCGAGATCGTCGTCTGCGCCTTGCCGCTGACGGCCGAGACCGAAGGCATCCTCGACGCGCGCGCGTTCGCGACGATGCGGCGCGGCGCCTACGTCATCAACGTCGCGCGCGGCGCCCACATCGTCGAGCCCGACCTGATCGCTGCCGTCCGCTCGGGTCACCTCGCAGGCGCCGCGCTCGACGTCCAGCGCCGCGAGCCGCTGCCGGGCGACGACCCGCTCTGGTCGGTGCCCGGCATCACCATCACGCCGCACATCGCCGCGCAGCCCTCGATGGAGACCGTCGCCGAACAGTTTGTCGCCGCCCTGCGTGCCCTTCAGCGCGGCGAGCCGCTGCCCAACGAAGTCGACCGCTCGCGCGGCTATTGATCCGAAAGCGGCCCCAAACGGGGCCGGCCCCTCCCTCTCGGAGGGAGGGAGCGAATGCGGGGGGAGCAGCGCTGTCGACCGCAGGCCGACGCGCTTTTGAAGCGGCGGCCGAAGCCGCTGACTCAAACGCCCTTCGGCCGGCTCAGCGTCTGCATCCGGTCGACCGCGTGCACAGGCACGCGGATCGTCTCGCCGTCGCGCCGGATCTCGAGGACGACGTCGCGATCGGGCCGGTCGCCGCGCCAGAGCGTGCGGTACATCGATGCCAGGTCGGCGATCCGGACGCCGTCGATGGCGACGATCACGTCTTTCGGCTGGACGCCGGCAGCTTCCGCCGGGCCATCGGCGGCGAGGCGGACGACCTGCACGTGCCCGCCGACCTCGACGCAATTGAGGCCGATCCAGGCGCGGCGGCTGTCGCGCGAGCTGCCCCGGCTGCGCATCTCGGCGAGGATGGGTTTCAGCAGATCGACCGGCACGAACATGTTGCCGCGCATTACCGGGCCGCTGCCGTCCGACGCGTTGCCCACGACCAGCGAGCCGACGCCGACCAGCTCGCCGTCGGCGTTGAAGAGGCCGGCGCCGCTGTGGTCGGTGCGCGCCGGCGCGGTGAAGAGGGCGTCCTCGATGTGGTATTCCCAGTAGCCCGAGAACGCGCGGCGCGACACCATGCGCGCCAGGCTCAGGTCGCGGTCGTCGCCGCCGCTCGCGAAGAGAAGCGGCTCGTCGGCGCCGACCTTGGCCGACACGCCGAGGGGCGCCGGCGCGATGCCGAGCGGCGCGAGCGACTGGACCAGGCCGAACCCGGTGGCGAGGTCGTAGGCGACCACGCGCGCCGGAACGCGCCGGCCGTCGCTCGCGACCAGATCGACCTGGTCCGCTTCGAGGATCAGGTAGCCGATCGTCAGCACCAGGCCGTCGTCGCCGATCAGGACGCCCGAGCCCTGGCGCTGCTTGCCGAGGGTCGCGATCGAGCGCGCGTCCTCGACCGCGACGACCTCGACGCCGACGACGGCGGCGTTGGCGCGCGCCAGCGCTTCCTTGTGGGACTCGAGCCGCGCCAGCGTCGCGCGCACCTGCGTCGCAGTCTCGCCGGCCGGCTCGGCGGCGAGCGCACCGTTTGCGATCGAACCTGCGGCGGCGGCGATGACCCACGCCGCCCGTCGGCACCAGCGCAGCGCGCCGGTGCCACGTTCGAGAGCGAGGAAAGACCGAGACGATGGCGCCGGAATCATGTGGCCTCCGCAAGCTGCCCGTGCAGCATGAGCCCTTGCAAGCGGCGTGCGCGCGACAGGGGCATTTTCAGGACGCGCGGACGTCAGCGACGGCCGAACGGTGCCTGCCCGCGCCAGTAGCGCAAGGTGAGCAGGCCGCCGAGCATGCCGCCGAGGTGGGCGAAGTGGGCGACGCCGGAATTCATCACGTAGACGCCCTGGTAGAGCTCGATGATTCCGTACAACGCGACCAGGTACTTGGCCTTCATCGGGATGACGAAGAAGACCAGGATGGTGCGGTCCGGAAAGATCATCGCGAAGGCGAGCAGCAGGCCGAACAAGCCGCCCGAGGCACCGATCGTCGGCGCGGTCGAGCCGAGCAGGGCATTGACGAGCAACTGCGTCAGCGCCGCGGCGAGAACGCTCGCCGTGTAGAACACCAGGAAGCGCTTCTGGCCCCAGACCTGCTCGAGCTCGCCGCCGAACATCCACAGGCCGAGCATGTTGAAGAACAGGTGATTGAAGTCGCCGTGCAGGAAGGCGTAGGTGATGACCTGCCACGGCAGGAACCCGGAACCGAGGGGCCAGAGCGCGAACGCGGCGAGAAGGCCCCGACCGAGCAGCTCGCCGAGAAAAAAGATCGCGACGTTGGCGAGCAGGAGAGCCTGCGTGACGGGAGGAAGCGGCAGCATGCAGGCGTCCGGAAGCGATGGCAGTGGCAGCTAGTCTACGGCCCGTGTGGCAAACTGCCCGACTGCTGCACGCACCGGCCTCGGTGGCGAAATTGGTAGACGCGCGGGACTCAAAATCCCGTTCCGCAAGGAGTGTCGGTTCGATTCCGACCCGAGGCACCAAGGCGCGCCGCTCGAACCTCCCCATGAGCGACTCCCCGCCGACCTATCCGACGATCGAGGACGTGATCGGCGCGACGCCGATGGTCCGCCTGGTGCGACTGCCCGGGGCCGAGAACGCGGCGCGCAACAACGTCCTGCTCGGCAAGCTCGAAGGCAACAACCCGGCCGGCTCGGTCAAGGACCGGCCGGCCATCAGCATGATCCGGCGCGCCGAGGAGCGCGGCGAGATCAAGCCGGGCGACACCTTGATCGAGGCGACTTCGGGCAACACCGGCATCGCCCTGGCGATGGCGGCGGCGATCCGCGGCTACCGCATGCTGCTCGTCATGCCCGAGGACCTGAGCGTCGAGCGCTCGCAGACGATGAAGGCGTTCGGCGCCGAGCTGATCCTGACGCCGCGCTCCGGCGGCATGGAGTACGCGCGCGATCTCGCGACGCAGATGGAAAAGGACGGCAAGGGCCGCGTCCTCGACCAGTTCGCCAACGCCGACAACCCGCGCATCCACTACGAAACCACCGGCCCCGAGATCTGGAAGGACAGCGGCGGGCGGATCACCCATTTCGTCAGCGCGATGGGAACGACCGGAACGATCACCGGTGTCTCGCGCTTCCTGAAAGAGAAGAACCCGGCGATCCGCATCGTCGGCGCGCAGCCGAGCGAGGGCTCGCGCATCCCGGGCATCCGCAAGTGGCCAGAGCAGTACCTGCCGAAGATCCACGACCCGAAGGCGGTCGACGAGCTCGTCCTCGTCAGCCAGGTCGATGCCGAGGAGGTGACGCGCCGGCTCGCCCGCGAGGAAGGCATCTTCGCCGGCATCTCGGCGGCGGGCGCGTGCTGGGTCGCCCTGCAGATCGCGGCGCAGGTCGAGAACGCGACCATCGTCTTCATCGTCTGCGATCGCGGCGACCGCTATCTCTCGACCGGCGTCTTCCCCGCATGAGTGTCTCTGTCACGTTCTGCACGAACTGCGCGACCCGGCTCGAGTCGATCGCGGTGGTCGAAGACGGCGGCGAGAAGGTGCGGCTGCGCTGCCCGGCCTGCGGCTGGACGCACTGGAACAACCCGACGCCGGTGCTGGCCGCGGTGATCGAGCTCGTCGATCGCGACGGTCAGGTGCTGCTGGCGCGCAACGCCGCCTGGCCCGGCAAGTTCTACGGCCTCATCACCGGCTTCATGGAAGCGGGCGAGACGCCCGAGGAAGGGATCGCGCGCGAGGTCGCCGAGGAGACTTCGCTCACGGTCGACTCGCTTTCCTTGATCGGCGCCTACGAGTTCCTGCGCATGAACCAGGTCATCATTGCCTACCATGTGGCGGCGCGCGGCGAGATCGTGCTGTCGCCTGAGCTGGTGTCATACCGGTTGTTCGCACCGGCCGAGATCAATTGCTGGCCGGCGGGCACCGGCCGGGCGGTCGCCGACTGGCTGCGCTCGCGCGGCATCGAGCCGCGCTGGATGGAACTGCCGCCCGGCAAGCGGGCCACCGAAGTCGATGTGGATTAGGGCCTGACGATGGAATCGCAAAAGGAAATCGATACCCGCGGCATGAACTGCCCCTTGCCGATCCTGAAGGCGAAGAAGGCGCTCGCCGACATGTCGAGCGGCGACGTGCTCAAGGTCGTCGCCACCGACCCCGGCTCGGTGCGCGATTTCCAGGCCTTTGCCCGCCAGACCGGCAACGAGCTCGTCGAGCAGACGAGCGCGAACGACGAGTTCGTCCACTACCTGCGCCGCAGGTAGTGGACGAACGCGCCTCGGCGCGAAGTCCGGGATGGCGCTCCTGCGACGCCGCTGACGGGAAGCGCCGCCAAGCCACCGGGGCGGCCTACAGTTTCAGCGTGCGCAGGTAGCTGCGGAACTCGGGGCCGAGCTCCGGGTGCTCGAGGGCGAGCTCGACGTTGGCCTGCAGGAAGCCTTCCTTGCTGCCGCAGTCGTAGCGGCGCCCCTCGTATCGGTAGGCGAACACCTTCTCGTGCTTCAGGAGGCCGGCGATGCCGTCGGTGAGCTGGATCTCGCCGCCGACGCCGCGCGGCTGGGCGGCGATCTCGGCGAAGACGCGCGGCGTGAGCACGTAGCGGCCGGCGACGCCCAGGCGCGACGGCGCCACCTCCGGCGCCGGCTTCTCGACGATCCGGTCGATCTCGACCAGCCGCTCGCCGACGGCGCGCCCGCCGACGATGCCGTAGCGGCGGGTGTGCTCGGCCGGAACTTCCTGCACCGCGACGATCGACGCCTGGCGCGCCTCGAACTGCGCCGCCATCTGGGCCAGCACCGGCGGGCTGCCGATCATCAGGTCGTCGGGGAGGAGGACGGCGAACGGGTGGTCGCCGACCAGGTGGCGGCCGCACAGCACGGCGTGGCCGAGGCCGAGGGCCTGCGGCTGGCGCACGAAGACGCACTCCATGTCGTCGGGCTTGACGGCGCGCACGGCAGCGAGCAGCTCGGCCTTGTGGCCGCGCTCGAGCGCGTCCTCGAGCTCGAAAGTGCGGTCGAAATGGTCCTCGATGGCCCGCTTGTGCCGGCTGGTGACGAAGATCATCTCGCGCACGCCGGCGGCGTAGGCCTCCTCGACCGCGTACTGGACCAGCGGCTTGTCGACCACGGGCAGCATCTCCTTCGGGAGGGCCTTGGTCGCGGGCAGGAATCGGGTGCCCAGGCCGGCCACCGGAAAGATCGCGTGTCTGAGGGTCATTTCTGGTCGTTCGTCTACTTACAATGCCGGGCAAGTCTCAAGATTCTGGCACGCACGGTCGCTTCAGCAGGAAAAGGAAACGCCCCCGGTGGACCTGCTCGTCATCGATCCGATCGACGCCGAGGTGATGCGCTGGCTCGCCTCACGCCACCGTCTCCGCTTTGCTCCCGAGCTCGCCTTCGCGCCGCGCGAATTGCGCCGAGCGCTCTACAACGTCAGGGCAGCTATCGTGCCGTCGTCGGTCAGCATCGACGCCGAGACCCTCGATTTCGCGCCGGTGCTCCGTGCCGTCGGCCGGGTCAGCGCGGGCTCCGAGAACATCGACCTCGTGGCGTGCGAGCGGCGCCACGTCGAAGTCGTGCGCAGCCTGACGGCGAGCGCCCGCGCCGAGGCCGAGTTCGTCATCGGCGCGATGCTGTCGATGCTTCGCCGCGTACCGGTGCGCGGGCCCGACGGCTCGGTCGCCGGGCGCGAGCTCGGCGGCGCGACGATCGGCCTGGTCGGCATGCCGCCCTCGGCGCGCACGATCGCCCAGCTTCTCGCCCCGTTCGGCGTGCGCATCCTCGGCTACGACCCGGCGCTGCACGCCACCGATCCTTCGTGGGGCGACTGGCACGTCAGCCATGCGGGGCTGCGCGAGATCGTCGAGCGCGCCGACGTGCTGTGCGTCCAGCTCGATTACTTCAGCCGCTACCACGGCCTCCTCGGCGACCGCTTCCTGCGCCACTGCAAGCCGAACCAGGTGGTGGTCAGCACCGCGCATTCGCGCCTCTTCGACGAGGTCGCTCTCGCGACGGCGTTGAAGAGCGGCCGCATCGCCGCCGCCTGGCTCGACAGCGTCGAGCCCGGTGCGCTCGACCCGCACCGGCCGCTCTACGGCATCGAGACGTTGCAGGTGACGCCGCGCGTCGCCTCGACGACGCGCGAGTCGCGCCAGCGCAGTGCCTGGGCCGTGGCGCGGCGTATCGACGAGCTGCTCGAGGCGCCGTCTTCGGCGCCGGCCGACTTCAAGTCGACGATTCCAGGCGCGCTCGCTGATCTCGAAGCCGATTCGCTGTCGCCGTGAACTCGGCGAGGCGCTTCTTCTCCTGATCGACCACGGCCGCCGGCGCGCGGCCGACGAAGCTCTCGTTGGCGAGCTTGGCAGTGACCCTGGAGGTCTCGCCGGCGAGGCGATCGATTTCCTTCGTCAGGCGGGCGATCTCGGCGGCGCGATCGATCTTCACATGCAGTGCGAGCCGCGTCGCGCCGACGACGGCGACGGGTGAATCGCTCGAGGCATCGGCGAACGCGGCATCGTCGGCGAACAGCGTCACTTCCGACAGCCGCGCCAGCGACTTCAGCAGCGGCGTCGCCTCGCGCATGAATTCGGCGTCGCCGATCGCATTCAGCGGCACCCGTTCGCCCGGCGAAAGGGTCATCTCGCTGCGCAGGTTGCGGCAGCTGCCGACGATCGCCTTCAGGCTGGCGACCCACGCGTCGGCGTTGGCGTCGACTCGCTCCAGCTGCGCTTTCGGATAGGTTGCGACGACGATGCCGGTGTCCGCGCCCGCCACCTTGCGGCCGGCGACGACGGCCACGCGCTCCCACAGCTCCGCCGTGATGAAGGGCGTGATCGGATGCATCAGGCGCAGCACCGTCTCGAGCACGCGCAGCAGGGTGCGCCGGGTCGCGCGCTGCTCGGGTTCCGAGCCCGACTGCAGCTGCACCTTGGCGATCTCGAGGTACCAGTCGCAGTACTCGTCCCAGACGAAGGAATAGACGGCTTGCGCGACCGCGTCGAGACGGTACTCCGCGAACCCTTGCGCGACGGCGGCTTCGACGCGCTGCAGCTCGCCGGTGATCCAGCGGTCGGCGGGCGAGAAGCTCAGGTAGTTGTGGAACGGCTGGCCGGGCGCGCATTCGGCCTTGGTGTGCTCGGCGAGGCCGCAGTCCTTGCCCTCGCAGTTCATCAGCACGAAGCGGGTCGCGTTCCAGAGCTTGTTGCAGAAGTTGCGGTAGCCCTCGCAGCGCTTGGAGTCGAAGTTGACGTTGCGGCCGAGGCTGGCGAGCGAGCAGAAGGTGAAGCGCAGCGCGTCGGCGCCGAAACCCGGGATGCCGTTCGGGAATTCGGCGGCGGTGTCCTTCCTCACGCGCGGCGCGGTCTCGGGACGGCGCAGGCCCGTCGCCCGCTTCTCGAGCAGCGGCTCGAGGGCGATGCCGTCGATGAGGTCGACCGGATCGAGCACGTTGCCTTCCGACTTGCTCATCCGCTTGCCCTGCGCATCGCGCACGAGGCCGTGGATGTAGACGTCGTGGAACGGGACCTTGCCGGTGAAGTGCAAGGTCATCATGATCATCCGCGCGACCCAGAAGAAGATGATGTCGTAGCCGGTGACGAGCACCGACGACGGCAGGAAGAGGCCGAGCTCCTTCGTCTCCTTCGGCCAGCCGAGCGACGAGAACGGGACCAGCGCGGACGAGTACCAGGTGTCGAGGACGTCGGGGTCGCGCACCAGCGCGCCGGCATAGCCCGCGGCCTCGGCCTTGGCGCGCGCGTCCGCCTCGTCGCGCCCGACGAAGATCTCGCCGCCGTCGCCGTACCAGGCGGGGATCTGGTGCCCCCACCAGAGCTGGCGCGAGATCGTCCAGTCCTGGATGTTCTTCATCCACTGGTTGTAGGTGTTGACCCATTGCGCCGGATAGAACTTCACGGCGCCGGTCTCGACCGCCTCGATCGCCTTGCCGGCGATGCTCGTGCCGTCCCTGCCGGCCTTGGTCATCGCCACGAACCACTGGTCGGTGAGCATCGGCTCGACGACCTGGCCGGTGCGAACGCAGATCGGCACCGCGTGCTTGTGCGGGACCGCCTTCTCGAGGAAGCCCTGCGCTTCGAGGTCGCGCAGCACCGCCTTGCGCGCGTCGTAGCGGTCCATCCCCTGGTACGCGACAGGCCCCTTCTCGTTGATCTTGGCGTCGAGCGTGAAGATCGTGATCAGCGGGATGCCGTGGCGCAGTGCGCACGCATAGTCGTTGAAGTCGTGCGCGCCGGTGATCTTGACGCAGCCCGAGCCGAACTCGCGATCGACGAAGTCGTCGGCGATGATCGGGATGCGGCGATCGCAGAGCGGCAGGTCGACGAGCTTGCCGACCAGGTGCCGGTAGCGCTCGTCTTCCGGGTGGACCGCGAGCGCACCGTCGGCGAGCATGGTCTCGGGGCGCGTCGTCGCGATGTGCATGCCCTTCATCGGCGCACCGTTCGCATCGAGCTGCGGGCCGTCGCTGAACGGATAGAGGATGTGCCACATCGTCCCGTCGCGCTCCTCGTTCTCGACCTCGAGGTCGGAGACGGCCGAGAGCAGCACCGGGTCCCAGTTGACGAGGCGCTTGCCGCGATAGATGAGGCCTTCGTCGTAGAGCGAGACGAAGGTGTCGGTGACGACGGCCGAGAGCCGCTCGTCCATCGTGAAGTACTCGTACTTCCACGCCACCGAATCGCCCATGCGGCGCATCTGGCGCGTGATCGTCGAGCCGCTGGTCTCCTTCCAGTCCCAGACCTGGTCGATGAACTTCTTGCGGCCGAGGTCGTGGCGCGACAGGCCGGCGTCCTGGAGCTGGCGCTCGACGACGATCTGGGTCGCGATGCCGGCGTGGTCGGTTCCCGGCACCCACAACGTGTTGTCGCCGAGCATGCGGTGATGGCGGATCAGCGCATCCATGATGGTGTGCTGGAACGCGTGCCCCATGTGCAGCGTGCCCGTGACGTTCGGCGGCGGCAGCTGGATGCAGAACGAGGGCTTCGCTGCGTCGAGTGCGGGCTCGTAGACGCCGCTTTCCTCCCAGAGCGGACCCCAGTGGGCCTCGATGGCGGCGGGGTCGAAGGATTTGGCCAGTTCAGTCATGGTCAGCAGGTCCTGGAGCCGGGTAACGAGTCGCCGGGGCGGGATCCGCAGGGACGTTCGATCGGGGAGCCGCGATTGTAGGCAGCGGTCAGACCCGATCCCGTCGGAATGCTCGCGGTTGCTCGTCGCGCCGGGGCGTCACTGCAACGGCTTGTTCAATTCGGCCCTCCATCGTCCAAGTGCGCTGCGGGCTTGCCCGGCTTCGTCGTAGAGGCCGGTGTCGCGCCACATGAGCGAGACGGGATCGCGGCGCAAAAGACCCGACCACAACGCGTCGAAGTCGCGAACTGCGAACCAGATGACGAACTTGAGGCCTTGCCTGTTGCTTGCGGTCAGCAGCTGGTCGAGGAACTGCCGTTGTCGGGATTCGGAGCCGTTCCAGGTCAGCCGTGCGTTGGAGAACACCTGCGCCGGGTAGCTCGTTTCGCTGATCCCGACCCAGCGCTTCGAGAGCGCGAAGACCCGTGAGAAATAGTCCGCAGGGAGCGGTTCGGCCAGAAGTGCGGACATGAACGGGTGGGCCGAGATGGCGAAGCCGTCGACGCAGGCATCGAGATCGCGCAAGACCCTGGCCTGGTCGCCCGCCGGGTCGGGAGTCGACCACTCCGGGAAGAACGGATTGACGTCGATCGACACCAGCAGCGGCTGGGAGATGCCGCGGGCCTTCAACGTCCGGGTCGCTGCGCACGTCAGCTCGACGTAGGCTGCCCAGCGCTCCTTACGGTTGCGCATGAGGAGGTTGGACTCGACCCCGATGACGACCTGGGCAGGACGAAACTGCCTGATCATGCGTTCCAGGTAGTTCGCGTACGCCGCCTTGACGTTCGGATGGTTCATCGCGTAGGTCGCCCAGGCGCCGGACAAGGGCTCGTTGATGCCACCGCCCCGGTTGCCTGCCAGCCCGCCCCGCCCGGTGTCCAGGGCGCTCAGCTGAAGGATGTTGGGCACCCCCTTTCGCATCCTGGCCAGGCGGCCATCGATGTCCTTCTGCATCGCCGCCGGAAACGCGGCACCGGAGAGCGATTCGTTCCATGGCACGCCCTCTTCGACGTGAAAGGAGACGACGTCGCCGTGATCCTGGATGCGTTCGTAGGTCCAGTCGACGGCGGCGGCGGTGGCATCCCAGGGCCACGGAGTGAAGCCCATGCGGAACGTCCGCCTGGCGTCGTCCGCAGGCGCGGCGTGGGTAACCGCTCCCGAGAGCAGGATGCACATCGCCAGCAACATCAGCCAATTCCGCATCGGCGCGACCCTTGTCTTCCTGATAGGTCGTCAGCCTCCGGCGTGGGCCGGGGCGGCCGACCGTCACATCAGCAGATGCTCGCCGGCGTTGTCGCCGCCCAGGATCACGTAGTTGACCTTGCGGATGTCGGCGAGCTTCGTGCCGCCACCGTACGAGATCGAGCTCTGCACGTCCTCGCGCATCTCGCGCAGCGTGTCGGCCAGCTTGCCCTTGATCGGCTCGAGGATGCGCTTGCCCTCGACGTGCTTGTACTCGCCCTTGTTGAAGTCCGACGCCGAGCCGTAGTACTCCTTGAAGAGCTTGCCGTCGACCTCGACGGTCTTGCCCGGCGACTCCTCATGGCCGGCGAAGAGCGAGCCGATCATCACCATGCTCGCGCCGAAGCGCACGCTCTTGGCGATGTCGCCGTGATCGCGGATGCCGCCGTCGGCGATGATCGGCTTGGTCGCGACGCGCGCGCACCACTTGAGCGCCGAGAGCTGCCAGCCGCCGGTGCCGAAGCCGGTCTTCAGCTTGGTGATGCAGACCTTGCCCGGGCCGACGCCGACCTTGGTCGCGTCGGCGCCCCAGTTCTCGAGGTCGATCACCGCTTCCGGCGTGGCGACGTTGCCGGCGATCACGAACGCGTTCGGCAGTTTCGTCTTGATGTGCTCGATCATCCGGTGCACGGTGTCGGCATGGCCGTGGGCGATGTCGATGGTGATGTAGTCGGCGCCGACGCCCTCGCTCGCCAGCCGGTCGACGACGGCGTAGTCTGGCGGCTTGACGCCCGAGCTGATCGAGACGAAGAGGTTCTTCGCGCGCATCCGCTTCGCGAACGCGACGTTGTCGACGTCGAAGCGATGCATCACATAGAAGAAGCCGTTCGCCGCCAGCCACTCGACGATGGGCTCGTCGACGACCGTCTTCATGTTCGCCGGCACGACCGGCAGCTCGAAGCGGCGTGGCCCGAATACCTGCGCCGGATCGCATTCGGATCGGCTCTCGACCCGGCACTTGCGCGGCAGCAGCAAGACGTTGTCGTAGTCGAAGATTTCCATGGCGGGCTCGCGCAAAAACGGGCGCCACTCGGAGCGCCCGTGGCGGCATTCTACGGAAGGGGACGAAGGTCGCGCTTCTAGAATGGACAAGTGAACCAGCCGTCTGTCGTCGACCGTCCCTCGCGCCTGCTCGAGGGCCTCAATCCCGAGCAGCTCGCCGCCGTCACGCTGCCCGCCGAGCCGGCGCTCATCCTCGCCGGCGCGGGCTCGGGCAAGACCCGCGTCCTGACCACGCGCGTCGCCTGGCTGATCCAGACCGGCCAGCTCTCGCCCGGCGGGGTGATGGCTGTGACCTTCACCAACAAGGCCGCCAAGGAAATGCTGACGCGGCTCGACGCGATGCTCGCGATTCCCGTGCGCGGCATGTGGGTCGGCACCTTCCACGGCCTGTGCAACCGGTTCCTGCGCGCGCACTGGAAGCTCGCGGCGCTGCCGCAGGGCTTCCAGATCCTCGATTCGAGCGACCAGCTCTCGGCCGTCAAGCGCATCGTCAAGGCGATGAACCTCGACGAGGAACGACATCCGCCCAAGCAGCTGACGTGGGCGATCGCCGGCGCCAAGGACGACGGCCGGAGGGCCAAGGACATCGAGGTCAAGGACGAGCAGAGCCGCGTCCTGGCGCAGGTCTACGAAGCCTACGACGCGCAATGCCAGCGCGAAGGCGTCGTCGACTTCGCCGAGCTGATGCTGCGCACCTACGAGCTGCTGCGCGACAACACGCCGCTGCGCGAGCACTACCAGCGGCGCTTCCGTCACATCCTGGTCGACGAGTTCCAGGACACCAACCGGCTGCAATACGCGTGGCTGAAGATGTTCGCCGGCCCGCCCGAGCATGGCTGCGCGCTCTTCTGCGTCGGCGACGACGACCAGAGCATCTACGCCTTTCGCGGCGCGCAGGTCGGCAACATGGCGGCGTTCGAGCGCGAGTACCGCGTCCGCACGGTGGTCAAGCTGGAGCGCAACTACCGCTCCTACGGCAACATCCTCGACGCTGCCAACGAGCTGATCTCGCGCAACTCGCGCCGCCTCGGCAAGAACCTGCGCACCGAGGCCGGGCCGGGCGAGCCGGTGCGCGTGCACGAGGCGCCGAGCGATTTCGCCGAGGCGCAGTGGTTCATCGAGGAAGCGCAGTCATTGCACCGCGAGGGCACGCCGCGCCACGAGATCGCGCTGCTCTACCGCAGCAACGCGCAGAGCCGGGTGATGGAGAGCGCGCTCTTCAACGCCGGCATCCCGTACAAGGTCTACGGGGGGCTCCGCTTCTTCGAGCGCGCGGAGGTCAAGCACGCGCTGTCGTACCTGCGCCTGATCGAGAACCCGAACGACGACACCAGCTTCCTGCGCGTCGTCAACTTCCCGGCGCGCGGCATCGGCGCGCGCACGATCGAGCAGCTCCAGGACGCGGCGCGCGCCAGCGGCAGGAGCCTGTGGCAAAGCGTCGGCTCGGTCGGCGGCAAGGGCGGCACCAACCTGCTCGCGTTCACGCGGCGCGTCGATGCGCTGCGCGAGCAGACCCGCGGCCTGACGCTGCGCGAGATCATCGTCCACATGCTCGAGGCGTCGGGCCTGGTCGATTTCTACAAGACCGACCGCGAAGGCAAGGACAGGCTCGAGAACCTCGAGGAGCTGGTCAACGCCGCCGAGGCATTCGTCACGCAGGAAGGTTTCGGCAAGGACGCGGTCGCGCTGCCGGTCGACGAGACCGGCGCTGGCGGCATAGGCCTCTACCAAGGCACGGCGGGCAAGGCCGAGTTCAATACGCCCGGTGCCGAGGTGGTCGAGAACGGCGAAGTGATCGCGCCCCCACGCTTGGTCCCCGATGCCGAGACCGGCGAGATCCTGTCGCCCCTGGCCGCGTTCCTGACCCACGCCTCGCTCGAGGCAGGCGACAACCAGGCGCAGGCCGGCCAGGATGCCGTCCAGCTGATGACGATCCACTCGGCCAAGGGCCTCGAGTTCGATTGCGTCTTCATCTCCGGCCTCGAGGAGGGCCTGTTCCCGCACGAGAACTCGTCGAGCGACCTCGACAGCCTCGAGGAAGAGCGGCGCCTGATGTACGTCGCGATCACGCGCGCCAGGAAGCGCCTCTACCTGAGCTTTTCGCAGACGCGGATGCTGCACGGCCAGACGCGCTACAACGTCAAGAGCCGTTTCGTCGACGAGCTGCCGGAGGCGGCGCTGCGCTGGATCACGCCGCGCAACCAGTCGTTCGGGTCGGGCTTCGCGCGCGAGTACAGCCGCGCCTGGGAGCGCGGCACGGGGCTGCACTCGATCGTCGGCACCGGCCGGGTCGAGCCGCGCTACAACGCCGCGCCCATCGTTGCGAAGGCACCGTCGCACGGTCTTCGGCCGGGGCAGGGCGTCTTCCACACCAAGTTCGGCGAGGGCGTCGTCCTCACCATCGAAGGCGGCGGCGAGGACGCGCGCGCGCAGGTGAACTTCGGCCGCCACGGCATGAAGTGGCTGGCGCTGAGCGTCGCCAAGCTGACGCCGGTCGATTGAAGGCGCCGCGCGGCGCGCTCAGAGCAGCTGCGCCCGCTTGGCCGCGCGATAGCGGTTGACCAGCTCGACCGCGAGATGCTCCGGCTCGACGTCGAGCAGGAACGCATCGCGCGCCGCCAGGCGCCGGAAGGCGTCGTCGCGCGCTTGCGCGAACAGGTGCGCGCCGGCGACCTCGATCGCGTCGCGATCGACCGCCAGAGGCTGCTCGGCGACCTCACGCAGGGCCCGCTCGCGCAGGCTGGCGAGGAGAACGAGGTGGCGCGTCCGCAGCAGGCGCAGCGCCGGACCGAGCTCGGCGCCGTCTTCCTCGCGGAAGTTGGTCAGCACGACGACCAGCGAGCGCTTGCGCAGCGATTTCATCAGCGCGGTCGCGGCACCGCGGTAGTCCGGGTGTGTGGCCTCGGGCTCGACGTCGTAGAGGGCGCCGATCAGGGCATTGAGCGACTGCACGCCCTTCCTCGGCGCGACCTGGCGGCTCGATGCCGGCGCGCCGCCGAACGTCATCGCGCCGACCTCGTCGCCTTCCTTCAGGGCGACGTAGGCGAGCAGCATCAGCGCGTCGAGGGCGGCGTCGAAGTGGCTGCCGCCTCGGCCGGCGGCACCTTCGTCGGCGCGCATGCGCCGGCCGCAGTCGAGCAGGAAGACGACGCTCTGGTCGCGCTCGTCCTGGTACTCGCGGACGATGGCGCGGCCGTGGCGCAGCGTCTGCTTCCAGTCGATGTCGCGGATCGAATCGCCCGGCCGGTAGTCGGCGAGCTGCTTGAAGTCGGTGCCGCTGCCGCGCATCGGATAGCTCTTGATGCCGATCTCGGCGAGGCGCCGGTCGCCGGCGAGCCAGGCGTAGCGCGACACCGCGGCGAAGTTGGGATAGACGCGCAGCGCCGCCTCGTCGCCGGCGGCGATGCGCATGTCGAAGCTGCCGGCGACGGTGCGAACGCGCAGCTCGGCGGGCGAAAAGCGGGCCCGGCCGCGCCGGCGCGGCAGCACCTCGTAGCGCAGGGTCAGGCTCGAGTGGGCGGCGACGACGCCGCCGGTGGGCAGGCCATCGACATCGAACGAGGGGTCGATGTGATCGAACAGCGCGACGCGCCAGCGGCGGGCGCCTTCGTTGACGAGGTTGCCTTCGATGACCCGGCGCACGCCGACGGCGAGGGCCGGCGGCAGGTGCCGTTGCCAGCGCAGCGGCGCACTGCGCCAGGCGCGCCGGCTCGCGAGGAGATCGACGACCGCGAACGCCACGCAGAGCGCTGCCGCGAACGCGCTTGCCGTGGCGACGACCCCGGGCGGCACGCGCGCCAGCAAGGCGACGACGCCGGCGGCCGCGAGCAGCGCGACGACGGCGATGCCGGCGCGCGTCGGCAGGATCGGGATCCGCATCGGGCCCATCGTCGTCGTCGTCGTGGGCGCGCTCAGAGGCGCGGCGCCTCGACCGTCGCCAGCAGCTCGGCGATGAGCTCGTCGACGCGCCTTCCTTCGAGCTGCGCGTCGGGCGCGAGCAGGACGCGGTGGCGAAGCGCCGGCAGCGCGCAGCGCTTGACGTCGTCGGGCGTGACGAAGTCGCGGCCGCCGAGGAGGGCCGCGGCGCGCGCCGCGCGCACCATGGCGATCGCGCCGCGCGGCCCGCTGCCGGCGGCCAGGCCGAGGCCGCCGCGCGTCGCCCTGCCGATGCGCACCGCGTAGTCGATGACGCGCTCGTCGACGCGCACCTGCGAGGCGAGGTCCTGCAGCGCGAGCAGCTCGCTCGCCTCGATGCACTCGCTCACCGTCTCGAGCGGCAGCTGCTCGCCGCGCTGGCCTTGCGTCGTCCGCACGACGATCGCCGATTCGTCGCGGTGCGTCGGGTAGCCGATCTCGATCTTGAACAGGAACCGGTCGAGCTGCGCCTCGGGCAGCGGATACGTTCCTTCGGTCTCGACTGGGTTCTGCGTTGCCAGGACGAAGAACGGCCGCTCGAGGGCGATCGTCTCGCCTTCGAGGGTGACCTGGTACTCCTGCATCACCTCGAGCAGCGCGGCCTGCGTCTTCGCCGGCGCGCGGTTGATCTCGTCGGCGAGCAGGATGTTGGTGAACACCGGCCCGCGCCGCACGCGCAGCGCCGGCATCGTGCCGCTGCCCGTCGGCGCGGCGTCGAGGACGGCGTGACCGGTGATGTCGGAGGGCAGCATGTCGGGCGTGAACTGGACGCGCGAGTAGCGCAGCGCGATCGATCGCGCCAGGGCGCGCGCGAGCAGCGTCTTGCCGAGTCCCGGCACGCCTTCGATCAGGACGTGGCCGGAGGCGACGATCGCGATCAGCAGCAGCTCGACGACGTCGCGCTGGCCGACCATCGCCTTGGCGATCTCGTCGCGCAGGCGCTGCAGGATCTCGGCGGCATGGCTGAACGAGGCGGTGGAGGTCGTGCTCATGAGGGACTCGAGTCGAAAGAATGAGGGCGGCGGGGCGAGCGGCGGCGGTCCGGGCGCAAGGCGCGCCGGGCATGCTCGAGGCGGGCGATCGCGGCGGCGAGATGATGCCGGTCGGAGCGGGCTGGCGGGCTCATCGCCGCTGCCAGCGTCGCCGCGTCGTCACGCGTCGTTCGCGCGATTGCTTCGGCGCGTTCGCGCGCGCCGAGCAAAGCCGTGTAGCCGGCGATCGAGCGGCGCGCTTCTTCCTCGAGCGCGCGCACGCTCGCCCGATGCAGCGCGGCGCCGCCGCCGGCGGCGATGAACGCCGCCGTGCGCCGCACCTGCTCGCCGACCGAGCGGCGCGCCCGCGCTGCATCGGCGAGGAGCGGCCCGAAGCGGGTGCCGCTGCGCCAGAGGAGGAGGAGGACGGCGCAGGCAGCGAGCAGGAGCGGCGCCGCGCCTTCGTCCCACAGCAGCGACAGGAAGCGCGCGCGACTCTCTTCGTCGAAGAACCAGACGACGTCGCCGGCGCGCAGTTGCAGCATGGCCGCGAAGGCGAGGGCGCCGTCGTTGCGAACGAGGATGCGGTTGTCGAACGATCCTTCGATCGCGTTGGCGGTGATGTCGCCGCGTCCGTAGCCGACGCGGGCGACCACCGGGCCGTCGCTGCCGCGCAGCAGCCAGGTCGGCGCGCCCGCGTCGAGAGCCCGGATCGGCAAGCCGCAGACGCGATAGCCGCGCGCGACGCCGAAGGGATGATCGACCCACGCGGGCTCGACGACGTCGTTGCAGCGCGGCGCGGCCTTGGCGCGCAGCGCGGCGAGCGCTTCAGCCGGCGTGCCTGCCGCGGCGGCGGCGGCCGCCGCGGCCGATGCGGCGGCGGCACGCGCGGCGGCCGCCGAGGCTGCGCTCCCCGGGCTGTCGGGACGCAGGCGCGCGCTTCGCATCGGCACCCAGCGCGGCGTCTCGCCCTCGGCTGACCACGCGCTCTGCAGCACCACGAGATGGCCGCCCGCGTCGATCCAGCGCCGCAACCCTGCTTCGCGGCCGGGAAACATGTTCCAGCGATGCGAGCCGATGACCAGCGTCGCGCCGGGCGGCGGCAGGCGCTCGAAGTTGCGCACCGTCGTCACCGTGGCGCCGAGTTGACGTGCCAGCTGCTTGGCGACGTAGAAGCGGTCGCGCGCCGCCTCGCCCCGGGGCGGCGTGGACACGTCGGCTTCGACCCATTCGACCGAGTTCATGAACCAGGCGACCAGGCCGGCGATCAGCGCCGTCAGCAGGGCAGTGGCGACCCAGCCCGCGCCCTTCATCGCCGGCCCGCCCCTGCGCCGGGCGCAGCGGCCGCAACGGCCGGCAGGAATCGATCGAAGTCCGCGCACAGGCGCAGGACGTGCTCGCTCGCCAGCGGCCGCCCGCCATAGACGGCGAGTTGCCAGGCGTCGACGAGTGCGGTGACGAAATCGCTGCGCGGCGGTGGCAGCGCGGCGCGCGCGAGGCGGACGCAATCTCCCTCGGTGCTCGCATCGCCGATTGCGACCTCGTACGAGTGGACGAGGCGCGAGAGGGCGCCGCGGTACAGCAATGAAAGCGCGGCGCGCCGCTCGCCGGCGAGCCAGAGCTCGCGCACGGCGGCGCCGATGTCGAGAGGCAGGCTCTCGGGCCGGATGTCGAGCTCGCGCACATGGCTCGGCAGGCGCGCGCCGCGGCCGGCGGCCGACTCGCCGCGCACCGCCAACCAGCGCCGGGCGGCCACGACGACGACGGCGATCGCGATCGCGGCGAGGATCCAGACGACGACGCGGCCGCTCTCGGCGAGCCAGCGCGCGAGCTGGAACAGCCAGGGCGCGGGCGGCTGCGACCGTTCGGGCTTGGACCGGTCGCGAAAGCGCCAGGTCTGTTCCTTCTTCGTGCCGCCGAGATCGGGATCGGCGCGCACCGCAGAGGCTGCCTGCTCGACGCGGGCGGCATCGAGCGGCGGCGTCGACGACGCGGCCGTGGCAGCCAGCGTGACGGTCGTCGCAAGCGCGAGGGCGACTGGGACCGCGACCGCAACAGCGACGGCGCGCGCCGACCGCGCGCCCACCGCGGCCCATGCCCGCACCGGACGGTCAGCGCGCGAAGGCAAGGCGGAACTCCTGCTCGATGTCCCAGGCCTCGAGCTCGACCCGCCGGTTCAGGTACATCGCGAAGCCCGCGCCGACGAAGAAGGGCTCGACGATGGCGACGGCGATCAGGAAGCAGGCGAGCCCGGCCGCCGTCGTCCACGAGCCGCCATCGACCAGCACCGCGACCCAGGTGCGCTGCTCGTCGGGCGGCATCAGCCACGGAATGATCGCGGCGAGTCCGAACATCAGCGCGCTCTCGATTGTCGCGAAGGCGCCCTGCATCGCCGTCGCCGCGCCGCGATGCGGACCGAGGATGCGCGCGACCCGCTCGCGCCGGGCCTTGCCGCGCTGGCCTTCGAGCTGCAGGACCGGCTGCACGAAGGAGCGCCACGGCGAGAGGCGCCGGATCGTCAGTGCCCCGAGCAGGCCTTGCCAGGCGACGGCGCGGCGAGCCCGCCACAGGTCGGCGAAGCGCGTGTCCTCGCCGAAGGCGGCGCGGGCGAGAACGAACAGGATCGAGCGATCGAGCCAAGGCTTGAGCCAGATCACCGCCAGCACCGTCCAGCCGAAGCCGAATGGCAAGGTCGAGGCGGCGACGAGGAGCACGAGCGCGTACGCCGGCCAGCAGCTCGACCAGACCGAGCGCAAGTGGGCGGAGACGAGGCGCACGCCCAGGTCGGCCGCCTCGAACATGCTGCGCGGGCGCAGATCGAGCCGGATCGCGTCGACCTTCATCGTGCGCTGTCGCCGCGACGCGGCCGGCCCTGGAAAAGAAAGTAGCCGATGACCGCGACCCAGCAGGCGGCGCCGACGCCTAGCTTGACCGGCCCGGACACCCAGCGCGCCGACGACCAGAACGCCTCGAGCGCGGCGGCGATGGCGAACATCGCCGTCATGCCATAGACGATGACGATGGCGCGCCGCGCGGCGTCCTCGAGCGCGGCCAGGCGCGAGCGACGGCCGGGAACGAGCAGCGCGTGGCCGAGGATGAGCCCCGCCGCGCCGGCGAGGACGATGGCGGTGAGCTCGAAGGCGCCGTGCGTGATCACGAAGGGATAGAAGTTGGCGCCGAAGCCGCGCCATGTCAGGTAGCCGGCGACGCTGCCGGCAACGACGCCGTTGAACGCCAGGGCGAAGAGGCTGCCGACACCGAAGAAGAGCCCGCCGGCGAAGCACTGGAAGGCGATGCCGATGTTGTGCCGGATGTAGAAGCCGAACATCTGCCAATCGGACTCGGCGCTGCGCCGGCCGATGGGGCCGTCCTCGTCGCCGTACATCTCCTCGTACTCGTCGACGACGCTGGCATCGTGCAGCGAGAGCACCAGGTCCGGATGCTGGTAGGTCAGGACGCCGACGACGAGCAGCGGCACCGCGAACACCGCCAGAGCGATGAAGACCTGCAGGCGATGCGCGCGCACCGCGGCCGGGAAGTCGATCAGGAAGAGGCGCCGCAGCTTGTCGATGCCGAAATCGGCCTGGGCATAGATCCGCTGGTGGCCGCGCGCGGTGAGCGCAGCCAGGCGGTCGACCAGCCACACCGGATAGGAGCGTGACTCGGCGATGGCCAGCTGCTCGCAGGCGATGCGGTAGAGGGCGGCGATGCGTGCGCGGTCCGCCGTTGCCGCGCCGCGCTGGCGCGACGGCGCCGCCAGCGCCGCCTCGAGCTCCTGCCAGACGGCGGCGTGCTGCGCCTCGAACTGCAGCGGCGTCATCGCCGTCCGAGCAGCCAGTGGGCGACGCCGACCAGCGCGGCGACGCGGTCGCCGCCCATCGCGCGCGGCGCGACGACCGGAACTGCGATCTCGGCGAGCTCGTCGGCACGCGCTTCGGTGAGGCGGGCGACGCGCCCGGCCCAGGCGACGATTGCCGCCTGAGCGCGCGCACTCAGCGGCACCGCGGGTGCGCGCGCCGGCGCCGGCGGCGGTGTGCCGCGCAGCGCCCCGTCCCGGCTGGCGTGGACGACGAGCGTTCCGGCGGCGATGTCGCCGAGGCGCTTGAAGTCGTGCCGGAACAGCATCGAGAGCAGGCCGAAGGCGTACAGCGAAGGCAGGAAATCGGCGCCGCGCAGCAGGTTGCGCGTCAGCGATGCGGCCGGCGTGATCGGCAGCCCCGTGTCCATGACGACGCTGAGGCCGAGCAGGCGCTTGCCCGGCGTCGCCGCGCCCGGGCTGAGCTCGAAGGCGACCGGGTAGAGCCACTCGAGCAGGAAGAACAGCACCATCGACAACGCCGTGCCGAGGGTGCCGAGCAATGTGAGCAGGAGAACGCAGACGCTGAAGAAGATGACCCGGATCAGCGCGTCGAGCAGGTAGGCGTAGATGCGCGCCACGACGCCGGCCGGCCGCAGCCAGAGGGCGATGCCTTCGGGGGTCTCGGCGGCGTAGCGCGTGTCGAGCCGGATCGCGGCAGGCGTCGGCGCCGGCATGTCAGGGCGGCGGCACCGGCGCCGCGATCAGGCGGTGACGACGATCGTGTCGGCGATGTTGTCGTGCAGGCAACGCCGCGATGCCCGGAAGATCATCAGCACGTCGACCAGGCCGTAGATCGTCCCGGCCACCGGGATCGCCGCCAGCACGCTGGTGGTGAGGTAGCGCAGGCCGACGATGCGACCGAACGACGCCGGCGAGCCGTCGCTGCGGACGATGCGGATCTTCAGCAGCGCCTTGCCCACGGTCTGGCCGCGCGTCGCGAGCAGGTAGCCATGGATGACGAGGAAGAGGATGAAGCCGATGACCAGGTTCTGCACCATCAGCATCCACAACGATCCGCCCGGGGTGACCGAAGGCTTGAAGACGTTGATGGGCGACACCACGGCGAGCAGGCCGAAGGCCAGGCCCGCCAGCAGCGCGTCGATCAAGGTGGCGCCGAGGCGAGTGCCGCGCCCGGCCAGGACGCCCGGCCCCTGCGCGACGTCCTCGACGTGAGCGAGCGGCGGGGCGAAGCGATTCTCATCAGAAGTGCTGCTCATCCCCTCGACTCCCGACCTTGGTTGTGAACGAATCCTAGCAGTGGCCGTCACGGGGTCGGTGCCCGCCTGTCGCGTCCGTAGGCGTTGTCCGCTTTTGCCGGCAGCGCATGCGGCGGCCGTGGAAGTGTCTAAGCTCGGGGAAGATTTGCGCGTTGCCCGTCGCAGCGCGACATTCCGAAGGAACCCACATGAATGCATCCTCCAACGCGCCGGCACGGCGCTCGACCCTGGCCGCGGTCGTCGCGGCGGCAGCGTCGTCGCTGCTCGTCGCCTGCGCGTCCTCCCCCCAGCTTGATGCCCAGTGGTCCGATCCTTCGCTGGGGCCGAACCTGCTGCGCGGTGCACGCGTGCTCGTCGCCTGCGACGCGTTCGAGGTCGTGATCCGCCAGATCTGCCAGGATCAGCTCGCGAGCGAAGTCGTCGCGCGCGGTGCGACACCGGTGTTCCTGGCGCCGGGCTTTCCGGTAGCGACCGATCGCTCGGTCGATGCGCAGCTGCTGCCGGCGGCGCGCGAGGCGGGCGCGAAAGCGATGATGGTGATGACCGTCGCGGTCGCCGTGAACGACGTCAGCCCGGGCTTTTCGATCGGCATCGGCGGCTTCGGCTTCGGTCGCCACAGCGGCGTCGGCGTCGGCGCCGACGTGCCGATCGGCGGCGGCCGCGTCACCTCGGGCTATTCCGCCAACGGCCGCGTCACCGACGTGCCGAGCGGTCGCCTCGTCTGGACCGCGAAGGCCACGGCACCGCCGTCGAGCGACGTCAACGCGCAGATGGGCGAGCTCTCGAAGGCGGTGCTCGGCGCGGCCGACAAGGCCGGCCTGTTCTGAACCCGCGCGGCGATCGCCGCGCTCGCTACGCCGACGTGGCGCCGGGCCTGGCGGCGTCGACGACGAAGCGCGCGGCCGTCGTCACGCCGCTCGCCGGATCGACGGGCCGGTCGACGACCTGCAGGCTCGCGCGCAGCTGTTTCGCGTCGAGCTCGAAGCTGACGTAGCCGCGCTGGTCGGCGCGGCCATAGCGGATGTGCGGGTTGTACTCGCGCGCCGCGTCGACGCGAGACTGCGCGAGCGACAGGCTCGTGATCGACGTGCCGCAAAACTCCGTCGCGACGACCGGCGACGCGGGATCGTCGTAGTCGGGCTTGAGGTCGGCGACGTAGTTGCTGTGGACGTCGCCGCCGAGGACGACGACCCCCGGCACCTTCTTCGCCGCGACGGTGCCGAGCAGGCGGTTGCGCGACGGCGCGTAGCCGTCCCAGCCATCGGTCCAGTAGGCGCCGCCGCCGATGACCGGATCGAGCCAGGTGAAGCGCGCCATCAGCGTCTGCTGGGCGAGCAGGTTCCAGGGCCGCTCGAGATCCCAGCCGTCGGCGAGCCAGCGTTCCTGCTCGCCGCCGAGCAGCGATCGCGCCGGATTCTTGAGCTCGGGGCACTGCAGCAGCGCCACCGTGTTAGAGCCGCCCTGGTTCGGCCTCGGGCACGCCTGCACGTCGCGGTACTGGCGATCGTCGACGAGGTGGATGCGGGCGAGCCGGCCCCAGTCGAGTCGGCCGACGATGCGCATGTCGGCGTCGACCGGGCGCTGCGCCTTCGCGAACGGCATGTGCTCCCAGTAGGCGCGGTAGGCGGCGGCGCGGCGCGCGCGGGTGTCGACGGCGAGATCCTGGCCGCGGAATCCCGCGTAGTCGTTCGAGACCTCGTGATCGTCCCAGACGAGCAGCCAGGGCGACGCCGCGTGCGCCGCCTGCAGCGAAGGATCGCTCTTGTGCGTCGCGTAGCGCGCGCGGTACTGATCGAGCGTGAAGACCTCTCCGCCTTCCATGCGCCGGACCGGATCCTTGCGCGTCGCGTACTCGTAGATGTAGTCGCCGAGGAAGATGACGAGGTCGAGGTCGGCCGCCGCGACGTGGCGCCAGGCGGCGTAGTGGCCGACGTCGAAGCGCTGGCAGCTGGCGATGGCGAAGCGCAGCGTTGCCGCGGCGTCGGCGCGCGGCGCCGTCCGCGTCCGGCCGACGCGGCTGCGCTCGCCCAGCGCGGTGAAGCGATACCAGTACCAGCGATCGGCTTCGAGCCCGACCGGCTCGGCGTGCACGCTGTACGCCCAGTCGGCCTCGGCAGTCTCCTCGCCGCGCGCGACGATTCGCGTGAACGCTTCGTCGGCGGCGAGCTCCCAGCGAACGGTCTCGCGCGGCGCCATGTCGCCGCCCGTCAGGCGTGTCCAGAGCACCATCCCGTCGGCGCGCGGCTGCCCGGAAGCGACGCCGAGCGAGAAGCGGGCCACGTCGGCGGCACGGGGCGCGCTCGCCAGCCAGGGTGCGGCGATCGCCGCCGTGGCGCCGTGGACGAACTGCCGGCGCTTCATCGCGAATCCGAAAGTCGTGTCGCCCTCAGACGCCGACTTCGTCGATTTCGCGGTAGACGTCGCGCAGCCACATCTTGACGCGCTGACGGTCCATCAGGCCGAGGCCGGTCGAGTCCTTGTCGGACGCCTTGGCCTGCCAGAAGCTGCTGCTCGCGGCGTCGATCTTCTGGATCACGTGCTCGTTGAGTTTCTTGACCGAGACGACGTTCGCGCCCATGCCGATCGCGCGCGACTGCTCGCCCGACTGCTCGAGACCACTGAAGTCGGGGCCGCGCACCTGGTTGCGGACGAGCACGTACTGCAGGCCGGTGCCGAAGCGATCGAGCAGGCGGCGCAGCAGGTCGACCGAGTCCTTGCCGGAATCCATCACGTGCCAGTAGTAGAGCTTCATGCCGAGCTCGTCGGCGAGGCCGATGACGCCGGCGTCTTCCATCCAGGAGGCGAGCGGATCGTGGGTCTGCGCCGCGAGGTCGACCAGGATGCGGCGCCCGGGCTGGTCGACCGCGGCCTCGACGATGGCGTCGAGCGACTCGACCTTGTCGACCGCCACCGACGAGGCGAAGGCGGGATAGAAGCGCATCAGCGCGCCGTGCGAGCGGTCGGTGTCGAAGCCGAGGAAGGGAAGCTGCTTGTCGATCAGGTACTGGGCGAGGACCCGGGCCATCAGCGACTTGCCGACGCCGCCCTTTTCGCC
>JBDTPG010000003.1:0-54685 GCA_039932815.1 Caldimonas sp.
TCGAGCTGCAGCGGCGCCTCGTCGCTGCCGGCGCCGGCATCGACACCGACTTCATTACGCGCCAGCGCGGCATGTTCAGCTACTCCGGCCTCACCAAGGCGCAGATGCAGCGCCTGCGCAGCGAGTTCGGGGTTTACGGAGTCGATTCGGGCCGCATCTGCGTGGCTGCCCTCAACGATCGCAACCTCGACGTCGTCGTCGCGGCGATCTCACGCGTCACCGAGAAGGCCTCAGCATGATGCTCTATGAATGGTACGAAGCACAGCGCGCCCTGCTGAGCCCGTTTTCGGAGTTCGCGAGCGCTTCGTCGAAGCTCTACAACCACCCGCTGTCGCTGTTCGCCCACACGCCGAACGCGCACCGCGTCTCGGCCGGGCTCGAGCTGATGCATCGGCTCGCCAAGGACTACGAGAAGCCGGAGTTCGACATCCGCTCGATCGTCGTCGACGGTACCTCGGTCGCCGTGCACGAGCAGGTCGCGATGGAGAAACCGTTCTGCCGGCTGCTCCGCTTCAAGCGCTTCACCGACAATCTGCCGACGCTCCAGAAGCTCAAGACGCAGCCGACGGTGCTCGTCATCGCGCCGCTGTCGGGCCACCACTCGACGCTGCTGCGCGACACGGTCCGCGAGCTGCTCAAGGGCCACAAGGTCTTCCTGACCGACTGGACCGACGCGCGCATGGTGCCGGAGAGCGTCGGCCCGTTCCACCTCGACGACTACGTCGCCTACGTGCAGGAGTTCATCCGCCTGGTCGGCCCCGAGGTGAACGTGATCTCGGTCTGCCAGCCGACCGTGCCCGTGCTGGCCGCGATCTCGCTGATGGCGAGCGCCGGCGAGGCGACGCCGCGCACGATGACGATGATGGGCGGGCCGATCGACGCGCGGAAGAGCCCGACCTCGGTCAACAACCTGGCGACCAACAAGAGCCTGTCCTGGTTCGAGAACAACGTCATCCACAGGGTGCCTGTGAACTACCCCGGCGCCGGACGGCGCGTCTACCCGGGCTTCCTGCAGCACGCCGGCTTCATCGCCATGAACCCGGACCGGCACCTGAAATCGCACTACGACCACTTCCTCGACCTCGTCCGCGGCGACGGTGACAAGGCCGAATTCCATCGCGACTTCTACGACGAATACAACGCCGTCCTCGACATGCCCGCCGAGTACTACCTCGACACGATCAAGACCGTGTTCCAGGACTTCGCGCTCGTCAACGGCACCTGGTCCATCGGCGGCCAGCGGGTCCGCCCCGAAGACATCCGCACGACCGCGCTGTTGACGATCGAGGGCGAGCTCGACGACATCTCCGGCGCCGGCCAGACCAAGGCGGCGCACGGCCTGTGCACCGGCGTTCCCGCCGATCGGCGCTTCCACTACGACGTGCTCGGCGCCGGCCACTACGGCATCTTCTCGGGGCGGCGCTGGCGCGAGAAGGTCTACCCGAAAGTGCGCGACTTCATCGCCTCGCACCAGGGTCCCCCAGGGATCTCCGCGAAGAAGCCCAAGCCGGCGCGCAGCAAGCGCCGGGCCGTCAGCGCCTGAGCGCCGCCATGGGCGGCGCTTCGGTCGCGGCGGTACTCGAGTTGCTGCCGCAAACGCAATGCCGGCGCTGCGGCTACGACGACTGTCGCGGCTACGCGCAGGCGATCGTCGCCGAAGGCGCCGGCGTCAATCGCTGCCCGCCCGGCGGCGCCGAGGGCATCGTTCGCCTGGCGCATCTCACCGGCAAGCCCGCCATCCCCCTGGACGCCGGCTGCGGCAGCGAAGCGCCGCGCGCGCTTGCCGTCATCGACGAAGCATGGTGCATCGGCTGCGCCCTGTGCCTGAAGGCGTGCCCGGTCGACGCCATCGTCGGCGCCGCCAAGCGCATGCACGTCGTCATCGACGAGCTGTGCACCGGCTGCGAGCTGTGCGTGCCGGTGTGCCCCGTCGACTGCATCGCCATGATCGGCGCGAGTGGCGAGCGCACCGGTTGGGACGCCTGGGATCCGGCGCGCGCCGAGCAGGCGCGCGATCGCTACGCACGCCACGCCACGCGCCTGGCGGGTGCCGACGCAGCGCCGGAGACCGAGGCCGCGCCGCCATCGCGCCAGGAGACGATCGCCGCCGCGCTCGCGCGCGCCCGCGAAGCGCGCGCCGTCCGCTGACGCCGGCGCGTCGGATCCCGTGCAGCGAAGCAGCGAGCAGTGAAGCGCGCCGACATCGAGCCCTTCTTCGCGACCCTTCGCGACGCGAACCCCGAGCCTTCGACCGAGCTCGACTACACGAGCGTGTTCGAGCTTCTCGCTGCCGTGCTGCTCTCGGCGCAGGCGACCGATCGCGGCGTCAACAAGGCGACCCGAGCCTTGTTCGCGCGGGCGCCGACGCCGGCGAAGATGCTCGCCCTCGGCCTGCCCGCGCTCGAGGAGTCGATCCGCACGATCGGCCTCTTTCGCACCAAGGCGAAGAACCTGCTCGCGACCTGCCGCATCCTCGTCGAGGAGCACGGCGGTCGGGTGCCGAAGACGCGCGAGGCGCTCGAGGCGCTTCCCGGCGTCGGCCGCAAGACCGCCAACGTCGTCCTCAACAACGCCTTCGGCGATCCGACGCTGGCCGTCGACACGCACGTCTTTCGCGTCGCCAACCGTACCGGCCTGGCGGCCGGAAAGACACCGATCGAGGTCGAGCTGCGCCTGCTCGAGCGCGTGCCCGAGGCGTTCCTGCCGAACGCGCACCACTGGCTGATCCTGCACGGCCGCTACGTCTGCCAGGCCAGACGGCCGCTGTGCGAGTTGTGCGCCGTCGTCCGCTGGTGCGACTCTGCGCCGGCCGCGCTCAAGCGCGCCGCCACTCCGGCACCGGCCGCCGCCTGACGGTCCGATCCGGTCAGCGCGCCGCGCGTTCGGCGCGGACCTGGTCGAGCACAGCACAGACCGCCGCCGCGCCGTCGACGATGCGCGGGCCCTGGCGGCTGATGATGTCGCCGTTGAGCGTGTAGAGCCAGGCGCGTCGCACCGCGGTCATGCTGGCGTGGCGTTGCCAGGTCGCGAAGCTCGCGTTGCCCGGATCCTGTTGCCACGGTGCCGGATCCGACGTCTCGCTCGCGGTCAGGATCGCTTCCGGGTCGACGCCGACGACCGCCTCGGTCGAGATGATGGGCACCAGCGGCGTCAGGCTCGCGAAGACGTTGCGGCCGCCGCAGAGAGTGAGGATGTCGTCGATGATCTGCTTGCCGTTGATCGTCATGAGCGGCTGTCGCCACACCTGATAGAACACCTTGACCGGAGCGGCGCTCGCATGGTCGGTGCGCAGCCGTTGCAGGGCGGCGCGCATCTCGGCCGCGCGCCGGTTCGCTTCGCCTTCGCGACCGAGCAGCACGCCGAGCCGCTCGATCGCACGGGCGACGTCGTCGAGCCGGCGCGGTTCGAGCTGGAACAGGCGGATGCCGGCGGCTTCGAGTTGCTCTAGCTCGCGGCTGGTGTTGCCGCGCTGCCAGATGAGGACGAGGTCGGGCCGCAAGGCGATGACGCTCTCGACGTCGAGCCGGCCAGCGTCGCCGACGCGCGGGATTCCGCGCGCCGCCGCCGGATAGTCGCTGAGCGCCGACGTGCCGACCAGCGACGCGCCGCCGCCGGCGGCGAAGACCAGCTCGATCAGGCTCGGCGCCAGCGTGACGATGCGCTGCGGTGGTCGCTCGGCGACGAACGCGTGACCAGCGTCGTCGACGACGGTGATCGCGAGCGCATCGACCGTCGCGAGAAGCGCGGCAACCACGCCGGCACCGGCGAGCGCGGCCAGGCGCCTTTTCCGCGAGCGCCTCGGGAAATTCATCGACCGCCTCGCGGCGTGAGATCGGGCGCGACCACGAAACGGCGCGCGCCGCCGACGTCGACGGCGTCGATCGTCACGCCGAACACGGCGCCGAGTCGCTCGGCGACGAGGACCTCGTCGCGCCGCCCGGCGAGGACGCCGCCACGCCCATCCAGGAGGACGACGTGGCTCGCCAGATCCCACGCGAGATCGAGGTCGTGCAGGCTCGCGACGACGGCGCCGCCGCCGCCGGCATGGGCCAGGAGCAGCGCGACGAGCAGGCGCTCGTGGGCGAGGTCGAGGTGCGACGCCGGCTCGTCGAGCAGGAGCAGCGGCGCCTCCTGCAACAGCGCGGTTGCCAACGCGACGCGCTGGCGCTCGCCGCCGGACAGCGTCTGCACGTCGCTGTCGGCGAGGTCGCCGAGCAGCAGCAGCGCGAGGACCCGCTCGACTTCCGGGTCGCCGCGCCGGTCGATCGACGCACGCCAGCCGGCATCGCGACGATGGGCGAGCGCCGCCGTCTCGCGCACCGTCGCCGGGAACGGATCGGACCAGAACTGCGGGCTCCAGGCGCGGCGCTCGGCCAGCGCCGGCGGCGCCCACGCGGCGAGCTCGACACCGTCGATGCGCACCGATCCGGCGGCGATCGGAAAGACGCCGGCGAGCGCGGCGAGGAGCGACGACTTGCCGGCGCCGTTCGGGCCGACGACGACCCAGCGTTCGCCGGCGGCGACGCGCATGTCGAGCCCCCGAAAGAGCAATCGGTTGCGGGTCGGGCCGCCGGCGTGCAGCGACAGCGCGCTCGCCTGCAGCAGGGCATCGCCGTCGTCGCTCATCGGCCGTGCCCCGGCCGCGCCAGCAGCATCGCGATGAAGGTCGGTACGCCGATCGCGGCAGCGAGGACGCCGACCGGCAGCTGCAGCGGCGCGACGATCGTCCGCGCGACGGCGTCGACGGCGACGACGAACGCGCCGCCGGCGATCGCGCTCGCCGGCAACAGCAGCGGCGCGGCGCGCACGCCGAGCCGACGCAATGCGTGTGGGACGACGAGGCCGACGAAACCGATCGCGCCGGCGGTCGCGACCGCTGCGCCGGTGGCCAGCGCCGCTGCAAGAAGAACGGTGCGGCGCCGGCGTCCGACCGGAACGCCGAGCGTCGCCGCCCAGGCGTCGCCGCGGGCCAGCCAGTCGAGCTCGCGCGCCGTCGGCCAGACGACGGCAAGGGCGAGCGCCAGCGCGAGCCAGACGATCTCCCAGTGGACGGCGCCGTTGAGGTCGCCGAGGAGCCAGAACACCATGCCGCGCAGCTGGCCCTGGTCGGCGAGGGTCAGGATGAGCGAGACGAGCGCCGAGCATCCCGATCCGATCATCACGCCGACCAGGAGCAGCGCCGCGGCGCCATCGCCGCCCGGCGACGTCGCGGTGGTCGCGAGGCGACGCCAGAGCAGGCCGAACAGCAGCGCCGAGGCGGCCGCCGCGCCGATCGCGGCGCCCCCGGCGACGCCCCACTCCGAGAGTTGCACGCCCGCCGCGGCGGCGAGGAGCATCGCGCCGAGCGCGCCGACGGCCGCCCCTCCGGCGACGCCGAGCACGTAGGGATCGGCGAGCGAATTGCGCGTCAGCAGCTGCATCAGCGTGCCGGAGACGGCGAGCGCGGCGCCGGCACCGAAGCCGGCGAGGACGCGGGGCACGCGGATCGACGCCATGATGTCGGGCGAAGCGATGCCGAAGCCCGACGAGCCGGCGAGGACACCGAGGACGCAGGCGAGGACGGCCGAGGCGACGGCGAGAGCGATCACGCGCGCGCTGGTCATGAGGCGCTCATCATCGCGTGCCCGCGCTTCATCGAATGATCACAGCCCGGCCGACGCGTAGCGAACGCCGAGCCACGCCTGGCGGCCGAGGCCCCGGTAGTCGCGCACCGGCTCGACGGTTCGATCGAGCGCATTGGCGAGCCGCGCCTCGACCTGCCACTCCCCGCGCGGCCGCCAGGCGACCCGCAGGTCGAGGATGCCGTAGCCGCCGAGGACGACGCCGTTGTCGGGCCGCGAACCGACGAAGAGCGCGGAGGCACCGAAGCGCCAGGCCCCCGCGAGGTAGTCGGCACGCAAGCTTTCCTGATGGGCGGCGCGGCGCGGTAGGCGCTCGCCGCTCTCGATGTCCGTGGCATCGAGGAAATCGACGTTGGCGCGGACGTCGAGTCGGCGCCAGTGTCCCGTCGCGGCAAGCGTCGCGCCTTGCAAGCGCGCGCGCCGGGTGTTGGCCGCGCAGCCGAAGTCATAGGCCGGATCGGCTGGACAGAATGCGCGGTCGGGCTGGAAGCCGATCAGGTCGCGGACGCGATTGCGATAGACCGTTGCCGACAAGCTCGCCGCGTCGTCTTGCCAGCTCGCACCGGCTTCGATGCTGCGGCCGTGCTCCGGCCGGATGCCCGGAATGCCGAAGCCGGGAAAAGCGAGATCGTTGAAGGTCGGCGCGCGAAACGTCGTCCCCGCCAACGCACGCAGCTTGACGCCGCGCGCGATGCTGATCGCATAGCCGATGCGCCCGGTCGTGTTGCCGCCGTAGGCCGTGTTGTCGTCCCGACGCAGGTCGGCCTGCAGCGTCTGTGCGCCGAAGGATCCCGAGTAGCCGACCACGGCGGCGTTATTGCGGCGGACCTGCTCGCTCGGAAACGCGTCGGCGCTGGCGCGTTCGTCGACATGCTCGTAGGCGAGCACCAGTTGCTGCTCGCTGGAGAGGGCGAGCGCGTTCTGCCACGTCGCCTGCTCGCGCCGGGTGACGAAGCGGCTCGTCGTCGTGCCGCTGCTGGCGAGATCGTCGACCGCGCGCGAGCCTTGCAGTGTCGTCGTCCACGCGCTCGCCGGCTTGCCGCGATAGTCGATCGACGCGAGGCGCGTCGTCAACCGGTTGCGGAAGTCCGGCGACGGATCGGGCGCGAAAGTCGGCGGCAGGAAATCGGCCGAATCGAACCGCGAGTCCAGACGCGTCTGCAGCAGGTGCACGCCGATCCGGTGGCCGGGCGCCGGCGCGAAGCCGAGCCGCAGGGTTCCCGAACTGCGCTTGTAGCCGTCCCGATCCGGATTGAAGCTGCCGAACAGATCGCCGGGGGCGATCGCCGACGCCCCGCGCGTCTGTTCGTGGCCGAACGAAAACGCGTAGTCCCAGGGGCCGACGCCACCGCTCGCGCCGACGTCGCCGCGGTACGAGCGATAGCCGCCGAGCTGGCTGCTCGCGCTCCAGCGCGGCGCGCCACGGCCGCGTTGCGTGAAGATCTGGACGACGCCGCCGACCGCATCGGCGCCGTACAGGCTCGACGCCGGTCCGCGCAGGATCTCGATGCGATCGATCTGCGCCAGGCTCAGCGCTTCGAACTCGGCCTGGCCGAGCGTCGCCGAGCCGACGCGCACGCCGTCGACGAGGACGACCGTGCTGTTGGTGCTCGAGCCGCGGATGAAGAAACCCGCGTTCTGGCCGGGGCCGCCGTTGCGCACGACCTGCATGCCCGCGCTGCGGCGGATCAGGTCCTCGACCGAGTCGGCCATCGTGGCGCGGATGGCGTCGGCGTCGATGACGACGACGTCGGCGGAGCTTCGGCCGATGGCCTCGGGCTCGCGGGTGGCGGTGATGACGACGGGCGCGAGCGAGCCGTCGGCACCGGCCGCGCCGTCGAACGCCGCTGCGAGCAACACAAGGAAAGAGAGACGGACGAGCGCAGTGCGCCCAAGGCTTCGCCGCGAAGGGCGCGGCGCCTCGAGAGGGCAGATCATGGTGAGAGTCCCGGCCGAGAGGCATGCCACCGCTTCCCCGCGGTCGCATGCGACATGGGCCGAGCACGAGGCTCGACCCGCTCGTTGGCCGGTATCCGGGCTGACGGAGCGACGTCGGCGACCTTCCCGAAGGCTCATGCCTCCAGTGGTGTGTGCGCCGACGCTGACGAAGCCGGTGAGAGCCGCGTCGTCCGCCGTACCGTTGCGGGGGCAGCGCGGTTTTACCGGATCGATCGAGATCGACCCGGCGTTCGCTTCCCGTTTAACTGTGAAGGCATGAACACCTTCACGGGCACCAACGCGTTGATTCTAAGCAGCTCGAATCGGCGCCGAAGCGACCCCTACAATTCCGCCACCTCTCTCCCCTTGCCGGAGCGTCATGGCCACGATCGAGGAACTCGCAGACCGGGTCGAGCGCCTGCTTCTTCGACACGAGGAGCTGCAGCGCACCAATGCACTGCTGACGACGCAGCTCGGCGCGGTCACCAACGAACGCGACAACCTGCGCTCGCGCCTCAATGCGGCGCGCAGCCGGATCGACGGCTTGCTGCAACGCCTGCCGCGCGAGCCGGTCGCGGCGGCGGCCGGCGCCCCGGCCGACGGGAGCGACGGCGCGCCGCTGCGGAGCGTCGGATGAAGCAGGTCGAAGTCACGATCCTCGGCCAGAGCTACATCCTCGGCTGCCCCGACGGCGGCGAGAGCTCGCTCCTCGAGGCGGTCGCCGACGTCGATCGCGAGATGAGCTCGATCCGAGACGGCGGCAAGGTGAAGGCGCGCGAGCGGATCGCCGTGCTCGCGGCGCTCAACCTCGCGTTCGCCCTTGCCGAACGGCCGGCGCGGGCGCCGATCGAGCCGTCGAATGAAGGCACGAATCGTGCCGGCCCGGTCGACATCGACGATCTCGTTCGCCGCATCGACATGACCCTCAACGTCGACGGACAACTGCTCTAAATCACGCCCGCGCCGCGAGCAGCGCGGTATGATGAATTCGTCCGTTGCGCTCGCGTGAACTTTATATTTCCTTGAACCGATGCTCGCAAGAGCAAGGGCTTGGAACATCGCCAGGCAGGTGTGATCGTCTCGCGTCAGATGAACCCGAAACCTGGCTGACCTCGCCCACCTGAACTGCCTGGGTTCAGGAATGCGGTTCACGGTGCGCGGCGGACACCTTATTCCTCCTGACGCTGCCGCCGATGCGCTACTGGTTGATGAAGAGCGAGCCGAGCGAGTGCTCGGTCGACGACGCGGCAGTGGCGCCGAAGGCCACCGTCCCCTGGGTCGGCGTGCGCAACTTCCAGGCGCGCAATTTCATGAGAAACGACATGGCGCCGGGCGACGGTGTCCTGTTCTATCACTCGTCGTGCCCCGAGCCGGGAATCGCCGGCCTTGCCGAGGTCGCCTCCGCGTCCTACCCCGACGCGACGCAGTTCGATTCGAAGAGCCCCTACTTCGACGCCAAGTCGCGCGCCGAGAAGCCACGCTGGTACCACGTCGACATCAAGGTACTGAAGAAGACGCGGCTGCTCTCGTTGGCCGAGATGCGTGCCACGCCGGAGCTGGCGACGATGCGCGTCCTCGCGCGCGGCAACCGGCTGTCGATCACGCCGGTGAGCGACGCCGAGTGGCAGGCCGTGACGCGCCTGCTCGACGCGGCCTGAGCATGCCGGCGTGCCACTGGCACGCCTCTCGCATGGCGGTCGATCGACGATGAGCATCGCGCCCTACCTCAAGGTGATCGGCCGGGGCCGCGACGGCGCCCGCTCGCTCGACCAGGCGCAGGCGTTCGACCTGATGAGCCAGGTGCTCGACGGCCATGTCACCGACCTCGAGATCGGCGCGTTTGCGCTGGCGATGCGGATCAAGGGCGAGACCGTCGCGACCTCGGCCTCACCTGTGCCAACGACGACGGCGACGACGTCGCAGCCGCCTGGCGACGCGGCGAGCCGGCCTTCATCCGCACCGAGGCGCTATGCCCGCCGCTCGCGCGCCTGCTGGCGGTGCGCGACGTCGTCGGCCTGCGCAACTCCGGCCACACCGTTGCCAAGCTCCTCCCAGGGTGCAGCGGGGCGCCAACGCTGCGGATCGTCAACCACACCACCCGGAGTACGCGACGCTGCTGGCGGAGTTCCTCGCTGCGACCCGGGCCGATGCCGTGCTGATGCGCGGCACCGAAGGCGAGCCGGTCGCCGATGCGCGCCGGCTGCAGCGCCTCGAGGTCTATCTCGGCGGCATCGCACGAAGCGACCTGTCGCTGCCGGCGCAGGAGGGAATCCTGCGCCATGCGCCCGTACTGGTGCACGGCAACGACGCGGCGACGACGGCGAGCGCGATCCAGGCGATCGTCAGCGGTGCGATGCCCGCGCCGGCACCCATTGCGGCGCAGGTCGCGTGTCTGCTTGGCGCCCTCTCGGCGCTGGCCACCCCGTTGGCGGACGCGCCAGCGCACGTCGCCGCGCAATAATCCGCGCGCATCGACGGGCGGGCCGTCGCGGATCAAGGGGCGGCGAGCATGAAGCAGCACATCGACAAGCTGAACCGCCTGAGCGAGTCGCACGGCGCGCTTCAGCCCGGCAAGGGCCTGGCCTCCGGCGTCATCGCCCTGATGCTGGCCGCCCTCTGCTTCCTCGGTGTCCTGGCCTTCCACTTTCCGGAATACCTGACGACGCCGCAGCTGCGCAAGTCCTACAACGTCGACTTCATGCGCCTGCTGCTGTTCTGGTCGCTGGTGCTCTCGGGCGCGCTGGCGCTCTTCAACGTCGTCATGAGCCGCGCCCGCTGGCTGGCGCTGGCGGCCTTCGTGCTGATCGGCCTGTCGCTCGCGCTCGGCGGCCACAAGGTGCCGGTCAACGACTTCGCCGACAACACGCCCTACATCGGCCTCGACTGGTTCATCCTCGACCTGCTCGGCTCGACGCTGATCTTCGTCTTCATCGAGAAGGCGTTTGCGTTGAGGAAGGAGCAGCCGGTGTTTCGCCCCGAGTGGCAGACCGACTTCCACCACTTCCTCGTCAACCACATGATCGTGGGCTTCGTCCTGCTCGCGACCAACCTGCTCGTCCACAAGCTGTTCGGCTGGGCCGCCAAGGACGGCATCCGCGCCTGGGTTTCGGACCTGCCGTTCTGGGTCGCCCTCTTCCTGATCGTCCTCGTCGCCGACCTGGTGCAGTACTGGACCCATCGCGCGTACCACGAGGTGCCCACCCTCTGGCGCCTGCACGCGGTGCACCACAGCGTCAAGAGCATGGACTGGCTGGCCGGCTCGCGCCAGCACATCCTCGAGCTGATCATCACCAGAACGCTCGTGCTCGCGCCGATCTTCGTGCTCGGCTTCAGCAAGGAAGTGATCGACGCCTACATCGTCATCGTCGGCTTCCAGGCGGTGTTCAACCATGCCAACGTGAGCGTGCGACTCGGGCCGCTGCGCTACGTCATCGTGACGCCGAACTTCCATCATTGGCATCACTCCGCCGACGCCGAGGGCATAGACCGCAACTACGCCGCCCACTTCGCCTTCCTCGACTACGCCTTCGGCACCGCGCACAAGGCCGACCGCAACTGGCCGGACGGCTACGGCGTCGTCGGCGACTACGTGCCCAACGGCTTCTTCAAGCAGCTCGCATTCCCGTTCGTCTGGAAAGGCTGAACGGGCGGGCGTGCATTTCGACGTCGCCATCGTCGGCGCCGGCGCCGCCGGCCTGCACTGCGCGGCGATCTGCGGCCAGCTCGGCTGCTCGGTCGTGCTCGTCGACCACGCCGAGAAGCTCGCCGAGAAGATCCGCATCTCGGGCGGCGGCCGCTGCAACTTCACCAACATCGACGTCGGTCCGGCGAACTTCGATTCCGCCAACCCCGACTTCTGTCGCTCGGCCCTGGCCCGCTACACGCCGCGCGACTTCATCGATCTGGTCGAGCGCCACGGCATCGCCTGGCACGAGAAGCACAAGGGGCAGCTGTTCTGCGACGGCTCGAGCGCGCAGATCGTCGCCATGCTCGTCGCCGAATGCGATGCCGGCGGCGTGCAGCGCTGGCAGCCGTGCAAGGTCGAGGCGGTCCGCGTCGGCGCGACGGGATTCGAACTCGACACGGCGCGCGGGCCGATTTCGGCGACGCGCCTCGTCGTCGCGACCGGGGGCCTGTCGATCCCGAAGATCGGCGCCAGCGAGTGGGGCTACGTCCTGGCGCGCCGGCTCGGCCACCGCATCGTCGAGCCGCGCCCGGGCCTGGTCCCGTTCATTCTCGACGAGCCCGGCTGGCGACCCTTCGCGGCGCTCGCCGGCGTTGCCCTTCCGGTCCGTATCGAAGCCGGCCGGGGCGCCCGCCGCGCGGCATTCTCGGACGACCTGCTCTTCACCCATCGCGGCCTGAGCGGGCCGGCGACGCTGCAGGCGTCGACCTACTGGCGGCCGGGCGAGACCGTCGCGATCGATCTGGCGCCCGCGCACGATCTCGTCCGCGTCTTGGCCGAGGCGAAGGCGACCCGGCGCCGGCTCGGCTCGGTGCTTTCGGACTTCGTGCCGCGCCGTCTCGCCGACGCATGGCTCGCGTCTCCCTCGGTCGACGGGGCAGCGGCGGCCGCGGCGCCCGGCAGCGAGCGACCGATCGCCGACCTGCGCGACCGCGACCTCGCCATCCTGGCCGCCGGACTGCACCGCTGGACACCGGCGCCGGCCGGCACCGAGGGTTGGCGCAAGGCCGAGGTCACGGCCGGCGGTGTCGACACCCGCGACCTCGACTCCCGCGGCTGTGAAAGCCGGCTCGTGCCGGGCCTGCACTTCATCGGCGAGGTCGTCGACGTGACCGGCTGGCTGGGGGGCTACAACTTCCAATGGGCCTGGGCCAGCGCAGCCGCCTGCGCCCGGGCGGTGGTGGCCAATTGCTCCACCGGGCGTCGCGGGCTATAATCGTCGTCTTTCCCAAATACCAGCCAGATCTGCATGACCACCGTTCGCGTCAAGGAAAACGAGCCGTTCGACGTCGCTCTTCGCCGCTTCAAGCGCACCATCGAAAAGCTCGGCCTGCTGACCGACCTGCGAGCCCGCGAGTTCTACGAGAAGCCCACGGCCGAGCGCAAGCGCAAGAAGGCGGCCGCCGTGAAGCGCCACTTCAAGCGCGTCCGCAGCATGCAGTTGCCGAAGAAGCTGTTCTAGGACCGCCTTTCGTTCGACCGCGCCCGAAGCCCGCCGCCTGCGGGCTTCGTCGCTTCTGACAGCCAACGCTCCGGAGATCCGATGACCCTGAAGGACCGCATCACCGACGACATGAAAAACGCGATGCGCGCCAAGGACGCGGCGCGCCTGCTGACCATCCGCGGCTTGCTCGCCGCCATCAAGCAGCGCGAGGTCGACGAGCGCATCGTCCTCGACGATGCGGCGGTGGTCGCCATCGTCGACAAGCTGGTCAAGCAGCGCAAGGATTCGATCGAGCAGTTCAACGCCGGCGGCCGCCAGGATCTCGTCGACAAGGAAAAGGCCGAGCTGCTGGTCCTCGAGGGCTATTTGCCGGCGCGTCTCGGCGCCGAAGCGATCGCTGCCGAAGTCGCCGCGCTCATCGTCGACATCGGCGCCGTCGGCGCCGCCGAGATGGGCAAGGTGATGGCGGTGGCCAAGGCCCGCTTCTCCGGCCGCGCCGACATGGGCGCGGTTTCTGCCGCAGTCAAGGCGGCGCTCGCTCGCCCACCTGTTTGAGGCGCCCCGCCATGACGCTCGCGACCCAGCGCCTCGGTGATGACATCGCCGTCGCTGGCCAACTCGGACCCGAGGCGATGGCCGAGGCGGCCGCGGCCGGATTTCGCAGCGTCATCAACAACCGCCCAGACTTCGAGGGCGGCCCGACCCAGCCGAGCTCGGCGAGCATCGAGGCCGCCGCGCGTGCCGCCGGGCTGGAGTACGCCTGGCTGCCGGTCGCGCCCAGCGTTCAGAGCGCCGATGAAATCGCTCGTTTTGCCGCGCTCCTGGCGAGCCTGCCGCGGCCGACGCTCGCGTTCTGCCGCACCGGCACGCGATCGGCCAAGTTGGTGCGAGCCGCCGAGGGCAGCTGAGCCGTATGTCGGCGCGCGGTCCGGCCTAGCGCAAACACGCAGTCTTCGCGGGAAAGGGCTCCCTAGAATCGGCGGCGCTCTGCGGGGCGCCTCCCGCCAATTCCGATTCATTCTTCGACGGAGAGCCTGTGGCGCCTCTTCTCACGCTTTCGCGCCTCATCGATCGCTTCAGCGAGTTCGTCGGCCGCTGGGTCGCGTGGCTCGTCTTGCTGGCGGTCCTGATCAGCGCCGGTAACGCCATCGTCCGCAAAGCGTTCGACCAGAGCTCGAACGGCCTCCTCGAGATCCAGTGGTACCTGTTCGCGGCCGTCTTCCTGCTGGCTGCCGGCTACACCCTGCAGCGACAGGAGCACGTGCGCATCGACGTCATCGCCGGGCGGTTCAGCAAGCGCACGCAGATCTGGATGGACATTTTCGGCATCTGCGTCTTCCTGCTGCCCTTTGTGTTCATCGTCGTCCAGCTTTCTATGCCGCTGGTGCTGCGGGCCTACCGCATGCACGAGATGTCGAACAACGCCGGCGGGCTGGTGCGCTGGCCGGTCTTCGCGATGCTGCCGGCCGGCTTCATCCTGCTCGGCATCCAGGGCATCTCCGAGCTCATCAAGCGCGTCGCCTTCCTGCGCGGGCTGATTCCCGATCCGACCGGCCGCCACGTCGCCAAGAGCGCCGAGCAGGAGCTCGCCGAGTTCATCGCCAAGGAGCATCCCTCCGCTGCCGACGTCATGCACGGCGGGAGCTCGCGATGATGCAGTTCATCGCTTCGAACATGGCGCCGATCATGTTCGGCAGCCTGATCGTCTTCCTGCTTTTCGGCTACTCGGTCGCCTTCTCGCTGGCCGCCTGTGGCTTGTTCTTCGGCTTCGTCGGCGTCGAGATGGGCATCATGCCCGATACCTTGCTGCAGGCGCTGCCGCTGCGCATCTTCGGGATCATGCAGAACGACACGCTGCTGGCGATCCCGTTCTTCACCTTCATGGGCCTCATCCTCGAGCGCTCGGGGATGGCCGAGGATCTCCTCGACACCATCGGCCAGCTGTTCGGGCCGATCCGCGGCGGCCTCGGCTATGCCGCGATCCTCGTCGGCGCGATGCTGGCTGCCACCACCGGGGTGGTCGCCGCCTCGGTGATCTCTATGGGCCTGATCTCGCTGCCCATCATGCTGCGCTACGGCTACGACCGGCGCCTGGCCAGCGGCGTGATCGCGGCCTCCGGCACACTGGCCCAGATCATTCCGCCCTCGCTCGTGCTGATCGTGCTTGCCGACCAGCTCGGGAAGAGCGTCGGCGACCTCTACAAGGGCGCGTTCATCCCCGGCTTCATCCTCACCGCTGCCTACCTCGGCTACGTGATGATCGTTAGCCTGGTCAAGCCAGCGGCGGCGCCGGCGCTTCCGAAGGAAGCGCGGACGATCAAGGAAGACGACGGCTCGCCAGGCCTGCGCTCGCTCGGCGTGCTCACGGTAGTCGCCGTCTGCGCTGCGGTGTTGTTCGCGAAGTGGCGGCCTGCAACGACGCCGACCGACGAGCTCATCGTCACCTCGATGTGCATCGGCGTCGGCGTCGCCTTCGCCCTGTCGGTACTCAACCGCGCGTTCAAGCTGAAACTGCTCTCACGGATGGCCGAGCGCGTCACGTTCGTGCTGATCCCGCCCTTGGCACTGATATTCCTCGTCCTCGGGACGATCTTTCTCGGCGTGGCGACACCGACCGAAGGTGGCGCGATGGGCTCGGTGGGTGCCTTGGCGATGGCGATCTCGCGCCGAAGGCTGAACATGCGTCTGCTCCGCCAGGCCCTGGACACGACGACCAAGCTCTCGTCGTTCGTGCTGATGATCCTGGTCGGCTCGACCACCTTCAGCCTCTCCTTCCAGGCGGTCGATGGCGCGGTCTGGGTCGAGCACCTGCTGACGGGGCTGCCGGGCGGCCAGCTCGGCTTCCTGATCGTCGTCAACCTCCTGATCTTCTTGCTCGCCTTCTTCCTCGACTTCTTCGAGCTGGCCTTCATCATCGTGCCGCTGGTCGGCCCGGTGGCGGCCAAGCTCGGCATCGACCTCACCTGGTTCGGCGTGCTGCTGGCGATCAACATGCAGACCTCGTTCATGCATCCACCGTTCGGCTTCGCGCTGTTCTACCTGCGTAGCGTGGCACCGGTCGAGGACTACGACGACAAGGTCACCGGCAAGCGAATCCGCAAGGTGACCACGGGTGACATCTATCGCGGCGCCATCCCCTTCGTGGTGATCCAGGTCGTGATGGTCGCGCTCGTTATCTTCGTCCCCGGCATCGTCACCGGCAATCTCGACAAGCCGGTCGAGGTCGACGTCGACAAGGCGTTCCGGGAGATGCGCAAGGACTCGCGCCAGGAGTCGACCAATCCCTATCTCAACCCGCCCTCGGGCTCGCAAGGGCCGGCCTCCGGTGCGACGCCTTCGGTCGAAGCCAACGTCGATCCGATGCAGGCGCTGATCGAATCCATGAAGCGCAACGAGCCGCCGAAGAAGCCCTGAGCCAGCGCTGGCGCCGGGGCACAGGACAAGAAAAAGCCCCGCGGTTGCGGGGCTTTCACTTCTGGCCTTCGGCGCAGCGCTAGAGTTTCTGTGCCTGCATGAAGTCGTCGAAGCCGGCTTCGGTGAAACGAAACCAGAGATTCGCGTCGCGGCGGAAGTTCGAATAGTCCTCGTAGATCTTCTTCCACGGCGCGTTCGTGCTGCCCAACTCGCTGTAGAGCGCCATCGCTTCCTTGAAGGCCGCGTCCATCATGTCCTTCGGGAACCGGAACAACTTGGTGCCGTTGCCGACCAGCGTTTTCAGCGCAGCCGGATTGCGGGCGTCGTACTTGGCCTGCATGTCGACGTGGGAGTACGAGGCGGCGGCCTCGACGATGGCCTTGTATTCCGGAGTGAGGCCCTCGAACGCCTTGTTGTTGATGAAGATGTCGAGCTGCGGGCCGCCTTCCCACCAGCCCGGATAGGCGTAGTTCGGCGCGACCTTGTAGAGACCGAGCTTCAGATCGTCGTAGGGGCCGACCCACTCGGCCGCGTCGATCGTGCCCTTCTCCAGCGCCTGGTAGATCTCGCCGCCAGGGATGTTCTGCGGCACGCCACCGATGCGCTCGAAGACCTTGCCGCCGAATCCGCCGATGCGGAACTTCAGGCCCTTGACGTCGGCGACGGATTTGATTTCCTTGCGGAAGAAGCCGCCCATCTGGGCGCCGGTGTTACCACCGGGGAAGTTGACGATGTTGTACTTGGCGTAGAACTCGCGCATCAGCTTGAGGCCGTTGCCCTCGTACATCCAGGCGGTCATCTGGCGGGAATTGAGGCCGAAGGGGATCGCGCAACCGAGCGCGAACACCGGGTCCTTGCCGAAGAAGTAGTACGGCGCCGTATGCGCTACCTCGACCGTGGCGTTCTGGACACCGTCGACGACGCCGAACGGCGGCATCAGTTCACCGCCGGCATGGGTCGTGATGACGAACTTGCCGCCCGTCATGTCGCTGACCTTCTTGGCGAACACTTCGGCACCGCCGAAGATGGTGTCTAGCGACCGGGGGAAGCTGGAAGCCAGGCGCCAGCGGATAGACGCCTGCGCGTTGACGATGGCAGGCGCCGCTCCGGCGGCAAGAACGCCGGCCAAGCCTGTCTTGCGGATGAATGAACGACGCTGCATGAGAACTCCATCTGGGGAAACGCCGGGGATCCGGATCGCGCCGCGATTTTAGGAAACGGCCCGCGTCCGCTTCCCCGGGATTTACCCGCCTCGGTCAGGGCGTGCTGCGCATTTCACGCGCCGGCGATCTTCATCTTTCCGATCAGCACGGAGCCGATCGTCTTGCTGCCCATCGTGTACGTGTCGGCGCCGACGGCGACGATCGACCGGAACATGTCGCGCAGGTTGCCGGCGATCGTCACCTCGTGCACCGGGAAGGCGATCTTGCCGTTCTCGACCCAGAACCCGGCCGCGCCGCGCGAGTAATCGCCGGTCACGTAGTTGACGCCCTGACCCATGAGCTCGATGACGAAGAGACCGCGCCCCAGCATGGCGAGCATGGCATCGAGGTCGTCGCCGGGCGCCGTCCGCCGGGACGTCAGGGTCAGGTTGTGCGAGCCGCCGGCATGCCCGGTGGTTCGCATGCCGAGCTTTCGCGCCGAGTAGCTCGAGAGGAAATAGCTGCCGACGACGCCGGCGTCGACGATCTGCGCCGGCCGCGTCGCGACGCCTTCGTCGTCGAAAGGCGCGCTGCCCTTGCCGCGCCGGACGTGCGGATCCTCGCGCACGTCGATGTGCTCGGGCAGGATGCGCTGCCCCAGGCTGTCGAGCAGGAACGACGACTTGCGATAGAGGGCGCCGCCGCTCGTCGCGTGCACGTAAGTGCCGAGCAGCCCCGAGGCGAGCGCCGATTCGTACAGCACCGGCACCTCGCAGGTCTTGATCTTGCGCGACGCCAGGCGCGAGAGCGCGCGCTCGGCAGCATAGCGGCCGACTGCCTCGGGCGCCGCCAGCTCGTCGGGCGATCGCATCGAGGTGTACCAGGCGTCGCGCTGCATGTCGTCGCCGTTCCTGCCGGGCAGCGACGCGATCGGCGCGACCGAGAGCGAATGGCGCGAGCTCGCGTAGCCGGCCCCGAAGCCACGCGTGTTGGCGGCATAGAAGTGCGATTGCTGCGCCGACACGCCGGCGCCTTCGGAGTTGGTGATGCGCCGGTCGACCGCGAGCGCTGCCGCCTCGCAGCGGCCGGCGAGCTCGATCGCCTGCCCGGCGTCGATCGCCCACGGATGGAAGAGGTCGAGGTCGCGTGTCGCGCTGGCGGCATCGGCGAGATCGGCCTCGTCGGGCAGGCCGGCAGCCGGATCCTCGGCCGTGAAGCGGGCGATGTCGTGCGCCGCGCGCACGGTCTGCTCGAGCGCGGCCGCCGAGAAATCGGACGTGCTCGCGTTGCCGCGCCGCTGTCCGACATAGACGGTGACGCTGATCGACTTGTCGCGATTGCGCTCGATGTTCTCGGTCTCGCCCTTGCGGACCGAGACAGACAGGCCGACGCCTTCGGAGACCTCGGCGACGGCGTCGCTCGCGCCGAGCGATTTCGCGGTCGCGAGGCAGCTCTCGACGAAGGCGCGGAACTTCTCGCGCGAATAGGCAAAGCCGGAAGGCGATGCCGTTGACGGGGTGGCCATGGGGAGATTGCTGGGTGATGGGCGCGAGTGGCGGGACCTCTTGCGGCGGCGGACCGGCCGCGGCGAGGTGTCGTCCAGCGAGCCGCGACTATGATACCGACGCCTCTTTTCGCCGCTTCCTGCCCCGCCCGTCGATGTCCGAGCGTCCTTCCGATCCCGACGCGCCTTCCGCGGTGGACGAGCCCCCCGCGGCCCCGCCCGGGGGCCTGCGCGAGCGGCCGAGCAAGACCCGTCGCAAGCAGGAATCGCACGACCTGCAATCGCTCGGCGAAGCGCTCCTCGAGCTGCCCGACGACCACCTCGCGACGCTCGGTCTCGGCGAGCCGCTCGTCGAAGCGATCCGCGACAGTAGACGCATCAAGAGCCACGAGGCGCGGCGCCGGCAGATGCAGCTGATCGGCAAGCTGATGCGCGGTGCCGACGTCGAGCCGGCACGCGCGGCGGTGGCCGAGCGCCAGCTCGGCCGGGCCCGCGACTCGCTCGCCCTGCACCAGGCCGAACGCTGGCGCGCCGAGCTGCTCGCCGGCGACGAGGCGACGACGCGATTCGCCGCGGCCCATCCCGGCGCCGACGTGCAGCGCCTGCGCGCGCTCGTTCGCAACGCCGGCAAGGACGCCGCGAGCGCGCCCGAGCAGCGCAGCGGCCGCGCCTATCGCGAGCTGTTCCAGTTCATCCGCGAGCACGAAGCCGATGAGTGAAGCGAGCACGAACGGCGGCGGCGCCCGCGAACGCGTTCGCATCGGGCTGGTCTCGGTCAGCGACCGCGCCTCGACCGGCGTCTACGAGGACAAGGGGATCCCGGCACTGCGCGACTGGCTCGCGCGCGCCGTCCTCAACCCCGTAGATTGGGAGACACGCCTCATCCCCGACGACGAAGCGACGATCGTCGCGACCTTGCGCGAGCTCGTCGACGACGTTCGCTGCGATCTCGTCCTCACGACCGGCGGCACCGGCCCGGCGCTGCGCGACGTCACGCCCGAAGCGACCCTCGCGATCGCCACCAAGGAGATGCCCGGCTTCGGCGAGCAGATGCGCCGCATCGGCCTGGCCTTCGTGCCGACCTCGATCCTCTCGCGCCAGGTCGCGGCGATCCGCGGCAAGGCGCTGGTGATCAACCTGCCGGGCCAGCCGAAGGCGATCGCCGAGACGCTGGAAGGCCTGCCGCGCGCAACGCCGCCGCTGCCGGGGATCTTCGCCGCCGTGCCGTATTGCATCGACCTGATCGGCGGGCCGTACATCGACACCGACGCCGCGCTGTGCGCCGCGTTCCGGCCGAAGTCGGCGATCAGGGCGCCGACGTCATCCTGACCGGCGGCGGCAAGACAACCTCACTTCACCAATCGGTTCAGGCGCTCGGCGTCGAAGGTCTCGGTGGTGTGCGCTTCGCCGGGAACGCAATCCTCGCTCGGCAGCTCGCGCGTGCGCGACGACAGCTTCTCGATCGCCTGCCAGAGCAGGGCGATCTGGTGCTCGTGTCCCGATGCGTTGTCGATCAGCCCCTTCATCGCGAGGGAGACGGGGTCGTCGCCCTGGGTCAGCCCGTAGGCCGAGAAACCCATCTTCGCCGCGGTGGCTTCGCGCGTCGCGTCGGCATCGGCCTGGATGATGCGCGCCGGATTGCCGACCGCCGTCGCGCCGGGCGGCACCGGCTTGACGACGACCGCGCTCGAGCCGATTCGCGCACCGTCGCCGACCGTGAAGCCGCCGAGCACCTGCGAGTTGGCGCCGACGATGACGCCGCGGCCGAGGGTCGGATGGCGCTTGGCGCCCTTGATCAGCGCCGTGCCGCCGAGGGTGACGCCTTGATAGATCGTGCAGTCGTCGCCGATCTCGGCCGTTTCGCCGACGACGATGCCCATGCCGTGGTCGATGAAGACGCGCCGCCCGACGGTCGCGCCCGGATGGATCTCGACACCGGTGAGAAAGCGCGCCACGTGCGAGACGAAGCGGCCCATCCAGTAGAAGCCGTGCCGCCACCACCACGCGGCCTGGCGGTGCAGGACGATCGCATGCAGGCCCGGATAACAGGTGAGCACCTCCCACGTCGAGCGCGCCGCCGGGTCGCGCTCGCGGATGCAGGCAATGTCTTCGCGCAGACGCTCGAACATATCGAACCACCGAGGGATGGAAGCGAGGCAGTTTAGCGGCAGCGCTCGTCGATTGCTCGGGCGATGCCGCGCAGGATGTGCACCTCTTCCGTGCTGAGTTCGGCGCGGTTGGCCAGGCGCTGCAGACGGGCCATCAGCTTCTTCGGCACTGCCGGGTCGAGAAAGCCCAGCGTCTCGAGCGACTCCTGCCAGTGGCCGACGAGGCCGCGCAGCGCAACCGCATCGGCGAGGCGGCCATCCAGCACCCGTTCGGGCGCGCCGAAGCCGCCGACCGCCTGGCGCCACTCGTAGGCGATGAGCTGCACGGCCTGCCCCAGATTCAGCGAGCCGTAGGCCGGGTCAGTGGGGATCGTCAGACAGGCATGGCAGGCATAGACGTCGTCGTTGGCGAGGCCGAAGCGCTCCGAGCCGAACACGAAAGCGACCCGGTGGCCGCCGGTCGCGAGGCTCCCGAACAACTCGCGCGGCGCCCTGTTCGGCGGGCCGAAATCGCGCGGCGTCATCGCCGTGGCGCAGACGTAGGTGATGCCGTCGAGCGCCTCGCCGAGGCCGGCGACGACGCGCGCGCCGGCGAGGATGTCGGTCGCGCCGCTCGCCATGGCGATGGCCTCCGGCCGATGCTGGACGTCGGCGAAGCGCGGCGCGACGAGGACCAGGTCGGAGAAGCCCATCACCTTCATCGCCCGCGCCGTCGCGCCGACGTTGCCCGCATGGCTGGTGCCGACGAGGACGAAGCGGGTGGGGTCGGCGGACATGCGACGGCTAAAATGAGAGTCGCTCATTTTGCAGCGCGCCCGCACGCGATCCGGCCGCCCGCCGCGGCCGCCTTCGTCGAAAGCCAACTGCTCCCATGTCCCAAGCGCTGCACCCCATGCTCAACACCGCCATCAAGGCGGCCCGCACGGCCGGGGCGATCATCAACCGCGCCTCGCTCGACCTCGAGCGGCTCCAGGTCAACTCGAAGGCGCCGAACGACTTCGTCACCGAGGTCGACCATGCGGCCGAGGCGGCGATCATCGACACCCTGCTCACGGCCTATCCCGGCCACGGCATCCTCGCCGAGGAATCGGGATCGGCGCGCGGCGCGCGCGACAGCGAATACGTCTGGATCATCGACCCGCTCGACGGCACGACCAACTTCATCCACGGCCTACCGACCTACGCGGTCTCGATCGGTTTGTCGTTTCGCCAGCAGATCCAGCAGGCGGTCGTCTACGACCCGGCCAGGAACGACCTCTTCTTCGCGTCGAAGGGGCGCGGAGCCTTCCTCAACGACAGGCGCCTGCGCGTTTCCAAGCGAACGCGAATGGCCGACGCGCTGATCGGCACCGGCTTTCCGTTCCGGAAGGGCGATGACCTGTCGCACTACCTGCGCATTCTCGAGACCGTGATGAAGAGCTGCGCCGGCGTGCGGCGGCCCGGCGCGGCGGCGCTCGACCTCTGTTACGTCGCCGCGGGGTGGTACGACGCTTTCTTCGAGACGGGGCTCTCGCCCTGGGACGTCGCCGCCGGATCGCTGATCGTCACCGAGGCCGGCGGCCTGGTCGGCAACTTCACCGGCGAGGCTGACTTCCTGCACCAGCGAGAGGTGGTCGCGGGCAGCCCGAAGATCTATGGCCAGCTCGTGCAGATGCTCGCCCCGCACACGACCGTCGCGCGCGGCGCGGCCGACGAGACGGCAGCCTAGGCCCGCCAAAGGCACGCCCTTCGTGAAAGCACGCCTGACGCTGACCGTGGTCGCGCTGCTCGGGGCCTGCGGAGGCGGGACGCCGATGTCTCCGCCGCTCCCTCCCCTCGCCGCCGTGTCGAGCGTCGCCTGCGTGTCTACAGGCACTGTCGTCCGAATCCAGCTCTTCGGTGATTCGACCATGGCCGGGTACTCTGGATCGAGCCTGGCCGTCCACACGCCCCAGGTGGCTCTCCAGGCCGACATGGACGCGATGTTCGGCGCGGGAGCGGTGTCGGTCGAAAGCCGCGCCGTCGGCAGCACGACCTCCGGGCGGCTCGTGCTCGGGACGGATGGATTGAACGCGCCCTGGCCGGCATCGGTCAATGCGGACATCGTGGTCGTGAACCACGGGATCAACGACGCGGCGACCGGCGTCAGTCCCCTCGCCTATCGGGCGAACCTGGAAGTGCTGGCGATCGCGCCCGCGCAGGTGGTCTTCGAGACGCCTAACCCTGTCGAGGATTTCGAAGTCGCTCCCTACGCGCACACCATGAGCGCAGTGGCCACGGCGCAAGGGCTCCCGGTCGCGGATACGTTCGCCTATGTCACGGGGCTCGGCGGCAACTACCGTGCAGACTGGGCGCACCCGAGGGACGATCTCTACCAGTACATCGTGCGACTGTCGCTCGAGCCGGCCCTCGTGCCGATGGTGAAAACGCTTCGCTGCAGGTAGATGAGTCGGCACCGGCTCCGCGACAACGCTGCACAGGACGCTGCAACCGGTCGCCTTCTCGAGTACTGACCGCAATGAACGATCGAGCGATCACGACGGATCGGACCGTGGGTTCGACGCAAGGTCAATCATCGCTTCATACGCCGATGATGCAGCAATACCTGCGCATCAAGGCCGAGCATCCCGACACGCTCCTCTTCTACCGGATGGGCGACTTCTACGAGCTCTTCCTCGACGACGCGAAGCGCGCGCACCGGCTGCTCGACATCACGCTGACTGCGCGCGGCGCCAGCGCGGGCGAGCCGATCGCGATGGCCGGCGTCCCCGTCCACGCGGTCGACGGCTATCTCGCCAAGCTGGTTCGCCTGGGCGAGTCGGTGGCGATCTGCGAGCAGGTCGGCGAAGTCGGCGCGAGCAAGGGGCCGGTCGAGCGCAAGGTCGTCCGCATCGTCACGCCCGGTACGCTGACCGAGAGCGACCTGCTCGCCGAGAAGAGCGATTCGGTGCTCGTCGCCATCAGTCGCAGCGCGAACCGCTTCGGCCTGGCGTGGACGGCGCTCTCGAACGGCGAGGTCGGCCTGGCCGAGTGCGCCGAGGCCGAGCTCGCCGGCTGGCTGGCGCGGCTCGCGCCGGCCGAGATCCTGGTCGACAGCGACCTGCCCGGCGGGCTGGACGGCACGCCGGCGATCACCAAGCGGCCGCCGTGGCAGTTCGACGGCGCGCTCGGCCATCGCTTGCTCTGCAAGCAGTTGCGCGTCGCCTCGCTGGCCGCCTTCGGCGCCGACGAACTCGGCGCTGCGCACGCCGCCGCCGGCGCCCTGCTCGCCTACGCCGAGCACACCCAAGGGCGAGCGCTGGCGCACATTCACCGGCTCACGGTGCAGCGCACCAGCGAGCTGATCGACCTGCCGCCGGTGACGCACCGCAACCTGGAACTGACGCGCACCCTGCGTGGCCGCGACGCGCCGACGTTGCTGTCGACGCTCGACCTCTGCGTCACCGGCATGGGCAGCCGCGCCCTTCGCCAGTGGCTGACGCAGCCGCTGCGCGAGCGCCGCGTCGCGAACGACCGCCACGACGCGATCGCGATGCTGCTCGCCGGGGCGCACCTCGCGCTGCGCGAAGCGCTGCGCCACCTCTCGGACGTCGAGCGCATCGGCGCGCGGATCGCGTTGCGCCAGGTGCGCCCGCGCGAGCTCGCCGGCCTGCGCGCCACCCTGCTCGCGCTGCCGAAGGTTTGCGCCGCGCTGCCGGCCGAGGGCTCGGTCCTGCTCGACATGCTCGGCGAGACCCTCGCGCCGCCCGCCGCGATCGCCGCCTCGCTGGCCGCGATCGCTGACGAACCGGCCGCGCTGCTGCGCGACGGCGGCGTCATCGCGGCCGGCTTCGACGCCGAGCTCGACGAGCTGCGCGCGATCGGCCGAGGCAGCGACGCCTACCTGATCGCGCTCGAGGCCAGGGAGCGCGAGCGCACCGGCATCGCGACGCTGCGGGTCCAGTTCAATCGCGTCCACGGCTACTTCATCGAGGTCTCGCAAGGACAGGCGGCGCGCGTTCCGGCCGACTACCGACGCCGCCAGACGATGAAGAACGCCGAGCGCTTCATCACCCCGGAGCTGAAGGCGTTCGAAGACAAGGCCCTGTCGGCGGGCGAGCGGGCCTTCGCGCGCGAGAAGGCGCTCTACGACGCGTTGCTCGATTCGCTCGCGCCGCACCTGGAGGCGATCTCCGCGGTGGCGCGCTCGCTCGCCTCCCTCGATGCGCTCGCTGCGCTGGCCGAGACGGCGCGCCGCGGCGAGTGGTGCCGGCCACGCTTCGTCAAGGAGCCGCTGATCGAGATCGAGCGCGGTCGTCACCCCGTGGTCGAAGCCCGCCTGCAGGAAACCGGCACGCCGTTCATGGCCAACGACTGCCGTCTCGATGCACGCCGCCGCATGCTCGTCATCACCGGCCCGAACATGGGCGGCAAGAGCACCTTCATGCGCCAGGTCGCCCTGATCGTCCTGCTCGCCTCGATCGGCTCGTACGTGCCGGCGGCATCGTGCCGGCTCGGGCCGATCGATGCCATCCACACCAGGATCGGCGCCGCCGACGACCTCGCCAATGCGCAGTCGACCTTCATGGTCGAGATGACGGAAGCAGCGACCATCGTCCACTGCGCGACCGAGCACTCGCTGGTGCTGATGGACGAGATCGGCCGCGGCACGTCGACCTTCGACGGCCTCGCGCTCGCCGGCGCGATCGCCCATCACCTGCACGAGAAGAACCGCTCGTTCACGCTGTTCGCGACGCACTACTTCGAGCTCACGGACTTTCCGCTGCAACACGAGCGCGCGCTCAACGTCCACGTCGCCGCGGTCGAAACCGGCGAAGAGATCGCCTTCCTGCACGAGATCGAGGCCGGCCCGGCGAGTCGCAGCTACGGTGTCCAGGTAGCGCGCCTCGCCGGCATGCCGCCGGCGCTGCTGCGACACGCGCGCGCCGCCCTAGAGCACCTCGAGGCCGAGCGGATCGCGCGCCAACCGCAGATCGACCTGTTCTCCGGCACCGGAGGCGGCGGCGATCCGGCGGCCGCGGCCGCGGCGGCGGTCGATCCCCGCGTCGGCGTGGGGAATTCCGCGCTGCACGACGCGGTCGCCGCCCTCGACCCCGATATCCTCACCCCTCGCGAGGCGCTCGATGCGCTTTACCGCCTGAAAGCTCTGAACAAAGACACCTCATGACCTATTGCGTAGCCGTCAAGCTCGACGCCGGACTGGTCTTCCTTTCCGACTCGCGAACCAACGCCGGCCTCGACCAGATCGGCACCTTCCGCAAGATGATGGTCTACGAGCGTCCGGGCGACCGCTTCATGGTCATGCTCTCGGCCGGCAACCTGTCGATCTCGCAGCAGGTGCGCGAGATCCTGCAGATCGAGGAGCTCCACGACGGCGACGGTCCGCCGATCACGATCTGGAACGCGACCAGCATGTTCGACGCGGCGCGTGTCCTCGGCGCGGCGATGCGGCGCGTCTACGACCAGGACGGCGCAGCGCTCAAGAAGTCGGGCCTCGACTTCAATGCCTCGATGATCTTCGGCGGCCAGGTGCACGCCGAGGCGATGCGCCTCTTCCTCGTCTATTCGGCGGGCAACTTCATCGAAGCGACGCGCGAGACGTGCTTCTTCCAGATCGGCGAGTCGAAGTACGGCAAGCCCGTCCTCGACCGCATGATCCGGCCGTCCACGCCGCTCGACGAGGCCGCCAAATGCGTGCTGGTGTCGATGGACTCGACGCTGAAGTCGAACCTCTCGGTCGGCCTGCCGCTCGACCTGGCGATCTACGAGGCGAACCGTTTCGAGTCGTCGCAGATCGTCTGCATCGACGACCGCAATCCCTATTTCCAGATGATCCGCAGCAGCTGGGGCGAGAAGCTTCGCCAGGCCTTCGAGTCGATCGACGACCCGCAATGGGACGTCGACCAGTCGGCGGCGGCGCCGCTCTGCGTCCCGTCGGTGCGCTACGAGACGATGAAGAAGATCACGCACCCGGGCGAGAAGCTCGCCTGAGGACATTGCCGGGGCGGGCGCGAGAAATAGTGCGCCGGGCGCACGCCTATAATCGCGCTTTACCACCGCGGCAAACGCACCAGGAGTGCGAGCGTCGAACGCAATGACCAAGTTCGTCTTCGTCACCGGCGGCGTGGTGTCCTCGCTGGGCAAGGGCATCGCTTCTGCGTCCCTCGCCGCGATCCTCGAATCGCGGGGCCTCAAAGTCACCCTCATCAAGCTGGATCCGTACCTCAACGTCGATCCGGGAACGATGTCGCCGTTTCAGCACGGCGAGGTGTTCGTCACCGACGACGGCGCCGAGACCGACCTCGACCTCGGCCACTACGAGCGCTTCATCACGACGCGGATGAAGAAGACGAACAACTTCACGACCGGCCAGATCTACAAGAGCGTGCTCGAGAAGGAGCGCCGCGGCGACTACCTCGGCAAGACGGTGCAGGTGATCCCGCACGTCACCAACGAGATCCAGGAGTTCATCAGACGCGGCGCCGGCGAGGAACACGACGTCGCGATCGTCGAGATCGGCGGCACGGTGGGTGACATCGAATCGCTCCCCTTCCTCGAGGCGGTGCGCCAGATGAGCCTGAAGATGGGCCCGGGCAGTTGCGCCTTCCTGCACCTGACGCTGGTGCCCTGGATCCCGGCGGCCGGCGAGCTGAAGACCAAGCCGACGCAGCACAGCGTCCAGAAGCTGCGCGAGATCGGCATCATGCCGGACGCCCTGCTCTGCCGCGCCGACCGGCCGATCCCCGACGAGGAGCGCGCCAAGATCTCGCTGTTCGCCAACGTGCACGAGTTCGCTGTCATCTCGGTGTGGGACGTCGACACCATCTACAAGGTGCCGCGCATGCTGCACGCGCAGGGCCTCGACGAGCTGATCTGCGCCAAGCTGCAGCTGCACACCAAGCCCGCCAACCTCGGCCGCTGGGACAAGCTCGTCGACGAGGTCGAGCACCCGCAGCACGAGGTGACGATCGCCATGTGCGGCAAGTACGTCGACCTGTCCGATTCGTACAAGTCGCTCAACGAGGCGCTGCGCCACGCCGGCATCCACAACCATGCGCGGGTCAAGATCGAGTACGTCGACTCCGAGGACCTGACGGCGACGAGCGTCGCCAACCTGGGCCGCTACGACGCCATCCTCGTGCCCGGCGGCTTCGGCAAGCGCGGCGTCGAGGGCAAGATCCTCGCCGCCCAGTACGCGCGCGAGAAAAAGATTCCTTATCTCGGCATCTGCCTCGGCATGCAGGTCGCGACGATCGAATACGCGCGCCACAAGGCCGGCCTGGCCGGTGCCAACAGCACCGAGTTCGATCCCGAGGCGGCGCATCCCGTGATCGCCCTGATCGACGAGTGGGAAGACCGCGACGGCTCGATCCAGAAACGCACGGCGCAGTCCGACCTCGGCGGCACGATGCGCCTGGGCGCGCAGAGCTCCGACGTCAAGCCCGGAACGCTCGCCCACGACATCTACGGCAGCGTCCTCACCGAGCGGCACCGCCATCGTTACGAGGCCAACGAGAACTATCTCGACAAGCTCACCGAAGCCGGGCTTGTGATCTCCGCCATCACCCAGCGCGAGAAGCTGACCGAGGTCGTCGAGCTGCCGCAAAGCGTGCACCCGTGGTTCATCGGCGTCCAGTTCCACCCGGAATTCAAGTCGACACCGTGGGGCGGACACCCTCTGTTCAAGTCGTTCATCCACGCCGCGCTCGCGCACCAGGTTGAGCGCGCGGAGAAGGTCGCGGCTTGAAACTTTGCGGCTTCGAGGTCGGGCTCGACCGACCGCTGTTCCTGATCGCCGGCCCCTGCGTGGTCGAGTCCGAGCAGCTGCAGATGGACGTCGCCGGCAAGCTGAAGGAGATCACCGGCGCGCTGGGCGTGCCGTTCATCTTCAAATCGAGCTACGACAAGGCGAATCGCTCCAGCGGCACCTCGTTTCGCGGCCCCGGCCTCGACAAGGGGCTCGAGATCCTGGCCAAGGTCAAGCGCGAGCTGCAAGTGCCGATCGTCACCGACGTGCACCGCGAGGACGAGATCGCCGCTGCGGCTGCCGTGGTCGACGTGCTGCAGACCCCCGCCTTCCTGTGCCGGCAGACCGACTTCATCCGCGCCGTCGCGCAGAGCGGCAAGCCCGTCAACATCAAGAAGGGCCAGTTCCTCGCGCCGCACGACATGAAGAACGTGCTCGACAAGGCGCGCGCGGCGGCGCGCGAGGCGGGTCTTTCCGAAGACCGCTTCATGGCGTGCGAGCGCGGCGCCAGCTTCGGCTACAACAACCTCGTCTCCGACATGAGGAGCCTGGCGATCATGCGCGAGACGAACGCGCCGGTCGTCTTCGATGCGACCCATTCGGTGCAGCTCCCCGGCGGCCACGGCACGTCGTCGGGCGGCCAGCGCGAGTTCGTGCCGGTGCTGGCGCGCGCCGCCGTGGCGGCGGGCATCGCCGGGATCTTCATGGAAACGCATCCCGATCCGGCCAAGGCGCTCTCCGACGGGCCGAACGCGGTGCCTCTCAAGCACATGCGCGCTCTCCTCGAGCAGCTCGCCGAGCTCGACCGCGCGATCAAGTCGCGGCCGCTGCTCGAGCAGTCGTTCGACGCCTGAGCGCCGACCGATCCCCCACCCACTGAACCAGCACAAAGGGCAAGAATGAGCGCGATCGTCGACATCGTCGGCCGGGAGATCCTGGACAGCCGCGGCAACCCGACCGTCGAGTGCGACGTGCTGCTCGAGAGCGGCACCATGGGTCGCGCGGCGGTCCCCTCGGGCGCCTCGACCGGCTCGCGCGAGGCGATCGAGCTGCGCGACGGCGACCCGAACCGCTACGGCGGCAAGGGCGTGCTGCGCGCGATCGAGCACATCAACACCGAGATCAGCGAGGCCGTGCTCGGCCTCGATTCGAGCGAGCAGGCCTTCCTCGATCGCACGTTGATCGACCTCGACGGCAGCGAGAACAAGAGCCGGCTCGGCGCCAACGCGACGCTCGCCGTCAGCATGGCGGTGGCGCGCGCCGCGGCCGAGGAAAGCGGCCTGCCGCTCTACCGCTACTTCGGCGGCTCGGGCGCAATGCAGATGCCGGTGCCGATGATGAACGTCGTCAACGGCGGCGCCCACGCCAACAACAACCTCGACCTGCAGGAGCTGATGATCATCCCGGTCGGTGCGCCGAGCTTTCGCGAGGCGCTGCGCTACGGCGCCGAGACCTTCCACGCGCTGAAGAAGATCATCGACGGCCGTGGCATGAGCACCGCCGTCGGCGACGAAGGCGGCTTCGCGCCGAGTACCGCCAACCACGAAGCGGCGATCGAGATGATCCTCGAGGCGATCGAGAAGGCCGGCTACGTCGCCGGCGCGCAGATCGCGATCGGCCTCGACTGCGCGGCGAGCGAGTTCTACAAGGACGGCGCCTACGTCGTCGAGGGCCAGAGCCGCGGCGCGGGCGAATGGATCGACACCCTCGCCGGCTGGTGCGCCAAGTACCCGATCATCTCGATCGAGGACGGCATGGCCGAAGGCGACTGGGACGGCTGGAAGCTCCTCAACGACCGCCTCGGCGCCAAGGTGCAGCTGGTCGGCGACGACCTGTTCGTCACCAACACCAAGATCCTGAAGGAAGGGATCCGCAGGAACGTCGCGAACTCCATCCTCATCAAGATCAACCAGATCGGCACGCTGACCGAGACCTTCGCCGCGATCGAGATGGCCAAGCGCGCCGGCTGGACGTCGGTGATCAGCCACCGCTCGGGCGAGACCGAGGACGCGACGATCGCCGACATCGCGGTCGGCACCAACGCCGGCCAGATCAAGACCGGCTCGCTCAGCCGTTCGGATCGCGTCGCCAAGTACAACCAGCTGCTGCGCATCGAGGAAGACCTCGGCGACGTCGCCGCCTACCCGGGACGCGCCGCGTTCCGGCAGCTGCCGCAGGATTGAGGGCGGCGGCTCCTCTCTAGGCAGACGACCGTGCGCTGGATCACCCTCGGGCTCGCCGCTCTCCTCGTCCTCGTCCAGGCCGAGCTCTGGTTCGGCAAGGGCGGCGTGACGCGCATGGTCGAGCTGCAGAGAAAGCTCGACGCGCAGAGATCGACGAACGCGCAGGCGCGCCATCGCAACGAGCAGCTCGCCGCCGAAGTGAGCGACCTGAAGGAAGGCCTCGAAATGGTCGAAGAAAAGGCGCGCTTCGAGCTCGGCATGATCAAGCCCGACGAGATCTACGTCCAGCTCTCGCCCGCGCGGCGTTGAACGCGCTCGTCGCGGCCGCGGCGCCGCTGCTCGCCCCCGCCTTCGTCGCCTGGGGCGCGCCGATCACGGGGCTCGAGCTCGTCGCCTTCGCGCTCTCGATCGCGATGGTCTTCTTCAACATCCGCGTCAATCCGCTCGGCTGGCCGCTCGCGATCGCCAGCTCGCTGCTCTACTTCCTGCTGTTCTGGAAGAGCCGCCTGTACGGCGACGCCAGCTTGCAGGTGTTCTTCGCCGCCGTCGCGGCCTGGGGCTGGTGGCAGTGGCTGAAAGGCACCGATGACTCGGGCCACGCGTTGCGCGTCCGGCGACTGGGAGCGAACGGCCGCATGCGCGTCCTCGTCGCGATCGCGATCGCTTGGCCGGCGACGGCGCTCTTCCTGAGCCGATTCACCGACACGGACGTGCCGTGGTGGGACGCCTTCCCGACCGCGGCCAGCGTCGTCGGTCAGTGGCTGCTCGGCCGCAAGTACGTCGAGAACTGGCCGGTCTGGATCGTCGTCGACGTCGTCGGCGCCGCGCTCTTCGCCTACAAGGGCCTCTGGCTGACCACGCTCCTCTACGCGGTCTTCGTCGTCATGGCCGCGGTCGGCTGGCGCAGCTGGCAGCTGCGTGCCGGCCAGGCCGAGCCGTCGCCATGAGCGGGCGCGCCTTCGTCGTCGCCCTGCTCGGTGCCGAGAGCACCGGCAAGACCACGCTCGCCGCCGAGATCGGCGCGGCGCTCGCCGCGCGCGGGCGGCGCGTCGCGATCGTCACCGAAGTTTTGCGCGAGTTCTGCGATCGCACCGCGCGAACGCCGCGCCGTGACGAGCAGGCGGCGATCGCCGCGTTGCAGAGCGAGCGCATCGAAGCGGCCGCGGCGCGGAACGAGATCGTGGTCGCCGACACGACGGCGCTGATGATCGCGGTCTACAGCGACTTCGTCTTCGCCGATGCCACGCTCTACGCGAGCGCGCTCGCTGCGCAGAGGCACTGCGACCTGACGCTCGTCACCGCGCTCGACCTGCCCTGGCAGGCCGACGGCCTGCAGCGCGAAGGCGAGCACGTGCGCGCGCCGGTCGACGCCTTGCTGCGTGCTTCGCTCGCCAAAGCCGGAATCGCCTTCACGACGATCGCCGGCACAGGCAGCGGCCGGCAGGCGGCGGCGCTGCGGGCGATCGAGGGCGCGCTCGCGGCGCGCCGTCCAAGCGCGGCACGGCGCTGACGCGCTACGCCGTCCCGCCCAGGCGGACGAAGAAGATCACGAAGGTCCCGAGCACGAGGTTGATCGACACCTCCCAGCGCACCGCGGCGAGCGCCGCGGCGCCGTCGGGCCAGCGCGATGCCGTCACGGCCTCGTCGAGGCGCCTGAACAGGACGTTGCGGATGTGGATGAAGACCGCGAGCATCACGAAGAAGATCGCGACCATCGCATACCAGTCGAGCGGCATGTTGAACGCCAGCCCGGCGCGCGACGCCGCGGACCAGGCGATGCCGACCATCGCCGCGCCGCAAACGAAGATGATCGCGATCGAGATCGACACGACGGCGATGAAGCGCTTCATCGCCGCGTGCATCAGCGTCACCCGTGCCGGCGGCTCGAGGACGCGCGCGGCAGGCCGCAGACAGAACAGCATGAACGCCATGCCGCCGATCCAGACGATGACGCCGAGCAGGTGGAACGCCTTCAATAACGCATAGAGCACGGAGAATCCTCGCGGTGCGTCGGAGTTGGCGCATTGTCCATCGCCAGCGGGTCGGACCAAATTGCGATGCCCGATAAACCAAGGTATCGTCCTTCGACGATCGACAGAGGGCGCGGAGGCCGAACGAATGAGCAAGCTGTGCTCGGTGTGCGGGACGGAAAACAGGGACGAGGCCCAGTTTTGCCGCTCTTGCGGCACCGCGTTCTCGGCCCCCTCGGCGGCACCGGCGGCCGCGGCTGACGGCAGCAGCGCCAACGCTTGCGCCGAGTGCGGCTTCAAGAACAAGCCGGGCATCCGCTACTGCGCCAACTGCGGCATGAGCCTGGCCGCGCAGTCCGCGGCAGCGAATGGCGGCACCGAGCCACGCGAAGGCGACGAGCCTTACGCGAGCGCCGGACCGCCGCCGCTTTCCTACGAGTCCTTCGCCACGGTGGCACCCTACCCGGCGCAGCCCCGGGACACCGATCATTCGGCGCTGTTCGATCAACAGACCACACCCGACATCCCCGACCCCGACGCGGCGATCGCCCTGCGCCAGCAGGAGGGCCACGCGTCGCACGGCGACACGGCAGTGCCTTTCCAGGTCGCGGCGGCGCCGAATCGCACGCCGCTGATCCTGGGCATCGTCGTCGCGGCGCTGGCGGTGGCCGGCATCGCCGGCTGGCTCTTCATGGGAAGCTCGAACCCCGCGCCCGCGCAGCCCGGCGCGACGCCGGCGCCGGTCGCCGCGCCGCCGATCGCGGCCACGCCCGCACCCACACCGGCGCCGATCATCATCGAGGAGGCGAGTCCGGCGACGACGGAACCCAGCGCAACGGCGCCGAGCGCGATGGTGCCGCCACCGTCCGATCCCGCCGTACTCGGTCCGCCACCCACGGCGGCACCTCCGCTCGGCGCGCCGCCCACCGCGGCTCAGCCGCTCGGCGTTCCCGCCACGGCGGCGACCCCGCTGCCGCAGGGCGCCGACCCGGCCGCCGACGCGCAAGCCAAGCGCCTCGCTGCGGAAAAGCGCCGCGAGAAGGCGGCACGCGACAAGGCCGAGCGCGACGCCAAGGCCAAGTCGGTGCAGGACCAGCGTGATCAGAGCGCGGCCACTCAGCGCTCGGAGCAGGAAGCGCAGGCCCGCAGGCGCGCCGAGGAAGCGCAACGGGCGCGACCGAGCGCTGCTGTTCCCCCCGGCCCGCCGCCGATCGCGCAGGCGCGCGGCGTGCGCGAGATCTGCGCCGGCCGCGGCACGATCGCCGAGGCAGTGTGCCAGTCGCGGCAATGCGGCTTGGCCGAGCATGCCAACGAGGCGATCTGCCGCCAGTTGCGCGACGCCGACGAGCGGCGGCGCAACATGCAGAACTAGACGCGGCCCGGGGCCGCCTGCCGACGCGCGGATGCACCGCGTGCGGTCAATGACGAGCGAGGAGTTTCCATGACGACAACCACCGCATCCGAAGCAGCGCCCGCGGGACTTTCCGCGCACGCGTTCTCCAGCGTCTTCCAGGCCGTCACCGGCCTGCGTAACCGGCGCGCGATCATCGCCATGCTCGGCTGCACGTTCGTCGGCGTCATCGTCGCCGGCCTGCTTCTCGCGATGACGGGAACGCTCGGCTTTCTCGCCGGCCTGCTGGCGATGATCGTCTGGGTCGTCGCGATCGGCACCGGCGTCAACGCCGCCGGGCTTCTGCAGATGGATCACGCGCGCGGCATCTCGCCGCGCAGCATCGCCGATGCCCTCGTCTACGGGCTGATGTGCATTCCCAAGCTGATCGTCCTCGGCCTCGCCTTCCTGGCCGTCGAGATCGCGGTGTTCATCGTCCTGGCGCTGCTGCTCTTCATCTGCAAGATACCGTTCCTCGGCCCGATCCTCTTCGTCGTCGTGTTCCCGCTTTCGGTCGTCGTCGCCGGGATCACGATCGTGGGCTTGTTCATCTGCCTCGTGCTCTCGCTGCCCGCGATCTGGCAGGGCGCGAGCATCACACGCGCACTCGCGCAGACGTTCGCCATCGTCAAGAGCCGCCTCGTCGAGGCGGTTCTGCTGCTCGTCTTCGTCGGCTTCCTCTGCCTTGCCGTCGGCATGATCATCTTCGGCGTGCTCGGCTTCGGCCTGGTGCCGACGCTCGGCATGTCGGTGTCCATCGTCGGCTTCGGCGGCTTCGGCATGGAATCGATCATGGCGATGTCGCAAGGCGGCGGCGGTGGCGGCGGCCATGCGATCGCCGGCGCCATCGGCGGAGCGCTCTTGTGGGCGGTGGCCGCGTCTCTGGTCGGCCAGGTCTATCTGCTCGGCCTGTCGCTGGTGTACCTGCGCGTCACCGAGGGCCTGGACCTGACCGCGACCGAAGCGGCGCTGCGCGCGACCTTCGACGACGCCCGTCGGCGCACCGCCGAACTGGGCGAGAGAGCGCGCCAGGCGACGCATCGCGATGGCGACGGCACGGGCGCCGCTGCGGCGGCGGCATCGGTCACCGGTGCCGCGCTGGCGCCGGGGGTGGCCGCGGCCTCGTCCCCCGACTACAGCCGTCCTCCGGCCTACAGCCCGCCGCCGAACTTCACGGCGCCAGCGACCCCCACCGCGCCGGCCCCCGGTGCCGCGTCCGCCGGCGACGAAGCGACGATCGCCGCGCCTCGACCCGGCGCGTCGACCCGCGATACCGATATCGCGTTGCCGTTCGACGAGGCGGCGGCGCCGGCACCAGCCGCAGCGGCGCCCTGGACGCCGCCCCAGGCCGCCCCCTTGCCGCCGCCCGCGCCTTTGCCGGCGACGACGACCTGCCCGCAATGCCTGTCGCCGGTGACGCCCGAAGACGCGTTCTGCGGTGTCTGCGGTTACCGGCTGAAGTAGCGGCGCATCGTCAGTTGATCGCGCTCGATCCGGGCGCCTGATCGGCCGGGGCGACGAAGAGCTCGCCGACGTCGACCGGGTCGAAGCGATAGCGCAGGCCGCAGAACTCGCAGCCGACTTCGACCTGCGCCTGCTCGCGCACGATGTCGTCGATCTCCGCCCGGCCGAGGCTGCGCAGCATCGCCCCGACCTTGGTGCGCGAGCAGCTGCAGGCGAAGCGCGGCGCCGCGGCGCCGACGAGCGGCGCGAAGCGGGTCACCTTCTCTTCCCAGAACAGGCGCCGCAGCACCGTGTCGGCATCGAGCCCGAGCAACTCCTCGCGCGTCAGCGTCGCGGCGAGCGCGGCAACGCGATTGAAATCCTCGTCGCGGCCGATCAGCGTCTCGTCGACGGCTGCGCCCGCCGGCGGCAGCCGTTGCAGCAGCAGCCCGGCGGCGACGTTCCGGTCGGCGGCCAGGACGAGCCGCGTGTCGAGCTGCTCCGACTGCAGCATGTAATGCTCGAGCACCGGCGCGATCGCCTGAAGCGGCTCGCGCGCGTCGCCGTGCAGAGGCACGACGCCCTGGTACGGCTGCCCCGTGCCGCGATCGACGGGGGCGAGCGTGATCGCGCAGCGGCCGCCGCCCTTGACGTTCAGCATCGCGGCCAGGTCGGCACTGTCGTCGACGTCGCCGCTCACCGTCGCGGTGACGCGAAACGCGAGGTCGGGGGCGATCTCGGCGACGGCGAGCTTGACCGGGCCGTCGCCGAAGACCTGCAGGATCAGGTCACCGGCGAACTTGATGTTGGCGTGCATCAGCACGCCGGCGGCGGCCATCTCGCCGAGCAACCGCTGCACGGGCTCGGGCCACGGAGTCGGCGCGCCGGCGCGTCGCGCCAGCACTTCGCGCCAACTCTCGTCGAGGCGAACGAGGATGCCGCGCACGGGCAGGCCGTCGAAAAGGAATCGGTGCAGTTCGCTCACGTCGTCGGTCGATGCGGGGCTCGCTCAATTATCGAGGCCACCGCCGCGTCCCCGGGCGGGCAAGGCCATCGCGGCGGCGACAATCGGGCGATGAACGACACCGATTTCGAAGCCGCCCGCAACGAGCTCGCGAGCGCGCGACGCGACGCGCGGGCGATCACCGCCTGGCCGGCGGCGCGTTTGCCGCGCGACCTCGCCGAAGCCTACCGATTGCAGGCGGCGGTGTCGCGCGAGTTGGGCGCGATCGGCGGCTGGAAGGTCGCCGCGGTGACGCCGGCACAGCGCGAGTCGCTCGGCGTACCCACGCCCATCGCCGGCCCGCTCCTGCGTCCCTGGATGCACGACGCGCGCGCCGCCCCGGCAGCGCTGAGCGCCGCCGCCTTCATCGCTCCCAAGCTCGAATGCGAATTCGCCTTCGAGCTCGCGCGCGACCTGCCGCCGCGACCGGAACGCGCCTATTCGCGCGACGAGGTCGGCGCCGCGATGGCGGCGCTCCGCATCGCCGTCGAGATCGTCGATTCGCGCCTGCCGCGGGGCCTCGGCGCGCTCGTCGAGCTCGCCGACGCGTTCAACAACGGCGGCTTCGTCGCCGGCCCGGCGATTGCCGAATGGCACGGGCTCGACTTCGCGCGCATCGGCATCGTCCTCACCCACACGCACGAGGGGGCGAGCGAAGAGGTCGCGCGCGGCAGCGGCAAGGCGATCCTCGACGGCGATCCGTTCGGCACCGTCGTCCTGCTCGCGAATGCGCCGGCCGACGCGACGCGCGGACTCGTCGCCGGCGACATCGTCACCACCGGCTCGTGCACCGGCGCGCCGTTCCTGCCCGGTCCGGGCGACTACCGCGCCGACTTCGCGACGCTCGGCCGCGTCGAGTTCAGCGTCGGCCGCTAAGGCGCCGGCGGGCCCTGGCGTGCCTTGCGTGCCCGCATCGCCTCGCGGCGGGCGAGGCTCTCGGCCGGCCAGAGCGTCTTGAGGTCGTAGTACTCCGGCACCGCCGTCGCCCCCGGGGGCAAGACGACCCAGGGCTGCTTCGACGAGGTGAAGATGTGGATGTCGGGCGGCAGGCGTCCGACCTCGTCGAGCGTGCCGACGCGAACGAAGCGAACCGCATCGCCGGCACCGGCGTAGTGGCTCCAGACCGCGACGCGGCAGCGCGGGCAGCGCGCGATCCGCTGCCCGGCGCCGCTCGCCGACGGCGTCTCCACCAGCTCGGGCGCGCCGCTCAGCAGCTCGACGCGCTCCGACTCGATCATCGCGTTGAGCGCGAACGACGAGCCGCTCTCGCGCTGGCACCAGGTGCAGTGGCAGCAATGAACGAAGAGCGGCCGGCTGGCGAGGCGATAGCGGACGGCACGGCACGTGCACCCGCCCTCGAGCGGAGCGTCGGCATCGAAAGAGGCGGACATGGTATTCATTGTGGCTCGCCCGGCGGTCTTCGCGGCACGCGCGCGTCATCGCAAAATACCGCTCGGAGGACGACCCTTGGCATCGGCCGCGCAGAGCTTCGCACTCACCAAGATCCAGCCACCGAGAGCTCGCGCCAGCCTGGTCGCGCGCGAGCGGCTCGAAGAGCGCATGACGAAGGCCGCCCTCGCGCGCCGCCTCGTCCTCGTCGCCGCACCGGCCGGATTCGGCAAGACCGCCGCCCTGGCGCGCCTGATCGACAGGCTGCGCGACAAGGCGTTCGTCGCCTGGATCTCGGCCGACATCGACGACGATCCGCTCGGCCTGCTCGCCTGCCTGATCGCGGCGCTCGAGCCTCTCGACCCGCCCTGGCGAACCGATCCCGAAGCGCTGATCGCCGCCGCCGGCGGCAGCCGCAGCGATCGGCATTCGGTGGCGACCCAGCTTCTCAACGTGCTGGCCGCGTGCGACGTCGAGCGCGGCTTGATCGTCCTCGACGATGCGCACCGGGTCAGCGACGCCGCGGTGTTCGAGTTTCTCGACCTCCTCCTCGAGCGGCTGCCGCCGCACTGGGGCGTCGTCGTCGCGAGCCGGACCGATCCGCCGCTGGCGTCGCTGGCGCGCCTGCGCGCGCACGGCGAGCTCGCCGAGTTCCGCCAGCGCGACCTGCGCTTCACGCTCGAGGAAGTGCGCGCGCTGCTGCCGGCCGTCGACGGCGACGGCTCGCTCGAGCGCGAGGCGACGAGCCAGCGTCTCTACCAGCGCACGCACGGCTGGGCGGTGGGCCTGCGCCTGGCGGTCAACGGCATCGTCTCGGGCCATGACGCGCAGGCGGTCATCGCCGACACCGTCAGCGATCGCCATGTCTTCGACTACCTGCTCAACGAAGTGCTTGGCGAGCTGCCGTTGCCGTTGCGTTGCTTCCTGCTGCGCTGCTCGGTGCTCGACGAGCTCACCGCCGGCCGGTGCGCGGCCGTGAGCGCCGATCCCCATGCCGCCGAGTGGCTCGAGGAGATCGAACGGCGCGGCCTCTTCGTCTCGGTCCTGCAAGGCGCCGAGACGACGCTTCGCCTGCATGACCTGTTTCGCGATTTCCTGCGCGACCGGCTGCGCCGCGAGATGGCCGACGAGCTGCCGGCGCTGTACCGTCGCGCCGCTGCCGGCGAGGCCGACATGCTGCGCCGGATCGGCTTCCTGATCGGTGCCGGCGACTGGCGCGATGCCGAGGAGACCCTGCGCGACACCGGTGCGACGATCATCGCGACGGCGGGCGTCGCACCGGTGCTGCGACTGCTCGACAAGTTCCCGGCCGAGGCGCGGCGCACCTCGCCCAACCTTCTCCACATGCGCTGCCTCGGGGCATGGTCGCGCTGGGACTGGGCGACGATGCGCGAGGCCGGCGCCGCCGCGAGCGCTGCCTTCACGCGCATCGGCGATGCGCGGCTCGCCTGGCGCTCGGGCGTCTACGAATCGATCGCCCACGTCACCGCCGGCAGCCACGACGAGGCGCTGAAGCGGCTCGCCGTGGATTCCCAGGTCGCGTTGACGCGTGACGACCTCGCCCTGGCCGGCGTCGTCCACAGCTACATCGCCCTCGACAGCGGCCGGCTCGACGACGTCGCGCCGCGCTACGGCGAGATGCTCGAGCTGCTCGAGTCGAGCCGCGACCCCGTGCTCTGGTACCAATGCGTCCCGCGCAGCCTGCAGTGCGGGCTGCCGTCGATGCGCGAGGCATCGCGCCGCTTCGCCACCGGCGCGCTCGCGGTGGCGCCGGAGTCGCCGACGCCGCTGCGCGCGATCGCGCTCGCCAGCTCGGCGTGGAACGACGTCTGGTCGGGTCGGCTCGAGGCGGCCCTGAAGACAGCGGCGCTCGCCGAGGCGGATGCGCGCTGGCTCGGCCCGCCGCCCAACGTCCGTCTCGCGCTCTACAGCCTGCTCGCCGTCCTGTTCGCGATGCTCGGCCGGCGCGGCGACAGCTACGGCGCGATCGACCAGATCCTGGTCCTCTTCGACGATCCTGGCGGCGGCTACCGGCGCGACTCGCCGCTCTACGCGTTCTATCGGCAGTTCGCGATTCGCGTCGCCGACTGGCACGGCGACGGCGCGCGCGTCGAACGCCTCGCGGCCGAGCTCGACAGCGTCGCAACCGCCGACACGGCGATGCTGCGGTCGCTGCTGCAGGCGCAGCGCCTCGTTCTGCCGGGCCGGATCGCGTGGCATCGCGGCCAGTGGCGCGCGGCCCGCGACGCCTTCGCCCATGCGCTCGCGCACGAGGTCGCCCTGCGCGTCTTCGGCGAGGACGTCGAGATTCGCCTGCGCCTGGCTCACCTGTGCCTGCGCCTCGGCGACGTCGCTGCCGCGGCCACGACGATCGCGCCGGTCTTCGACGCCGCCGAGCGCGACGGCGGCGTCCCGGGCGGCGCCCTCACGTGCGAACGAAAGGTTCTCGACTCGCTCGCCGCGGCGGCATGGAACGGGCGGCTCGCGCCGGCGCGGATCGCGGCATTGCGCCGCTGGGTGGCATGCCTGGCCACGGCGCCGGCGACGGGCGACGCGGAGGACGCCGTTGGCGGCCGGCGCGAGGAGACGGCCGGAGCGCGCGCCGGTGCGTCGGTGCTCGCCGCCGCCGAAGCGCTCAGTCCGCGCGAGATCGAGGTGCTCAGGCTCATCGCCGCCGGCGACAGCAACAAGGTGATCGCACGCGCCTACGACCTCAGCCCGCACACCGTCAAGCGCCACGTCGCCAACATCCTCGACAAGCTCGGCGTGCAGTCGCGCGGCCAGGCCGCGGCCTGGTTCAACGAGCGCGGCGCGGCGTAGCGCCCGGGCGAAGGCGCCCGGCGGAATCCGGGCCATGGCCCGCGCCGAGCGGAGCGATGGCTCCTTCGGGCGATGCCTGGAGGACGGCATGCCGGAACACTGTCGACACCGCGGCACCCCCGCCGCCGACACCTTCCGGAGCGCCCATGAGCACGACCTTCGCCGACCCCGCCGCATCCTCGACCGCCCGCCCTGCCGCCGCGCCGGCACGCGACGACGCGGGCCGCATGGACCTCTACGTCTCGATCCACAAGGCGCTGCGCAGCTTCATGAGCGACACGCTGGTTCGCATCGGCCGCGTCGACGTCGCCGATCGCGCCGACCGCGACGCCGCGCTCGGCCAGCTCGACGAATTGCTCGCCCTGTGCCTCGCCCATCTGCGCCACGAGAACGAGTTCGTCCACACCGCCATCGAAGCGCGCCAGCCTGCCGGCAGCCGGCGCATCGCCGAGGAGCACGTCGAGCACGCCGAATCGATCGCCGCGCTGCAGGGCGAGGCCGCCGCGCTTCGCGCCGCCGTCGGTGCCGACGCCGAACGGCTCGCGCTGCGCCTCTACCGCCACCTCGCGCTCTTCGTCGCCGAGAACTTCCAGCACATGCACATCGAGGAGTCGGTGCACAACGCCCTGCTTTGGCAACACTACAGCGACGCCGAGCTCGGCGCGTTGCACGGCCGCCTGCTGGCGAGCATCTCGCCGCAGGAGCACGTCGTCGTCGCGCGCTGGATGGTGCCGGCCTCGACGCCGGCCGAGCGCGCCGTGATCGTCGGCAGTGCGAAGGCGGAGATGCCGCCCGAAGCGCTGCTCGGTGTCATGCGCGTCGTTCGCCCGCACATCGACGATTCCGGCTGGGCCAAGCTGGCCGCGGCGATCGGCATCGATCCCATGCTCGGCGCCTGCTGAGCGGCTCGTCGTCGCCACTTCACGAAAACCAGGGAGAACCCAGATGAGAAAGTGGATCGCACGCAGCGTCGTCGGGCTGACGGTGCTGGTGAGCGGCGCGGGTGCCGCATTCATGGTGCTGGCCGAGATGGGCGAGCGCAAGCTCGCCCGCCACGTCGACGTTGCCGTCACGCCGGTCGAATTTCGCAGCGATGCCGCGAGCATCGAGCGCGGCGCCTACCTGTTCCGATCGCGCGGCTGCGGCGACTGCCACGGCGCCGATGGCGCCGGCCACGTCGTCATCGACGACGGCAAGGGCATGCTGGTGCGCTCGCCCGACATCACGCCGGCGGCGGGCGGCGTCGCCGCCGCGTACACGCCGGCCGACTGGGTGCGGACCGTGCGCCACGGCGTCAAGCCCGACGGCCGGCCGGTGATGATCATGCCGAGCGAGGAGTACAGCCGCTTCGTCGACGCCGACCTCGCGGCCGTCGTCGCCTACGCTCGCCAGCTGCCGCCCGCGGCCGGCACGAAGGGCGAGGTGCGCCTGCCGATGCCGGTGAAGGCGCTCTATGGCGCGGGATTGCTCCGCGATGCGAGCGAGAAGATCGACCATGCGATGGCGCCGCCGCAGCCGGTGCCCGAAGGCATCACGACGGCGCACGGCGCCTACGTTGCCAACGGCTGCATCGGCTGCCACGGCGCGCGCCTCGCCGGCGGCAAGATCCCGGGCGCGCCGCCCGACTGGCCGCCGGCCGCGAAGCTCACCCCGGGCGCGGGCAGCGCGCTCGATCGCTATGCGAGCGCCGAGCAGTTCATGGCGATGCTGAAGACCGGCAAGCGTCCGGACGGCAGCAGTGTCAGCCCGGTCATGCCGTTCGCCTCGCTGAAAGAAATGAACGAGGTCGACGTCCGCGCCCTCTACCTGCACCTGCGCTCGTTGCCCGCAGGTACCTGAGCCGGCGCCGCGCGCGCTCAGCCCGGGCGTGTTGCGCGGGTCGAAGCGACCTGGCCTTCGGGCGCCGCGCTCGGCTCCTGCGCGACGACGGCGTGGACAACGCGCTGCGGGAAGGGAATCTCGATGCCGGCGCGATCGAGCACGTCGAGGACGGCGAGGTTGACCTCGGACTTGACGTTGCCCTGGCCGTTCTCCGGATCGCGAATCCAGAAGTTGATCGCCAGATCCATGCCGTCGGCCGCGAACGCGGCGAGCTGCACCGAAGGCGGCGGGTCGGCGATGACGCGGCCCACGGCGCCGATCGCCGCTTCGAGTTGCGGCTGCAGCGCGCGCACGTCGGTGCCGTAGGCGACCTGCACCGCCGTCGTCACGAGGACGCGCGGATCGGCGAGCGACGCGTTCTCGACCCGCGTGGTGATGAGCGTCTCGTTGGGCACGATCGCCTCGCGGCCGCCGAGCGAGCGGATCACGGTATAGCGGGTGCGGATGTCGGTGATCCGGCCCTCGAAGGAGTCGACCTTGACCATATCGCCGATTCGCAGGCTCCGCTCGGCGAGGATGACGAAGCCGCTGATGTAGTTGGCGGCGATCTTCTGCAGGCCGAAGCCGAGGCCGACGCCGATGGCGCCGCCGAGCACCGACAGCGCGGTGAGGTCGATGCCGACGGCCGACAGGGCGATCAGCAGGCCGAAGAAGAGCAGCAGCGCGCGCACCACGTTGGCGGCGATCTTGCGAAGCGACAGGTCGTGGCCGGTGCCGCCGGAGAGGAGCCTGCGCTCGATCGCGGCGGAGACCCAGAGCGAGAGGACGAGGACGATGCCGGCCGTGATGCCGCCCTCGACGACGTTCCTGAGGGTGAGCTGCGAGTTGCCGACCTTCCAGTGCACCGCCTCCATGGCGTCGAGCACCATCGGCGAGACGCCGGTGATCCAGAGGACGACGGCGATCCAGGCGAGCCACGAGATGCTGCGCTCGACCGTGCGCATCCAGCGCACGGCGGGAAAAGTGCGTGTGAGGACGCGTACGCTCAGGCGGATGACGACGAGCGAGATCAGGATCGGGATCGCGACCTTGAACACCGCCGGCTTGATCGTGCCCGCGAGCACGACGCGCGCCCCGTAGGCGAAGGCCAGAGCGAGAACGGGAAAGAGGACGCCGTCGAAGATCCGGTTGCCGAACCAGACCGAAGCGACCGGCCGGCTGCGGCCGCGGATCAGGCGGACGACGATCCAGGCGGCGACCAGGCAGCCGGCAAGGATCGCCAGCTCGGCGACCGCGCCCGGTCGCGTCAGCTCGGCGACGAGCTCGTCGAGCTCGCGGGCGTCGAAGGCGCGGATCAATCGGACCCGCAGCGAGCCGGCCGGGCGCCGGGCCGCCCCAAGCCCGGCCGCGCCCCCTCGGGGGGCAGCGAACGTAGTGAGGCGCCACCGGGCTTCATTGCATCAGGACGCGCAGGTGAGCGACGACGCTGCGCGCCAGCGCCGAGAGGTTGTAGCCCCCCTCCAGACACGAGACGATGCGGCCCTGGGCGTGCTTGTCGGCGAGCGCCTTGATCTTCTCGGTGATCCAGGCGTAGTCGGCCTCGACGAGGCCGAGCTGGCCGAGCTCGTCGTCGCGGTGCGCGTCGAAGCCGGCCGAGACGAAGACCATCTGCGGCCGGAACGCATCGAGCCGATCCAGCCAGTTCTCCTCGATCAAGGCGCGGATCGCGGGCCCGCGCGTGTACGGCGGCACCGGCACGTTGATCATGTTGACGCCCATCGGCACGGCGCCGCTGTAGGGATAGAGCGGATGCTGGAAGATGCTCGCCATCAGGACGCGTTCGTCGCCGGCGATGATGTCCTCGGTGCCGTTGCCGTGATGGACGTCGAAGTCGATGATCGCGACCCGCTCGAGGCCGCGCACGTCGAGAGCGTGACGCGCCGCGACGGCGACGTTGTTGAAGAAGCAGAAGCCCATCGCCTGGTCGCGGGTAGCGTGGTGGCCGGGCGGCCGCACGGCGCAGAACGCATTGGCGACCTCGCCGTCGATGACCGCATCGGTGGCGGCGACCGCGGCGCCGGCGGCGCGCAGCACGGCGTTCAAGGTACCGGCCGAAGCGATGGTGTCGGGATCGATCGCGCGTGGCCGACCCGCGGCGGCGACGCCTTCGAGCACGTCGCACAGCTCGCCGACGAAGCCGCTGCTGTGGGCGTAGCCGAGCGCGGCGCGGTCGACCACCGGCGCCTCGCGGCAGACGAGCGCGCTCTGCAGGCCGCTGGCGATCAGGAGGTCGTCGATCGCGTCGAGCCGGCCCGGGCATTCGGGATGGCCGGCGCCCATGTCGTGGCCGCGGCAGTCTGGATGTGTGTAAAACGCCGTGGTCATCGTTCTTTGGACGAGTAGGTTTTCTAGTAATGTCGGGTCGATGAGCCGACCCCTCGCCGCCCAGCTGTCCGACCTCGTCAACCAGATTAGCACGATCATCGTCGGCAAGCGGCCGCAGATCGAGGACTGCGTCGCCTGCCTCCTCGCCGGCGGCCACCTCCTGATCGAAGACGTTCCCGGCGTCGGCAAGACGACGCTGGCGCATGCGATCGCGGTTTCGCTCGGCCTGAAGTTCTCGCGCACCCAGTTCACCGCCGACCTGATGCCGTCGGACCTGATCGGCGTCAGCGTCTACGAGCGCACGCGCGAATCGTTCGTCTTCCACCCGGGCCCGGTGTTCGCGCACGTGCTGCTCGCCGACGAGATCAACCGCGCCGGGCCGAAGACGCAGAGCGCGTTGCTCGAGGCGATGGAAGAACACCAGGTCACCGTCGAAGGCGAGACGCGCGCCCTGCCGGTGCCGTTCTTCGTCATCGCGACGCAGAACCCGACCGACCAGCTCGGCACCTATCCCCTGCCCGAGTCTCAGCTCGACCGCTTCCTGATGTGCATCACCCTCGGCTATCCGGATCGCAAGAGCGAGCGCGAGCTGCTCGTCGGCGGCGACCGGCGCGAGGCGATCGGCCGACTCGCGCACGTCATGACGCCGGCCGAGCTGACCGCGGCGCAAGCGGCCGTCCAGTCGGTGCATGCCTCCGACGCCCTGCTCGACTACCTGCAGGCGCTGATCGCCGCGACCCGCTCCGGCGGCTGGTTCGTCGAGGGCTTGTCGCCGCGCGCCGGCGTCGCCGTGCTGCGCGCCGCGCGTGCGCGTGCCCTGCTCGGCGGCCGGGACTACGTCGCGCCCGACGACATCCAGTACGTGCTGCCGCAGACGATCGCGCACCGTCTCGTTCCGACGGCCGGCGCCGGGCGCGGCCGCAGCGAGCAGGTGCGGGCGATGATCGAGGCGGTGGCGCTGCCGTGAATGCCGCTTCGCTCGCAGCGCCGTGGAACGTGCGCGCGCGCGTGCGCGGCTGGCTGACTTCGCGGCTGCCGCGCACCGACACCCAGCTCCTGACCCAGAGCAACATCTACATCCTGCCGACCCGCGCCGGCTGGATGTTCGGGCTGACCCTCGTCGTGCTGCTGCTCGCGTCGGTGAACTACCAGCTCAACCTCGGCTACGTACTCACCTTCCTGCTCGCCGGCAGCGGCATCGTCTCGATGCACATCACGCACGGCACGCTGCGCGGACTGACGCTGCACCTGCGCCCGGTCGGGCCGGCGTTCGCCGGCAGCACGGCGGTGCTCGACGTCGTCATGTCGAGCCCGTCGTCGGCGCGCTTCGGCGTCGGCCTGCGCGTGCTCGACGCACCGACCTCGACGCTGGCATGGACCAACGTTCCCGCCGGCGGCCAGGCGACGGCGCACGTCAGCTTCGTGCCGGCGGGGCGTGGCCGCCACGGGGTGCCGACGCTTTCGGCCGAGACGCGTTTTCCGCTCGGCCTGTTTCGCGCCTGGACGGTGTGGCGCCCGCTCGCCCAGTTGCTCGTCTATCCGCGCATCGAGGCCGACGCGCCGGCGCTGCCCGCGGCGCGGCCGGTCGCCGGCGGTCCGACGCAGGCGCGGCGCAGCGAAGGCGGCGAGATCGAAGGCGTTCGCGCCTACCGCCGCGGCGATCCGCTGAAGCTGATCGCCTGGAAGAAGGCGGCGCAGGCGCTCGAGACCGGCGCCGAACTCGTGAGCCGCGACACGAGCACGTCGGCACGCCAGGAGCTGTGGCTCGACTGGTCGGCGTGCAGCCCGCTCGGCGCCGAGGAGCGCCTCTCGCGCCTGGCGGCTTGGACGCTCGCGGCGCATCGTGCCGACGCCGACTACGGCCTGCTGGTTCCCGGCCTCGAGATCGAGCCCGGCGACGGCGAAGCGCAACGGACGCGCTGTCTCGAGGCGCTCGCGCTGTGGCGCTGAGCGCTTTCGGCGCGCCGACGCAGTGAACGCACCGAGCCTCGCCGCGATTCGCCGCGCCGTGCCGAACTGGCCCGGCTGGCAACGGCTGCCGCGCGAAGCGCGCGACACGCTGTTCCTGCTCGGCGTCATCGCCTGGACGGTGCTGCCGCACGCCTCGCACCTGCCGGCCTGGGCGATCGCGCTGACCGCCATCGTTCTCGTCTGGCGCGGCCGGCTCGCGCTCGCCAATGCAGCGCTGCCCGGCCGCTGGGTGATCGTCGCCGTGCTCGTGCTCGCCCTCGGCCTGACCTGGTGGTCGTACCGCACGCTGCTCGGCAAGGAGCCCGGCGTCACGCTGGCGGTCGCGCTGATGGCGTTGAAGACGCTCGAGCTGCGCGCCCGCCGCGACGCCTTCGTCGTCTTCTTCCTCGGCTTCTTCATCATCCTCACCCACTTCCTCTACTCGCAGTCGCTGCCGGTCGCGCTGGCGATGCTGGTCTCGGTCTGGGGCCTGCTCACCGCCGTCGTGCTCGCCCACATGCCGGTCGGCCAGCCGAGCCTGAAGCAGGCCGGGGGCCTCGCCGCACGAACGGCCTTGCTCGGTGCGCCCGTGATGGCGCTGATGTTCCTGCTCTTCCCGCGCATCGGCCCGCTCTGGGGCGTGCCGCAGGACGGCATCTCGAAGACGGGCCTTTCGAACACGATGAAGATGGGCTCGATGACCGAGGTCGCGCGCGACGACTCGATCGCCATGCGGATCCGCTTCGACGGCCCGGCGCCGGCGCCGGCCGAGATGTATTTCCGCGGCCCGGTGCTGACCCGCTTCGACGGCACCGAGTGGACGCCGCTCGGCCTGCCGTTCGCGCCGTCGAGCCTGCCGTCGCGGCCGCCCGCGCTGACGACGACCGGCACGCCGCTCACTTACGAGGTGACGCTCGAACCGCTGCGCCTCGCCTCGGTGCCGCTGCTCGAGGCGACGACCGAGGTCGGCGCGATCGAGGGCTATCGGCTGGTGGCGCGCGACGATCTCCAGTGGCTCTCCGAAAAGCCGGTGCTCGAGCGGCTTCGCTTCAAGGCGACCGCGAGCACGCGCTTCGTCCTGGGCGCGCCGCGCCGCTTCGGCGAGATCCAGGACAGCCTCGAGCTGCCGGTCGGCTTCAACCCGCGCACGATCGCCTGGGCCCGCGCGTTCCGCGCCGATCGCGCGCGTCTCGGCGCGACCTCGACGCAGCTTGCGCAGGACGTGCTGAAGCACATCCGCACGCGGAACTACAGCTACACCCTGGCCCCGGGAGACTACGGGCGCAACGCCGTCGACGAGTTCTGGCTCGACCGCAAGGAAGGCTTCTGCGAGCACTTCGCGGCCGCCTTCGTCGTCGTCATGCGCGCCGCCGGCGTGCCGGCGCGCATCGTCACCGGGTACCAGGGCACCGACCTGCCCGCCGTCGACGGCTACTACATCGTTCGCCAGAGCTCGGCGCATGCCTGGGCGGAGTTCTGGCAATCGGGCGTGGGCTGGGTCCGCGCCGACCCGACCGGCGCGGTCGCGCCCGATCGCATCGGCCGCAGCACCCGGCTCGCGCCGCAGCCGGGCTTCGTGGCCGGCACGCTCGACGCGATGAATCCGCAGCTGTTCGCGCAGCTGCGAATCGCCTGGGAGGCCGTCAACAACCGCTGGAACCAGTGGGTCCTGAACTACTCGCGCGGCCAGCAGCTCGACGTCCTCAAGCAGATGGGCTTCGCGGCGCCGAGCTGGGAAGACCTCGCCCTCCTCCTCGTCGGCACGCTGAGCGGCCTGGCCCTGGCCGGAGCGATCTGGGCCTGGCTGGACCGGCATCGCGTCGACCCGTGGGTGCGCCAGCTCGAGCGGATGAAGCATGCCCTGCGGCCGCTCGGCGTCGCCGCCGCGCCGCACGATCCGCCGCGTGCACTCGCCGCCCGCGTTCGCGAACGGCTGGGCAGCGCCGGCGAGCCGCTCGCCGCGGTGCTCGATGCGTTCGAGGCACGGCGCTACAGCCGCGCCGCGGCGCGCCGCCCCGATCCGCGCATGGCGCGCGATTTCAGCGAGCAGGCGCGTCGCCTGCGCCCGCGCCGGACTCGATAATTCGCGTCGACGGCGCGTTCGGCGCCGTCGTCCGCTTCGAACCCCAGGCTTGCCGATGATTCACCGTCGCCACATCGTTGTCGGCAGCGCCGCCTGGCTGATCGCCGCCACCGCCGGCGCGGCGAACAGGCGCGCGAAGGGCGCGGCTGCGAAGAAGGTCGCCCTCGTCGACGACGGCGCGCCCGACGTCGTCAGCTACGGCTCGCGCGAAGATGTCATCCGCTTCGCCGACGAGGTCGCCGAGCGGCGCGGCCTCGACGTCGAGTGGGTGAAGAGAGCGCTCGCGCAGGCGCGCTTCGTTCCGGTCGTGACGCGCTACATCATGCCGCCGACGACCGGAACGGCGAAGAACTGGGCTGCCTACCGCGCCCGCTTCGTCGAGCCGATCCGGATCCGTGCCGGCGTCGCCTTCTGGCGCGCCAACCAGCGCTGGCTCGCCCAGGCGGAGGACCTGTACGGCGTGCCGCCCGAGGTCGTCGTCGGCATCGTCGGCGTCGAGTCGATCTTCGGCCGGCAGATGGGCGACTTTCGCGTCATCGATGCGCTGGCGACGCTGGCGTTCGATTTCCCCACCGGCCGGCGCGACCGCAGCGCCTTCTTCAAGGACGAGCTGGAGAACTGGTTCGTCCTCTGCAAGAGCGAAGCGATCGACCCGCTCGCCTGGCGCGGCAGCTACGCCGGCGCGCTCGGCATGGCGCAATTCATGCCCTCGAGCTTCAACCGGTACGCGGTCGACTTCGACGGCGACGGTCACGTCGACCTGCACGCCAACGCCGCCGACGTGATCGGCAGCGTCGCCAACTACCTGGCCGAGTTCGGCTGGAAACGCGGCATGCCGGCGCGCTTTGACGTCAAGCCGCCGACCGAGACGAGCGAGCGCGCCGCCCTGCTCGCGCCCGACATCGTGCCGACGTTCACGGCCGGCGAGATGGTCCAGCGCGGTGCCTGGCTGCCCGAGCCCGCGCTCGGCGTCGACAGCCTGCTTGCGCTCGTGGAGTTGCAGAACGGGGATGCGGCGCCGAGCTACGTCGCCGGGACGACCAACTTCTACGCGCTGACGCGCTACAACTGGTCGAGCTACTACGCGATGGCGGTGATGGAACTCGGTCAGGCGGTGAAGTTGGCGGTCAACGCCGCTCGTTGACTTCGACGATCAACGTGCAGGTCCGCTTACCCTTCACAGGAGCGGCACAGGACACTCTCTTCACGTCACCTTCATCTCCGTTCTTGTCCCGGACGTCAGACGATTTGTTCGAATAGCCGACACGAAAGCAGATGACCTTTGTCGCACTCTTGTGGTCGGCGCTTTCGGTCCCCCCAGTGCAACCCTTTTGCGGACCGTGCGATGGCGGAGAGCTCACTCCAATCCGCGGCGGAGGTTCGGCTCGCGGAGGCGTCGGCTGGCCGCTTGCACTGTCCATCGCCAGTACCGCAATGCTTGCCGCGCTCATGATGGCTGCAAGTCCTTGTCTCCTTGGATTCATGCCGATCTCCTTGGTGTCAATAGAAGTATGGTTGAGTGGAGTGATCACACGGCGTTGTCGGGCTGCCAGTTCCACTCCGAGCGAAGTCCTGCCATCTCATCACGACTTGTTCCTGCTGCGGCAGTTTCGCCGCCAATTTCCCCACGGCGAGATGCGCAAGGTTCCTCGCCTCGTCAGCCCTTCCGAGCGCGCACAACGCTATTGTTTGATCGAGTTGGACGAGAAGCGAGAAAGGATGATCGTCGCCGTAGTGCACGATGAAAGCATCATGAGCGCGCTTGAACGACACCAAGCCTTCTTGTGCCCGACCCGACCGCGTGAGCGCGATTCCGCGGAGTAGTTGGGCCCTGGCCTTCAAGTCGAGCACGGACGTTCCCGATGGATCGAGCCGTTCCACAGTGTCCATCTCGGCCATGGTGCGCTCAAGCTCGTCGGTAGCAAGCGAATTTCCTCGACGCAGTGAGACCTCGGTTAGCGCCAAGGTCGCCAAGGCGCGCGTGTCCGGATTTCCATGCCCCGGCACGATTGCCTGGCGTAGTAATCGCAGACGTTCTTGCAACGGTTCGGACCGGGCGTCATCGGTGAAAACACCGAACACCCGCACGGCCGTGATCATCGAGTCAGCTTGGTGACGCGGAGAACCCTCCTGATCAACGCCAGGAAGAATCCCCGTCAGCAATGCCGCAGCTTGAGATTTTCGCTCCATGCGAAGACACAGGAGCGCAAGGCGCACCCGGAGCACGGCGCAAGCCTCCGTATCCGTTTGCTTCGTCCGGGCGCAGTGTGCCAGCGCTTGCTCGAGCACTTGCACACCCTGATTCAGCCTCCCGTCCAAAACTTCGATCTTGGCGAGCGCCGCTGCTGCGGGCACGGCAGAGCTCGGGGCACTCGCGGCGAGTTCCATACTGAGCCGAAGGGCTTCGGTCGAATGAGCACGCGCCTGATCCGTTCGCTTCAGCTCGGCTTCTACTCCGGCCAAGCTCGTCAGGACGTCGATGGTGCGAACATCGGAAGTTCCGAATCCCGTCCGGGCAAAATGCAGCGCGGCTGAAAGCGATTGCGCAGCATCGGCCAATCGATCGTTCTGCCAAGCCACTGTGCCCTTCATGTCGTGGAGCATGGCGAGAAGCTCGTCGTCCGGTGGCAAGCTTCGAACCATCGCTTCTGCCTCACTGAGCACGTTTCCGGCAGTCACGTATTCACCTTGACTAACGAGGTTTGCAACGCGGGCGAACTGTGTCTGGGCCGCCTCCCGTCGCAGCCCCTGACGCGAGTAGGCCTCCACGGCGCGCCTGAAAGAGTGGTCAGCTTCGACCCTGTCGCCGATGGATTTCTGGACGGACCCGATAGCCGCCATCAACTCGGCTTGCAGCTTCGGCTCGCGGCCCAGAGTCGTCTCCGCCTTGAGTCGACCGCTGCGGAGGATCTCCTTCACGTTGAGCTCCTTGCCTCGCGCCTGATCGGGGTCACCTTGCTGGAAGATCTGCAGCAGGAAGTCTCGAGCGGCGACCGCCCTCCGCGCCTCTCGCTGCGCGCTCAGGGACATGTTTACCGCGACCGCCGTCGTCGCCATCAGCACCCCGATGGAAGCGAAGCCCAGGCCCACGCCCAATGGATGCCGGCGCATAAATTTGAACGCGCGCTCGGCGGCGCCGGTCGGACGAGCCTCGATTGGCAGCCCGCGTTGCCAGCGCCCCAAGTCCGCGCGAAGCGCCTCCACGGTTGGATAGCGACGAGACGGCGACTTCTCGAGCGCGAAGAGCAGGATGGCGTCCAAGTCGCGGCCTATCGCCTTGCGCAGCGACGCGGCGTTTGTCTCGCTGCGGCTGACGGCAGCTTCGTCAGTCGCGACGCGCCCCGGCGCGCGCGCCGGAAACTCAAGGATCGCCTGCTCGAGTCCGATGCCGCTTTTGCGATCCGCAACATGGGATCGACCGCCGCAGACGAGTTGATAGAGAACCGTTGAGGCGGAATACTGGTCGGAGGCAGTCGACAGCGACTCGCCGAGGATCTGTTCGGGGCTGGCGTACTGCAACGTCATCAAGCGACCTGCCGAGCGGGTGAGCTCGGTATCCTCCGACGTGCCATCCTCCGGATCGAGCAGCTTTGCGATGCCGAAGTCGAGCAGATGAACGGTGCCGTCGCGTGAGACGAGGATGTTGGCCGGCTTGAGGTCGCGGTGCACGATCAGCTGCCGGTGAGCATGAGCTACGGCGTCGAGCACCTGCTCGAAAAGCGTCACGCGCGCCTTCACCGAGAGCTTCCGCTCGTCGCACCAATCAACGATGGTCCGACCTTCGATGAACTCGAGCGCCAGCCACGGCTGGCCCGACGGCGTGACGCCCGCGTCATGCAGCCGTGCGATGTTCGGATGGTCGAGCGAGGCCAGGATGTCGCGCTCGCGCCTGAACCGCTCGACGAAGGCCTCGCGCCGGGCGCGCGACGGGTGGTCGAACAGCAGCTTGATGGCCACCTTCCGCTCGAAGGCGCCGTCGACGCGATCGGCCAGCCACACCTCGGCCATGCCGCCCGAGCCGAGGTGGCGAACGAGCCGGTACGCGCCGATGCGGCTGCCTTCGCCCCACTCGGAAGGCGCCGGCTCGTGTCCGGTGTCGAAAACGGGAAGCGCCTCGAGAAAGTTGTCGCTGCCGATGCGGGCGCGCGCTGCGAGCATGCGCTCGACCTGCGGCAGCAACCGGTGCCGCTCCGTGCGCAGCTGCGCCAACCAGGCCGCGCGCGCCGCGTCGTCGAGCGCGTCCGCCTCTTCGTAGAGGGTGGAAAGTGCCTGCCAATCCGCAACGGCGTCCAGGATCATGAGGACCTTGCCGAGGTGAAGTGCGCAGAATACATAAACGGTCGCCGGGTTCTTCCGCTTCAATACGGATGATGCGCCGCAAACCGGACGTCGACGGATGCCGCTTGCGGGGGGCCGCCGCCCGCCCTGTAAGCTCGCCGTGATCCGTCCGTGCCGAACACCGCAGCCGGCCCTTGCACCGATGTCCCTGGGACCTTCCGCTTCCGCCTCCGCCGACGCCCTGCCGCCGATCACGCAGCTGTTGCAGATGGCCGCCGAAGGCGATCGCGCTGCGCTGAACGAGGTCTACGCCTCGCTGTATCCCGACCTGAAGCGCATCGCCCGCGCCCGGCTTCGCCAGCAAGGCCGCGGCGATGACCTCGGCACGACGACGCTGCTCCACGAAAGCTTCGTCCGCCTCGTCAACGCCTCGCAGCTGCGCCTCGTCGATCGGCGCCACTTCTTCGCCTATGCCGCCCGGACGATGCGCAACATCATCATCGACAGCGCCCGCGAACACCTCGCCCAACGTCGCGGCGGCGGGGTCGAGCACGAGACGCTCGGCGGCGATGCTGCTCTGCAGGTCGCGGGCCCGGGCCCGAGCGAAGAGCTGATCCGGGTCAGCGAGGCGTTGCTGGCCCTGGAAGCGGTCGACCCGGAGCTCGCCCAGCTCGTCGACATGCGCTACTTCGGCGGCTACAGCGAGAGCGAGATCGCCGAGTTGCAGGAAGTCAGCGAGCGGACGGTGCGACGACGCTGGGACAAGGCTCGCGCCTGGCTCTACGTCGCGCTCGAGGACGCACCGCCGTCCGTCTGAAGTCGAGCAAACCGGAGCCGGCTACGCGATGGCGGTGCTCGCGCTCGGCGAGGCGGGGTGGCCGATGGCGCGCTGAGTCGTCAGGAAGTCCTCGATCCAGCCGTGGACGCGCTCGTCGTCCGACCAGTTTTCGCGCACTTCGAGGCCACGGTGCAGCTCCCAGCTCGAGTCGAACCAGCCCGGCCCCGCGGCGCCGCCGGCGCGCTCGCGGTCATCGTGGCGACCAGGCCCGACGTCGATGGCGGCGAGCGCGAGCGCGGTGGCTTGTTGCGGCATGGCGAGTCTCCGTGGCGATGCCCGCAGTCTCGCGGCCCGATCGCCTCTGCACCATCCGCCGGAGGCGGGAACGGAGCGCGGCGACGCGCCCTCGGAGGTGTCCCCACCGCCGGGGGAAGCGGCGGCGCTCGGGCTACTTCGGCACGACGCTGACCGCGACCTTCATCGTCTGGCCGCGGCCGCCGAGGATGACGCCGCGCAGCGGCACGACGTCGGCGAAGTCGCAGCCGCTCGCGAGCGTGATGTAGCGGCGATCGGCGAGCGTGTCGTTGGTCGGATCGAACTCGACCCAGCC
>JBDTPG010000004.1:0-52899 GCA_039932815.1 Caldimonas sp.
TCTGCTGCTTCACCGGCGTCACGATGGGCCTGCTGGCCCTGCCGTTTTACCTGCACGGTCTCGGCCAGGGAACCCTGACGACCGGGCTCTTCATGACGTCCTGGCCTTTGACGGTAGCGTTCGCGGCGCCCGCGGCGGGCCGCCTTGCTGATCGTATGTCGACGGCAACGCTTTGCGCCGCCGGCGGTGCGTGTCTGGCGGTCGGTTTGGCGGCTGCGTCGCTCTGGCCTCTGAACGGCGACCCGTTGCCGCTGGTTCCGGCCACGATCCTGTGCGGCCTCGGCTTTGGCCTGTTCCAGGTGCCCAACAATCGCAACATGTTCCTGTCGACCCCTCTTGAAAGAAGCGGCGCAGCCGGCGGCATGCAGGGCACCGCTCGGTTGACTGGGCAGACGGCGGGTGGCGTGATCATGAGCCTGCTCTTCGGCCTCGTATCCACAGAAGCCGCTCCTCGGGTGGGTCTCGCGATCGCGGCGGTGCTGACGCTGGCGGCAGGAATCATCAGCACGCTTCGCCTTAAAACGATCACAGCGAGCCCGACAGGTGTCTGAGCGCCTGACTTCGCTGCTCGGTCATCCGCTCGCGCGCATGCTCGGCCTCTCGCTGTCGATCTTCTTGGCTCTTGCGATCAGCTTTGCGGCGATGGAAGCCCTGCTTCCGAAGCACACACGGGCGAACTGGCCGAACGCGGTCGCGGCTCTCGCCTGTGCGATCGGCTACTGCGCGTATGCGCGATGGCTGGAACACCGTCCAGTGACGGAGCTGGGCGGCCACGGTGCCGTTGCGGAATCGGCGCGCGGTATCGCGCTGGGCGGCCTCTTGGCACTGCTGACGCTCGCTCCGCTTTGGGGTCTGGGCGTCTATCGCATCGAGGGCTGGGGCGACGGCACGCGGCTCATCGCGCAGGTGCCGGAGATGCTCCTCGTTGCCGTCATGGAGGAGTTACTGATCCGCGGGGTGATATTCCGGATCGCCGAGCAGGCGTGGGGCAGCCGGTGGGCGTACCTGCTTTCGACCGTCCTCTTCGTTGCTGCGCATCTGCCCGGCGAGATCAGCTGGATCGGGATGCTTGTCACCGCCGCGGCGTCCATCGCCTTGAGCGCCGCTTACCAGCTGACCGGGCGCTTGTGGCTGCCGATAGGAATGCACTTCGCCTGGAACTACCTGTTCTCCGCGGTGCTTTCATTGCCGGTGTCGGGTCATGACGCGAAGGGCTGGGTGCAGGGCTCACTGCACGGCCCGGAGTGGCTCACCGGCGGGGCCTACGGCATCGAGGCCTCCGCCATGGCCCTGCTGGTGTGGGCGGCAGCGGGTGTGCTGTTGCTGCGCCTTGCTCACCCGTCCGGGCTGGCGCAGGCACTTCGAACGCAGCCGCGAAGCCAGCGGTGAGCGGTATCGCCGTCGAGCCGGGGATGCCACAGCATCGAGACAGTGAATTCAGGCAGCGTCAGCGGAATGGCAAAGCTTTGCATGCCCGCGAACAGGACTCCCGTGTGCCGCTCGTGAACGCAGGCGATCAGATCGCTCGCGCGAGCGAGTGCGAGCGCGGCCGAGAAGCCGCCGACGATGGTCGCGATGCGGCGCTGCAGGCCGAGACCTGCAAGGGCCTCGTCGATCGGACCCTTGTCGTTGTCTCGGCGCGAGACGTGGACATGCGTGGCTGCGGCAAACCGCTCGGGTGTCATCTTCCCCTTGACGAGCGGGTGTCCCTTTCGTACGACCGCGACATAGCGGTCCCGGAACAGCGCCTGCGCGCGCACCTCCGGACTGATCGCCTGGTCGACCACGCCGGTTTCGAGGTCGACGGTTCCGTCGCGCAAAGGCCCGCTGTCCTTGTCGAGCTTGTGCAAGAAGTGCAGGCGAACACCGGGCGCCTCCCTGGCAATTGCGGCCAGAAGCCTGGCGCCGAAGTTCTCAACGAAGCCTTCGCTGGCCCGCACGGTGAAGGTTCGCTCGAGCTGGTCGAGGCGGAGTTCACCCGCTGGTCGCAGCACCGCCTCTGCGTCATGCACCAGCCGGCTGATCAATTCGCGGAGCTCGAGCGCTCGCGGCGATGCCACCAGACCGCGACCTGCGCGCACCAGCAGCGGATCGCCGGTCGCCTCGCGCAATCGGGCCAAGGCACGGCTCATCGCAGAGGGGCTGAGGTGCAGGCGCCGCGCAGCGCGTGCGACATTGCCTTCGGCAAGCAGCACGTCGAACGTGTAAAGCAGATTGAGATCGGGTTTGGACAAGGTGTTCCTCTAAGCAGCGTGCGCAGCGTAGCGCGGTCGGGGAGCTCACCGGTTCGGCCAACCCTTCGGATCAGCCCGCTGCCGGCGGCCGCCGACTGTCGATTCACACCTCGCGGCGTGCGTTTCGTCGCCTGGCCGCGTTGCCGATCGCAGTGGGCTCCGACAATGAATGAAACGACGAATTGGAAAACCACATGACCTGCCTTCTTCGCTGCGTTCTGGCCTCGCTCGCCGCCCTGCTCTTCGCCGGCCATGCGCACGCATTCGAGTCTGGCTGGATGCAGATCCAGGTGCCCGGTACGGCAACGGATGCGCCCGCTACGACGGTGGCCTTGTACTACCCGACGATGGCCGTGCCGCGCGCCATCGCCATGGGTCCCTTTGCGCTTAACGTCGCCGTCGGCGGCAAGCCGGTCGACAGGGTCAAGGCGCTGATCCTGCTCAGCCACGGCATCGGCGGCAGCGAGCTCGGCCACAGCGTTCTCGCGCAAGCCCTCGCCCGGGACGGCTATCTGGTCGCGGCACTCCGTCATCCCGGCGACAACTGGCAGGATCGGTCTTTGATCGAGAAGACCCCCGAGCGCTATTTCGACGAGCGGCCGCGGCAAGCCTCACGGGTCATTGACGCAATCCTGGCCGATCCTGCGTGGAAGGACCGTATCGCGAGCGACAGCCGCGGGCCGCGCGTCGGTGCGCTCGGCCACTCGGCCGGCGGCTACACGGTGCTGGCTTTGGTGGGCGCCCGGCCGGATTTGTCCCGGGTGAGGAGACACTGTCAGACCGAAGCTTCCCAAGATCCGATCTTCTGCGGCGTGGGCCGATCCGACGTGGCGATGGCGCCGTTACCCGACACGTCTTCGCTCAAAGACGGGCGCGTTCGCGCGGTCGTCGCGATGGCCCCGGCGGGCGTGCTGCTCACCGCCGAATCGCTCGCGACCGTCGGCGCGGCGACCAGGGTCTACGAGGCAGAGCTCGATCGCTTCCTGGTTCCTCGGTTTCATGCCGAATGGGTCGCGAGCAATCTGCCCGCAGCGAACCTGCACCGGGTGTCGAACGCTTGGCATTTCGCTTTCATGGATTCGCCCAACATGTCGATTGCGAGCCCCGATGGCGATGTCGCCGCGAACCCGCCGGGCTTCGATCGAGGTGCATTCCTGAAGCAGCTCGCCGACGAGATCACGGCCTTTTTCGACAAGGCATTTCTCTAGCTGGTCAAGCCATCGGAAACAGCCTGACGACGGAGGAGCTGAAACCTGCCTGCCAGATCGCCAGAAAGGCCTACCTCTGGGGTCGCGCTGATGTGGTTGGACAGGGCGCTCCTGCGCGCCAGCAGGAACGCGCGCAGTGATGCCGGGTAGTTCGCGCTGGCAGCGCCCTGGACCGACGCCCTTGCGGCCAACGCTGTGCGCCATGCACGGACGCGGGGCGTGCCGGCGAAGAAGCCGAAATCCTCGAACTGCTCGAACACGTCGAAGTAGCGAAACACCGGTGCGAACACCGCATCCACCATCGTGAAGCGCTCTCCGGCGAAGGGCGGCCTCGTCTTCAGTTCGGCCTCGATCTGCTGGAACCTGCCGCGAATATCGGCGACCTTGGCCGCGAGCGATGCCTCGTCCGACGCGTTGTAGAAGCCGCCGATGGCGTTCAGCACCGCCGACCCGAACTCCATCCAGCCCCGGTGCCGGGCGCGCTCAAGGGCGTTCGCCGGATGCAGCCGCGGGGACTCCGTGTCGTCGAGGTACTCGCAGATCACGGCCGATTCGAAGATCGGCTGACCACCGACCAGAAGCACCGGCGTCTTGCCCAACGGCGACACCTTGAGGAACCAGTCTGGCTTGTTTGCCAGGTCGACGTCGATGCGCTCGAAGGCAATGCCCTTCTCGGAAAGGACGATGGCAGCTCGCTGCACGTAGGGGCACAGCGTGTGGCTGACCAGGGTCAGCGTGGTGCTTGTCATGGTCTTTCCTTCAGAGCGCAGGAACAAAACGATCGCTGCGCCGGGCTGCCATCGCTCCGTCTCCGAGGAGCCAAAGGGCGATGGACGCGATGGTCAGGAACACGGGGTACTCCCAGCCGCCGTTCGGATTTGTGAATACCCAGCCGTTCGACAGATGGACGGACGCAGCCGCCGCCATGATCGGAACCAGCGCCAACGACACCTGGCGCGCATACAGGCCGAACACCAGCGCCAACCCGCCGAGCAGCTCTGCTGCGAAGACGGGATAGGCCAGGAAGCCGGGAAAGCCGACGCTGACGAAGAATTGGGCGGTGCCCGGTAGCGTGAAGACGAACAGCTTCAGCAGTGCATGGGCGATCCACATCACGCCCAGGCTGACGCGAAGCAGCGCCAAGCCGTAGTGCTCCGTGCGGCGGGTATCGAGTGAGCTCATTGCATGTCTCCATTGAATTGCGAATGGCGTGACTGTACGATTGCGCATTGGCAATGAGAACAGGCGTCAATGCAAGCCATGAATGCACCCACGCAATACAAACTTGGTGCCGCCGATCTGGATACGGTGCTGGCACTGGTGCGCACCGGCACGCTAGCCGGGGCCGGCGAGCGTCTGGGGGTGGATGCCTCGACGGTTTTTCGTTCGTTGCAGCGCATCGAGCGCGGCCTCGGCCAGGCGCTTTTCGAGCGTTCGCGCACCGGGTACCAGGCGTCTGAGCTGGCACAGGCGCTGGCCGAGCACGGCGAGCAGCTGGAGGTAGCGCTGGAGTCGGCTCGGTCGGCAGCACAGTTGCGACCCCACGACGTGTCGGGCACCGTACGCATCACGACAACCGACACCATCCTGCACGGCCTGGTAGCACCTGCGTTGAAGGACCTCAGGGCACTGCATCCGCTGTTGGGCTTCGACTTGCACACCGGCAATGAATTGGCCAGCCTGACAAGACGAGACGCCGATATCGCCGTGCGCGCCACCAAGCGGCCGCCACAGCACCTCGTAGGCAAGCACATCGGGCCGATTCGGGTGGCGCTGTTCGCCTCGAAGAAGGGGGCCATCAAGCGGTACGCCGACGTCGAGGCCGGCAAGGCGTCTTGGGTCGCGCCCGACGACGCCCTGCCCGAACACCCTTCGGTGATATGGCGCAAACGGCACTTTCCAAAGGTCGTGCCAAGCTACCGCGTCAACAGCATCCTCACGGTCATGGAACTGGTCGGATTGGGGCTCGGCGTGGGTGTCGTGCCGCTGTTCCTGGCCAAGTCCCACCCGAACTTGTCGCCGTTGACCGAAGTGCTCGACGAGTGCCAAACGGAACTGTGGTTGCTGACCCACCCCGAGTCACGGCATCTGCGCCGGGTGTCGACGGTGTATGGACACCTTTCGCGGGTGCTTTCGATGGACTGATCGGAGCGAGGATGGCTGAGCCGCTGCTGGTCAGACGCACTCGGACCGGCGGCGTTCATGCACCGCGTCTCGGGCATGCGCAACCCAGAGGCACCGCTGACCCCACCACTGGCTGGATTCCACCCGCATCACGTTCGGCGTTGCCACGCTCGGCGCGAGCCCGGGCCCGTTCCAGCTCGAAGGCTCCTGGTTCAACGGTCGCGAGCCTGACCAGTACCGTTGGAACATCGAGACCTGCAAGTTCGATTCCGGGTCGACACGGTTCACCTACAACCCGCTGCCCGAGCTTTCGACGCGTTGACGGGCTTGAGACCGTGCGTGCTCACAAGCTCTGGAGCAACGCGTGTAAGCGATCGGTCGGCAGTCCCACCGGGCGCATGGTGGCGCGCCGGTCCACTACGAGCGTCACCGTCCCGAACAGACCAAGCTGTACCGCTCCGTGCAACAACACGCCCAGCCCACGCACCGCCGTCAGGCGACGCGCTCCAGTGAGACCCCTCTGCAGTCCATCTCGTAGTCCAGGTCGACGATCGGCGGTCGCACGTAGTGCCACGTGATGCCACCGGCATCCGCACCCCGCGCCACCAGCTCGCTGGCCAGGAAAGCGTGGATGTCATGCACCGTGTAGACCTGGGTGGCGGTGACGTCACGCCAGCCGAATCCAAGCGCCGCGAGGCGCCTCTCCTGCTCGGCCAGGACCCAGCGCACCTTGCGCAACATTCCGGCGGCCGAGACATCGCCCTTGGCGACGATATGGTCGCGGTAGTTCGTCTGGCCTTCCGGCACTTCGCCGCTGCCGGCAATGACGAAGCTGGGCTTCGCATCCGGCGCCGGCATCGTGTGGGAAAAGGCATGAAAACCCGGTTCGGTGGGCGGGTTCCCTGCAGGGACGAGGTTGCTGCGCGCCACCGGGTTGACGCCGTCGCGAAACAGACGCCATTGCGTCAAGGTAGCTACGTACGACTTGTTGAAGGCCGCAAAGCCTTCGTCGCTGAACTGCGCCGGTGAACGCAGCTCGCAGGCGCCCAACGCCGTCAGCGGCCGGCCCAGCCGACGCAGATGTTCGGCGATGGCCGCGAAGCCCTCGGCCATCGGCAGCACGCGGCGAAAGCGCACACGCTCGATCGACATGCCGGGCAAGGCGGTGATGCCTGCGGAGTAGGGGAACACGCCGCGGATGAAGCGATAACCGCCATCTGGAAACTCGACAACGTCGGCCATCTCGTTCAACCCCTGCGTTGCAGCAACGTCCCCAGGATGCCCTTGGGCATGAAGATGATGAACAGGATCAGCAGGGCACCGTAGACCGTCATGTCCACCCCGTGATATTCATTGCCGATCAGCACGCGCAGCGTTTCCGACAAGGCCAGCAGGAACATCGCACCGACCGTCGGCCCCAGCCGCACGAACATGCCGCCGGCGATGGCGCCAAACACCATTTGCAGCGAGATGGCGATGCCCGACACCGTGTCCGGATTGACGTACAGCTGGTACTGCGCGTACAGCGCGCCACCGACCGCGGTCATGCCGGCCGACAGCAGCGTCACACCCAGCTTGGTGCGGGACACCGGAATGCCGATCGACGCGGCCGCGTCCTCGTCCTCGCTGATCGCCTGCAACGCCTTGCGCGACGGATGCCGGTCGGCCATTTTCCAGATCACCAGCGCCAACAGCCACATGCCGAGCGCGATGTAGAACCACACCGTCTTGTCGGCGAACTGCATCGCGACCAGGTCGAAACTCGCGCCGTCGGACAGCGCGGTCTTCGGCGTGATGCCCAGCGAGCCGCCGGTCTGGTCGCGCAGCGCGACGATGACCAGCCGCACCACCTCCGACAAGGCCAGCGTGACGATGGCGAAGTAGTGGCCGATGATGCGGAAGCGGAAGCACGGATAGCCGATCAGCAGCGCGACGGCCAATGTCAACCCGACGCCCACCACGACGCCCAGCCACGGCGAGATGCCATAAACGTTCCACAGCAGCACCACGCTGTAGGCGCCGATGCCCATGAACGCGCCGTGTCCCAGGCTGACCATGCCGAGCCGGCCCATGATCGCCCAGCTGGTGTAGATGTAAGACCAGATCAGCGCGACGATGACCAGGTGCAGCGGGTAGTCACCCAGCCCCAGCCAGGGCAGCACCAGGAAGACGGCCAGCACGGCGAGCCACACGCCGCGAAGCGTCTTGCTCGCCCCGGCATCCGCGTGCAGCGGCCGCGATGAAGCGGCGCTCGGCGACATCGAGCCGTCCTTGGCGTTGGCGGCGCGGGGGCCCGTGTCGTTCATGTTGGGGTGCGGGACGGCCTCAACCCGCCCTGCGCGACAGCAGCCCCTGCGGCCGCCAGAACATCATGGCGATGAAGAACACGAAGGCGAGCACGTAGCCCCACTCGAGGTGGAACAGGAAGCCCCCGACCGAAATGAACTGCGCGAAGATGAAGGAGGCCACGAAGCCACCGACAAGATTGCCCAGCCCGCCCATCACGCAGATCAGAAAGGTCAGCGGCCCGAAGGTCAGGCCAATGGCCGGGTGGATGTCGTACTGCAGCACAAGCAGGCACGCGGCCAGCCCTGCGAGCATGCCGCCGATCGCCGAGGTCACCAGGTACACGCGGTTCGGGTTGACGCCCATCAGCGGCATGATCGCGCGGTCCTGACTGATCGCGCGGATGGCCACGCCGGTGAAGGTCTTGCGCAGGAACCACCAGGTCACGCCGATGGCCGCGATGGCCACCGTAAAGGACAGCAGCCGCGCGCTCGACAGGTACATGTCGGCCACGCTGAAGCCCGGCATGCGCACACCGAGGCTGCGGAACTCGACACCGAAGGTCACCGTCGCCAAGGCCTGCAGAAAGAACAGCACGCCGCCCGTGACCAGCAACTGGTTGATCGGCTCGGCGCCGAGCACTGGGCGGATGATGAAGATGTGCAGCGCCGCACCGAGCAGGCCGATCAGCAGCACGCCGACCGGAAACGCGAACCACAACGACAGCCCCTGCGGCACATGCATCCACCAGATGGCATACATGCCGACCATGATCAGCTCGGCGTAGCAGATCCAGACCACGTCGATGACGCCGAAGATCAGGTTCAGGCCCAGCGACAGCAGCGCGAACAGGCCACCGAGCAAGATGCCGTTGACGATCGCCTCCAGCAGGAAGATGTCGAAGGCGGCGAAGAACGATGCCATGGTATTCAGATCCCCAGGTAGGCCTTGCGCACGTCGTCGTTGGCCAGCATTTCTGCAGAGGTGCCGCTGGCGCGCATCTTTCCGGTCTCCATCAGGTAGGCGCGGTCGACGACGCCGAGGACCTGCTTGACGTTCTGCTCGACGATCAGCACCGTGTAGCCCTGCGCGCGGATCTTCTGGATCAGACTGAAGATCGCTTGCACGATCACCGGCGCCAGCCCCGCCGAAGGCTCGTCCAGCAGCAGCAGGCGCGGCCCGCTCATCAGCGCGCGGCCGATGGCGCACATCTGCTGTTCGCCGCCGGACAGCGTGCCGGCCAGTTGCGAGCGCCGCTCGTGCATGCGCGGGAACAGCGAATAGACAAAGTCCAGGCGCGACGCCAGATGGCTGCGCGCCGCCGGCAGGTAGGCGCCGATGCGCAGGTTGTCCTCGACGCTGAGTTGCGGAAACAGCCGGCGCCCTTCGGGCACCTGCGCGATGCCCAGGCCGATGACGTCCCAGGCCGGCATGGCATCGTAGCGTCGGCCGTCCATCAGCAGCTCGCCCTTGCGGTTGCCGATGAGCCGCGAGATCACACGCAGCAGCGTCGTCTTCCCCGCGCCGTTGGGGCCGATCACGGCCACCGCTTCGCCGGCGCGCACTTCCAGATCGACATCGAACAAGGCCTGGAAGCTGCCGTAGCCGGCGCTGACCTTGCGCAGCTCCAGCATCTTCTCGGCGAGCCCGACGGCGGTCTGCGCCGTTTCCAACACGGCGGCGTTCATGTCGCGGGCCCCTCCTGCTGCTCTCGATCCTGGGCCTGCACCTGCTCTTGCACCTGCGTCGCATCGGTGCCGAGATAAACCTCGATGACCTGCGGGTGGTTGGCCACCTCGGAAGGGCTGCCCTGCGCAATGACCTCGCCGTGGTCGAGCACGATGCAGCGGTCCACCACGCGCATCAGCACGCCCATGATGTGTTCGACCCAGATGATGGTGATGCCACGCTCACGGCGGATGCGCGACAGCATGTCCGCGGCCTGTTCCATTTCCTGCTCGTCCAGGCCGCCCAGACTTTCGTCGGCCAGCAGCAGCTGCGGCTGCGTCGCCAGCGCCCGCGCCATCTCGAGCTTCTTCAATCCCGCCGCTCCCAGGCCGTCGACCAGCGCCGTGCCGGTAGTCGGCAGGCCCACCAGTTCCAGCGCATCGCCGGCCTGGCGCTGCGCCGCGGCCGGGCTCAAGCGATGCTTGGCGCCGTAGAACGCGGCCAGGCTGGCGTTGTCCAGGATCGACAACTTGCGAAAGGGCCGCGGGATCTGGAAGGTGCGCGCCACGCCGGCGCGGCACACCTGGTTGGGCATGCTGCCTCCGATCTCACGCCCATGCAGTCGAATCGACCCTTCGCTCGGCGCCAGCGCACCGGCGATGAGGTTGAAAGTCGTGCTCTTGCCCGAGCCGTTGGGGCCGATCAGGCCGAGGATCTCGCCCTTTTCGAGCGAGAACGACACCTTTCTGACGGCCGTGAACCCGCCGAAGCGTTTGCTCAGTTCACGAACCGACAACAGTGCGTCGTCCCCCACGCCGCGCCTCAGGGCGCGAAGGCGTGGCCTTTGGGCAGCGGCAGCACCGGGTCCTTGGTCTTGATCGCCGTGGGCCAGACGACGACGGTGTCGTTGCCGATGTACTGCATCACCGCCGGCGACGAGCGCTCGTTCTGGCCGGCCATGTTCGAGCCCGGCGGGTAGAACTTGACACCGTAGCCCTGGATGGTGCCGCCGACGGGGATGTCGGTTTCCAGCGACGCCTTGCGCAACGCTTCGGGGTCGATGCCGCCGTACTTTTTGATGGCGCGAGGCAGCACGTCGTTGAGGAAGATCCAGGTCTGGTTGAAGCCCATCGACACATGCGGCGGCACCTGATCGGCCTTGGTTTCGGCCTTGTAGCGCTTGATCATCTCCTGTGTCAGGTCACCGATCCCCGGCGCCAGCGTCTTGGCATCGAGCAACTGCGCGGCCACCGGATCGACGTCGTAGATGTAGTTGGCATCGTTGCCGAAGGTGGCGAACAGCTTGTCGAACTGCCCATAACCCGCGCCGTGGCCGATCAGCGCCGACCACTTCAGGTTCTGCTCCTTCGCCTGGCGCAGGAACAGCGTGATGTCGGGGTTGTAGCCCGTGTGCAGGATGATGTCCGGCCGTGCGCGCCGCAGCTTGGTGACCAGCGGCGACAGGTCGGGCGCGGTGGCGGCGTAGCCCTCCTTGAGCACGATCTGCATGCCGTATTCCTTGCAGGCCGATTCATTTCCCGAGGCGACGCCGCTGCCGTACGGGCCATCTTCGTAGATGATCGCGACCTTCAGATCCTTGGGCTCCTTGCCCAGGCGCGCCTTCGATTGCTCCTTGAGGAAGGTGCAGGACGCGGCGCCGAACTGGTCAGAGTGCACCTGTGGGCGGAACACATAGGAAAAGTTCTTGTCCTTTATCACGGCGGAAGCGACGCACACGTTCAGCCACAGGAATCGCTTGGCAGCATCGACCTTCTGCGCGATCGGCACGCACTGCGCGCTCGAGAACAAGCCCATCAGCACGTCGACCTTCTCCTGGTTCAGCAAGCGCTCCGACTCGTTGATCGAGACATCGACCTTGCTCTGCGCGTCGGCATAGATCGGCTTGATCTTGTAGCCCGCGACGCCGCCTTTCTCGTTGACCATGTCGATGGCGTACTTGGTGCCGAGATTGGAGGCGACCGAACCACCGGCCGCCAGCGGGCCAGTCAGGTCGTAGATGACGCCGATCTTGATTTCCTTGTCCTGCGCGATTGCCGGAAAAAGGGCAAACGCCAGGGTGGCACCGGCCACCAAAGTCTTCAGCATGCTGTCTTCTCCCTTTTGTGCGACCCGGGGTGCGCGCCGCTGTCACGGGCCGCCACTGCTGGCCTGATGTCCATCGTATTGCATGTCGGGCGGACTGAGATCTGTCAACGACACGGGTATTACCCGAAGCGGTGCCCCTCGCTGAATTAACGTCTTGCCCTTTTCGTGGAGTGTCGACAACCATGATCTCTCAGCTTTTCGAGGTTCAGATCAAAGAAGGGCAGATCAATCGCTACCTGGATCTCGCGGCTTCATTGAAACCATCTCTTGAAGCCATGGGCGGCTGTCTCTTCCTCGACCGGTTCAAGAGCTTGACTCGAGAGAATCTTCTGCTCTCGTATCAAATATGGCGGGACGAGGGATCAATGATCGCTTGGCGGGTCGATGCGGAACACCACAGGGTTCAGGAAACGGGCCGCGAACAGGTTTTCGCGGACTACCGTATTCGGATCGCACAGGTCCTTCACGAAGAGCGGTCGGAAAAATCCGCGTGGCGCCCCGAGCGCCTGAGCCCCTACAACGACCCCGAGCGACGGCCGCCGACTTTTGTCGTCGCTGCGGAATCCCGAAATCGTGAGCTGTCGGTCGAAACGTCGTGGGAACGTGATGTGTTCGAGAGCGTCTACAGACCCGGCGTTTTTGCTCATCTCGTTGACGTGCCTTCACCCGACGCTGGTGTCGGTCTTGGCCGGCAGCTTCTTGCCGACAAGACGACTGAGTACTTCCGCTTGCTCGAGGTGATGCGCGACTACGGTATGTTCAACCGCGGAGAGGCACCTCAGTACTACCCACCCGCACAGCGGTGAGCTTGACCAAGGACTCCGGGAGACATCCGTTGCAGATCACCACCGGCCGCCCCGTCACCATGAGCACCGGAGGCATGGTCACATGTCCTCATTCGCTGGCTTCGCAGGCAGGGGTCGACGTGCTGCGCGCCGGCGGCTCGGCGGTCGACGCGGCGATCGCCACCAGCGCTGCCCTGGCCGTGCTGTACCCGCACATGACCGGCCTCGGCGGCGACGCCTTCTGGCTGATCTACGACGCCAGGACCGGCCGGGTGCGCCACCTCGATGGCGGCGGCCGCGCGTCGGCCAACGCCAGCGTCGACTGGTTCGCGCGACGCGGTTATGCCGAAGTGCCGTTTCGCGGCATCCTGCCGGCGACGCTGACGACGCCGGGCTCGGTGGCGAGCTGGGGTGAGGCTCACGCCGCGTACGGCCGTCTACCGCTGGCCCGCAGCCTCGAGAGCGCCATCGGCTACGCCCGCGACGGGTTCCCCGTGACCGAGCGGCTCGCCGGGTGGATCGGCCATGCGGCGCAGGATCTGGCGCCGCACGCCGAGGCGGCGGCCCTCTTCATGCCGCGTGGCCAATTGCCGCGCGCGGGCACCACGCTCGTCAATGCAGGTTTGGCGCGAACGCTCGAAGCGGTAGCCGCCGCAGGACCGGCCGGGTTCTATGGAGGAGCCGTGGCCGATGAACTCGCCCGCTTCGCGGCTGAGCAAGGCGGCTTCTTCACCCGCGCCGATCTGGCGGCGCAGACCGCGCGCTGGGGCGAACCCATCAGCGGCACCTACCGCGACGTCACCCTCTATGAAACGCCGGCCCCGACGCAGGGGTTCACGGTACTTGAAATGCTGAACCTGCTCGAGCCTTTCGAGCTGCATCGGCGCGAGTTCATGGGGGCGGACCACGTGCACTTGATGGTGCAGGCCAAGCAGCTGGCGTATCACGACCGTGACCGCCATCTCGCCGACCCGCGATTCGTCGACGTGCCGCTCGAGCGTCTGATCTCCAAGGCCCATGCCTCCGAACGCCGGGCGCTCATGGACATGGCGCGGGCCCTTCCCTGGAACGAGGTTCCTTCGCACGGAAGCCTCAAGGGCGACACCGTCTTCATCGCCACGGTCGATGGCGAGGGCAATGCCGTGTCGCTCATTCACAGCCTGTACGGAATCTTCGGTTCGGCCGTCGTCGCCGGCAACACCGGTGTCGTGCTGCAGAACCGTGGCGCGTACTTCTCGCTCGACCCGGTGCACCCCAATCGGCTCGAACCCGGCAAGACGCCGCTGCACACGCTGATCGCGTCGATGGGGTTTCGCAACGGTCGCCTTTGGAGCGTCGTCGGCTGCATGGGCGCCGATGGCCAGCCGCAGATACACCTACAGACCTACGTCAACCTGATCGACTTCGGCCAGGACATGCAACAGGCGCTCGAGTCACCCCGCTGGCTGTCGGGGCGCTTCGGCCTCGGCGAACCACGCGACACTCTGCACATCGAGGCCCGGTTTCCGATTGCGACCATCGAGGAGCTGAGTCGGCGCGGACACATCCTGGATCGCTGGGGCGACTGGAACGAACTCGCCGGGCACGCGCACGGCATCGTCATCGATCCGCTGAGCCACATGCGATACGGCGGATCCGATCCACGCAGCGATGGTGCCGCGATCGGCTATTGACTAACCGACGGACCAGTCGCAGAAGGGCCGGTCCGCGCGCGACGATGCGCGATCGGGCGGTCACAGTTCCCCACCCCGTCACTCGTCAACGGCGACCTTCGTCGACCCGTCGGCTTCTACGGCGAGGTTCAGTCCGACTTCGACTTCGTTGGCGTCGTCGAAGGGTGGAATCCGCACTTCGGAGAGTCTGTCCAGGACGCACTTGCCGAACGGTGGGGCCTTGAGCACACACGCGCCGGAGGCGAAGTACACGTTGCGCGGCACGCCGCTCGGGTCGAACTGGAAGACCAGCGGGCACGCAGCCGCTCGGGGCGGGGCGGACTTGCATGCCGCCGCCGCCTTCACCGTCGCGGCCATCGTGATTTCGTGCGCCCGCGTCCGCGAGAACGCCGCGGGAGGCTGCGGCCGATGGAGTGCATACGACGCCGCCAATGCGGCGAGCGCGAACACGCCGGCGGCAATCCACCAAAGCGGCAACCGGCTCAGCTTGAGCGTCGTGCGCAACGCGCGCGCCAGATAGGCGACGTCGTCCTGCCAGCGGTCGTCCCGGATCGAGATCGCCTGACGCTTGCAGAGCGCCCGCAGATCGTCGGGCAGGCGATCCGCGTCGGGCAGACTCGCGCCCTGCATCAGGACGGGGATCACCTGGACGCCGGCCTGTGCCAGCGCCTGGCCGAGTTCCAGACGGACGTAATCCGGACCTTCGCGCGGATTGTCGAAGGCTTCGCGCCAGCCCGCGCCGATGATGGCGAGCACCGCTCCGCAGGACGCCAGTTCGTTGCGTAGCACGGTCTCGAACTCGGCGCCGGGCGCGATGTCGGCAACGTCCATGAATAGGCGATCGCCCAGCAGCCGCGTGAGATCGTCCTTCAGGCGGCCAGCCCGCCCGGCGCTGTCCGCGCGGCGGTAGCTGATGAAGACGCGGGCGCGCCGCACCGGTTTCGCCGCGGGATCCATTCAGCCGCCGGATCGCTGTCGGCGGCGCGATGCGGCGTCGGCGGGCCGCCGACGTGCGCGACACGGCCCGATGCGCGCCATGCCTGACGTGCGCGAACCGCGCGATGCGGGGACCGCGGGCCAGTGGCTCGGATGCATCATGGCCGTTCGATCATGCCATGGGGTCACGCGGCGGCTACGACGGCTGAACGAGCGCGTCGCCGAGGTCCGCTATTTCATCGCCGAGCGATGGCGAAACTGGCGCCGGCAAGCCTGCGTCGGTTTCAACGGCCCCAGGCCGAAGCGCCGCTTGCCCGGACCTGCACCCCGCGCGGGGGCGATCCACTTGCTATCCTCTGGCAGCTTGTCGCCGGCTACAGCGTGCAGCCGCGCTCGCTTTGCCTTTTCGCCCCCACTCGGAGTCGCGAGGACATCTGAACCATGCTGATCCGCTTGATCTACGTGAGCAAAGCGGTGGACCCTCAGAACCCCGCGCTGACCGATTCGATTCTGCGCAAGGCATACACCTGGAATTCGCAAAATGACATCACCGGCGTCCTTTGCGAGGGACAAGGCGTATTCCTGCAGGCACTGGAAGGTGAGCGCGGCAAGGTCACGCGCCTGTACGCGCGCATCTCTGCCGACCCGCGCCACCAGGATCTGGAGTTGATCCACTGCGAAAGCATCACCCAGCGGCGCTACGGTGAATGGTCCATGGCGCGCGTCGGTCTGTCAGACGTGGACCCGCAGACGAAGATCGCCTGGCCAGATTTCGATCCCTACTCGGCAAACGGGCTGCTGGTCATGGCGCGCATCGACGAGCTCATCGCTCAAGGCCGCGTCATCGACGCACCGTCCTCATCCGGAAATGAGTAGGCGTCAGCTACGTACGCCGGCCCCTTCATCACTCTGACGATGAAGCACCCCAGGGCCACTGTCAGCGTCAGCGTTGGGCTGTGCGCTGATGCAGCTACTTGGAATGGGCGGTTCCGGTTCTCGGACGCGAGGTGCGGACCATGAATCGAATTGCGCGGAGCGTTTCGTCTGCGGTGCTGGGTGTCTTGGTGCTGTGCCTGGCAACGCTGGTGCTCGCCGAATCCGGCAAGCCCAGCGAGCGCTACACCCGCGTCCCGGCAGGCGCCGATGGCATCGGAAAACGCTACATGGGCCGCGACATCGCTGGCGTCATGGGCTGGCAGGGCGCCGCTTGGCTCGAGCGTGAAGAGCGCGAGCGCGAAGAACGCACGGATCTGCTGGTGACGGCACTTCAACTCAAGCCCGGGATGGTGGTGGCCGACATCGGCGCGGGCACGGGCTACCTGGCCCGGCGCATGGCGCCGGCCGTCGCGCCGGGCGGCACGGTGCTCGCGGTCGACGTCCAGCCCGAGATGGTGGCCCTGCTGCAAAGCACGGTAAGGCAAAGCGGCCTGACACAGATCCAGCCCTTGCTCGGTGCCGAGGACGACGTCAGGCTACCGGCGTCGTCGGTGGACCTGGCCATCATGGTCGACGTCTACCACGAGCTGGCGTTTCCGTACGAGGTGCTGGGCAGCATCGTCCGCGCCCTCAAGCCGGGTGGTCAGCTCGTGTTCGTCGAGTACCGGTCCGAAGACCCGCAGGTGCCGATCAAGGCGCTGCACAAGATGAGCGAAGTCCAGATCAAGCGCGAAGCCGCCGCCCACGCGTTGGTGTGGGATCGCACGGTGGGCACCTTGCCATGGCAGCACCTCGTGGTGTTTCGCAAGCGCAACTGAGTACCCCCACGGTCAGGCCGCAATCCGCCCGCCCCGAGGGGGATGAGCAAGTCAGCGACGAGCGCCCGGAATGGACGGCCTCGATCTCCACCCAGTCGATCCGAACTGCCGGTGGGTCGGGTTCGACCACGCGCGTCACGACGAAGTGTCTTTCGGCGGATGCTTATGCCGAGCCGGATCGTGCGAATGGCCGAGGTGAAGGCGCCGGCCGCGCACCCGCGATCATGAGATCGATCTGGCATGCGATAGTGCCGGCGCCGCCAGACTCGCGTGATCGGAACTCGCTTGCAACGAAGAACAAAGATCGCCCTCGTGATTGGTGCGGCCGTGGTGGCAGCAGCCGGCATCGCCTGGTCGCAATGGCCCACGCGGGTCGAGATCGCGTCGGCGACTCGCGGGCCTGCGGTCGAGGCGGTGTACGCCACCGGAACTGTCGAGCCCACGGTGATGATTCCGCTCGCTCCACGCATTGGCGGACGCCTGGTAGTCGTGCAGGCCGCGGAAGGGGCCCACGTGCGCCGCGGTCAGGTGCTTGCTCGCATCGAGTCGGGCGACCTCGATCAGACCGTGCAGGAAATGTCGGCGCGCGAGCGGCTCGCTCAAGCCCAGTTCGAACGCACGCGGGACCTCGTGGCCCAAAAGTTTGTCTCGTCGGCTGAACTCGACCGCGTGCGAAGTGAGCTGCAGGCCGCGCAGGCCGCGGTGGGGCGGGCCCAGGCGCAGCGTGACTACAACCAGCTCGTGGCGCCCGCCGATGGCATCGTCCTGCGCCGCGACGGCGAGCCCGGTCAGTTCGTCGCCGCTGGCCAGGCGGTGGTGACGCTGGCCTGCTGCGCGCCGCTCCGGGTGAGCGCAGAAGTCGACGAGGAAGACATCCCTCGCGTGGTCGTGGGCCAGAAGGTGATGCTGCGCACTGACGGGCTGCCTGGGCGACTGTTCGATGGCGAGGTGGCGGAGATCACGCCCAAGGGCGATCCGGTGTCGCGCAGCTACCGCGTGCGCATACGCCTCGCCGATGCGCCTGCGGTCGACGCCGGCCCGCTCCGCACGGGCATGACGATGGACGCCAATCTGATCGTGTCGCGCCGCGAGAACGCCCTGCTCGTGCCCACCCGCGCGCTCAAGGGCAACGCGGTCTGGGTGCTGCAGCAGGGCCGCTTGCAGCGGCGCGAGGTCCGCAAGGGGGTCGCGGGCAGCGAGCGCACGGAAGTCGTCTCCGGACTCGCGGAGGGCGAGATGGTCGTGCTGTCGCCTGCCGACACGCTGAGCGAAGGACAGCGCGCGGACGGCGTGCCTACTGCCGCTTCCTCGCCGTCGGCCGCATCGGACAAACGCTAAGGCATGGCGATCGCGCTCGATGTCGCGCTGGCTCACCTGACGAGCCGCAAGCGCCAGACGCTGGTCTCGCTGACCGGCGTGGTGCTCGGCGTTGCGTTTTTTCTCGCTGTGTCGTCGCTGATGCGCGGCTCGGAGAAGGACTTCCTGAAGCGCCTGGTGGACAACAGCCCGCACATCACGGTCTACGACGAGGTGCGTCAGGGCCGCGTGCAACCCGCCGAGCTGCGCTGGCCCGAGGGCGCCGTCAGCGTGCGCAACGTGAAGCCACCCCGCGAGACACGAGGCATCCGGGGCTGGACGCAACGGCTCGAGTTCATCGAGGCCCTGCCCGGTGTTCGCGCGGCGCCGGTACTCGCCGGCGCAGCCGTGCTCACCTTCGCCGGCCGCCAGCAGGCGGTGACGCTCTCGGGCGCGGTGCCCGAGAAGATGAAGCAGGTCACGACCATCGAAGAGAAGATGATCCAAGGCTCGCTCGACGCGCTGGCGGCCGACCCCAACGGCATCGTCATCGGTCAGGGGCTGGTCGACAAGTTCAGCCTGCACCTGGCCAGCTCGCTGAACGTGCTGGCCGCCGACGGAAGCAGCCGATCGTTGCGCGTGGTGGGCATCTTCCGCACCGGCAATGCGGCCTACGACGAGGGGCAGGCATTCGTGCTGCTCAAGCGCGCCCAGTCGCTGCTCGGGCGCGAGAACCGTGTCAACCGCGTGATCATCCAGCTCGCCGATCCGTACGCCGCGCGCAGCATGGCGCTGACCATCGAGGCCGCCACCGGCTACAAGTCGGTCTCGTGGGTCGAGGCGTCGGAAGACATCCTGAGCCTGCTGCTGGTGCGCAACGTCATCATGTTCAGCGTGGTCTCGGCGATCCTGGTGGTTGCCGCGTTCGGCATCTACAACACCATCTCCACCATCGTCATGGAAAAGACGCGCGACATCGCCATCATGAAGGCGATGGGCTTCCATGCACGCGACCTGAAGCGCATCTTCCTGCTCGAGGGCCTGATCGTCGGCGTGCTCGGCAGCGGCCTCGGCCTGTTGCTCGGCGTCGGGCTGATGCAGCTGCTTGGGCAGGTGGCGATCCGTCCGCCAGGGGTCTCGGAGGTCGTGCACCTGCCGGTATGGTGGGGCGCCGAGCAGTACGCGCTGGCGGTCCTGTTTGCGATGCTGTCGTGCTTGGCAGCCTCGTACCTCCCGGCTCGACGGGCCGGGAGCGTGCATCCCGTGGACATCTTGCGAGGTGCGGCATGACCGACGCCGAACCGGCATCGGCGCCGGTCATCCGCGTCGAGCACGTCACTCGCACGCTCGCCGGCGAGGTGCCGGTGACGCTGGTGCAGGACGTGAACCTCGAGATCGAGCGCGGCGAATTCGTCTGCGTGATGGGGCCGTCGGGCTCGGGCAAGTCGTCGCTGCTGTACCTGCTGGGCCTGCTCGACGTGCCGACGACCGGACGCATCTGGATCGACGGCGAGGACACCACCGGCTTCGACGACGACCGGCTCACCGACTTTCGCCTGGCGCGGCTCGGCTACGTGTTCCAGTTCCATTTCCTGCTCGCCGAGTTCAGCGTCGTCGACAACGTGTCGCTGCCGATTCGCAAGCTCGGCCGGATCGGCGACGATGCAGCGCGCGAGCGCGCGGCGCAATTGCTCGATCGACTCGGCCTCGACGGCCAGCATCACAAACGGCCGAGCCAGTTGTCCGGCGGTCAGCGTCAGCGCGTGGCGATTGCCCGGGCGCTGGCGAACGACCCGCTCGTGATCCTTGCCGACGAGCCCACCGGCAACCTCGATTCGGTCTCCAGCGCCAACGTGCGCGACGTCTTGCGCGGCCTGACGCGCGAGCTGAACAAGACTGTGGTCGCCGTCACCCACGATGCGCAGTTCGCAGCGCTGGCGGACCGTCGGATCGGCATCGTCGATGGGCGCATCGACCTGGCGTGGCGGCCGGCCTGACGCGCCTGCCCCGCCGCGGAACCCGACATGGCTGACGCAACAGATCGTGCTGTCTCGGCCGTGAGGCTCTTGATCGTCAAGGTGAGCGAAACGCCACGGCTATTTTTACTTATCGGATGGCGTAGCAGAACGCCAACGACGAGAGCTTCAACGGAAAGCTCCGCGACGAGTGCCTGAGCGTCGAGTGGCTCCGCTCGCGCGTAGAAGCCAAGGTCGTCGTCCGGCCGCACAGCAGCCTGAACTGCTCGACGCCCCTGGAGTTCAAGCAGCAGCATCATTCCATCCACAACCAAGCCGTCTTCCAGGAATGATTGGCCCGAATAACCAGGGGCAGGTCAGGCGTCCGGGAGGCGTCACGAATGGGAGCAATGCAGCGGTTCCTGTCGGTCGTCCTCGACTCTCGTAGGTACGTCTCGGCCGCATACCGGTCATTGCGGTGCAGGCTCCACTTCATGCGCGCCGGATCGGAGCGCGGTCGGGAAATCTGCATCTCCTCGGTGCTCGCGGAGCGCATCCAGGGCGAAGGTTTCCGGTGGCAGTGTCGACCATAGGCCGCAGGCTGCCAATGCCGCAGGGCGCCGTGCCACCGTCGTATTGTCCTACATCCATTTGGGCCGCATTCGGGCTGCGTGCTGCCCCATCGCGCGCTAACTTGTGGTGCACGGCGCAAAGCGCGTTGACCTTGCTCCCAACGGCTGTTGATCACGCTGGCAACAGCCGGCGTGCGTGCTGCGCGGCGGAGCCCTGCGAGCGGCCGCCAACAACCACCAACCACAATCACAAGGACCCCTCATGAACATCCTGATGGTGTTGACCTCGCATGACCAACTCGGCGATACCGGCAAGAAAACCGGTTTCTGGCTGGAAGAGTTTGCTGCGCCGTACTACGTTTTCAAGGACGCAGGCGCCAAGGTGACGTTGGTGTCGCCCAAGGGTGGCCAGCCGCCGCTGGACCCGAAGAGCGACGAGCCAGACGCCCAAACTGAAGCCACTCGGCGCTTCAAGGCCGATGAGGACGCCCAGCGCGCGCTGGCTCACACCGGCAAGCTGGCCGATGCGGATGCGGCCGAATACGACGCCGTGTTCTACCCGGGGGGTCACGGCCCGCTGTGGGATCTGGCGCAGGACCCGCACTCGCTGCAATTGATCCAGCAGATGCTCCAGGCCGACAAGACCGTGGCTGCCGTGTGCCATGCACCCGGTGTGTTGTGGCGTGCCAAGGGTGCCGATGGCGCCTCGGTGGTCAAGGGCAAGCGTGTCACCGGCTTCACCAACTCCGAAGAAGACGCCGCCGGCCTGACCCAGGTGGTGCCGTTTCTGGTGCAAGACCTGCTTGTGGAAAACGGCGGTGTGTACAGCAAGGACGCCGACTGGCAGGCCTACGTGGTGACCGACGGGGCGCTCATCACCGGCCAGAACCCGGCCTCGTCGGAGCCGGCCGCGCGAGCGCTGCTGGCCCGGCAGACCACGCGCTGAGCCATCCGAACCGCACGAAACCCGCCGAACAAGGAGCCCCCATGGCCTACCGCAGCACAAACCCCTTCACCAACACCGTGGAGAAGTCTTTCGACGAACTGAGCGACCAGCAGTTGCAAGCCAAGCTGCAAGCCGCCCAGGCGTGCTTTGACAGCACCTGGCGCGACCAAAGCTTTGCGCAGCGAAAGGCCGTGCTCAAGCGCGCAGCGGCCTTGATGCGCGAGCGCCAGCAAGCCCTTGCCAAGCTGGCCACGCTAGAGATGGGCAAGCTCATCGGCCAGAGCGCCGGCGAGGTGGCGCTCAGCGCCGCGATCATCGACTACTACGCCGACCACGCCGAGGCGTTTCTCGCACCCGAGCCTCTGAAGACCGACAAGGGCCAGGCCGTGGTGGAGAGCAGCCCGATGGGCGTGCTGTTTGGTGTGGAGCCGTGGAACTTTCCGTACTACCAAGTCGCCCGCTTCGCCGCGCCCAACCTGATGGCCGGCAACGTGGTGATGGTCAAGCACGCGTCCAACGTGCCGCAGTGCGCGCTGGCCTTCGAGCAGCTGATGCACGACGCTGGCGTGCCGGCCGGTGGCTACACCAACTTGTTCGTGTCAAAAGACCAGGTGGCCGCGCTGATCGACGACGAGCGTGTGCGCGGCGTGGCCTTGACCGGCAGTGAAGCAGCAGGTGCCGTGGTGGCCGCACGGGCCGGCCGGAACCTGAAGAAGTCGACCATGGAGCTGGGCGGCAGCGACGCCTTCATCGTGCTCGAAGACGCCGACATGACGCGCGCTGTGAAACAGGCCGTCAGCGGTCGCATGGGCAATGCGGGTCAGGCCTGCACCGCGTCCAAGCGCTTCATCGTGCTGGAGGCCGTGGCCGATGCTTTTCTTGACCAGTTCAAGGCGGCGATGAGCCAGTTCAAGCCGGGTGACCCGATGGACGAGCGCAGCACCCTGGCGCCGCTCAGCTCGGCCGACGCGCTGGACAAGCTCGAGCGGCAGGTGCAAACCGCGGTGCGCAACGGTGCCAAGCTGGTGCTGGGTGGCCAGCGGGTGGCGGACATGCAAGGCAACTTCATGCAGCCCACGATCCTGACGGATGTCGCCGAAGACAACCCGATGTTCAGCGAAGAATTCTTCGGCCCCGTGGCGCTGTTTTTCCGCGTGCCCGATGAAGCTGCCGCCGTGGCGCTTGCCAACAACTCGCCCTTCGGACTGGGTGGGTCGGTGTTCACCCAGGACGCCGAGCGCGGCCGCCGAGTGGCGCGCCGCATCGACACCGGCATGGTGTTCGTCAACTCGGCCGCAGTGTCGATGCCCGACCTCCCGTTTGGCGGCATCAAGAACTCGGGCTATGGCCGTGAACTCTCGGCCGCGGGCATCCACGAGTTCGTCAACAAGAAGCTGATCCGCGTGGCTTGATGTCGGGGTTGGCCGCGCGGCGGGCCGCTCACGGTCTCCGCTAAGCCGCAAATTGCCCTGCTGTGCCTGTACATCTCCGATCCGCGGTCGCCACAGGAGACCGACCGGCCTTTCGCCCAACCCGCGACCTTTGCGATCAATCCCGACGGCAACGTGCAGGTGGTCGACATCTCGAATGCGCCGTTTTCGCGGCCAGACCTCGCGTCACTGCTGTCCGGGTTGAAGTTCATCCAGGAAAAGCAGTACCCGGTCCGGGGCACCAAGGCCTGACGCGACGATGTGCCCGGGGCTCACTTTCCCGGGGCGAATATCAGCGTTCGCGGATGTAGAGCCCTCCACGTCGACCACGAACCCCACTCGTGCTTGAGCTGAAGGCGCCCTGGCGCGACGGCACACAGTCGACCACTGATGCGCCGCGGTTTCCGACATCCGGCGCGCTCCGATGCGGCTGGCCGAGCCGGCGCTGGGCGGCCTGCGGGTCACGTTGAGTTTCGGCGGAGGCACGGTGCCCGCGCGACCCGCCGCATGATCGAATCCGCTTCGACGTGAACGGCTATGCGGCAATGCCGAAACTCAACCCGGCCCGTTCCTGCAAACGCCGCACCAAGACCAGGCCCATCGCCGCGCCCGGCGTCCACACGCCGCCGCCGGCCATCGAACGGTCGACGTCCTGCACCAGGCACAGCGCGCTCTCGCTGATCAGCTTGCAGGTCGAGCCGTAGCCAGGATCGCGATCGCCCTTGACCACGGCGCTCAGGGGCTGGCCCTTGGCCGTCTCGCCGCTGAACAGCACTTCGTAGCGGCCGGTCGCGCGCTCATGCTGGCTCGGGCCCTGGCCCGGCTTGGGCAGGGCCAGGCGCAGCAGCGCGCGCGTGGGGCTCCAGCCGAGCGCCAGATTCTGCAATCGCGTGCTGCGCGCCAAGAACTTCGCGCGGCGCTCGCCGTCGGCGCCATCGCCAGTGAGCATGCGTTCGTCGTAAACGAAGTCGCGGCCCCAGGCATGGCCGCGCAATGCATGCGTGCGGTGCACATTCTTGGTGTTGATCGCGGCCATCACGAAAGGCCCGGTCCAAGACTTCGCGGCCGCGTCGTAAACGGCCGATTCGCCCTCGGGCTGCGCTGGCCCTTGGAAGCCCGGCACCAGCGCAAAGGGGTCGGTCATCAGGCGCGCGAGCGCCGGGTCACGGCCCATGGCCTCGAACGTGGCCAGTGCGCTGGCCATCGTGCCGCCGGAAAAGCTGCCCTTCATCACGCGTACGCGGCCACGCACCTGCTTCAGCGGCGCGCCGAAGCGGCACTGGGCCTCGCTTTGCAGGTAAAGCACGCCCAAGTCGAAGGGGATCGAGTCGAAGCCGCAGGAGAACACGATGCGCGCACCGCTGGCGCGCGCCGCGGCATCGTGGTGCGCGATCATCTGCGCCATCCAGCCCGGCTCGCCGCACAGGTCCACATAGTCGGTGCCGGCGTCGACGCAAGCGCGCAGCAGCGGCTCGCCGTATAGCTGATAGGGCCCGACCGTGCTGATTACCACTTTGGTCTGTGCCACCAGCGCGGCCAGCGACGCCGCGTCGGTGGCGTCGGCCTGCAGCAGCGGCACGGTCTCTGGCACCCCGATCAGGCGGCGCACGTCGCCAAGCTTGTCACGGCTGCGCCCGGCCATGGCCCAGGCCACCCGCCCGCCGGCGCCATAGGTGTTGTTCAGATACTCGGCCACCAGCCGGCCGGTGAAGCCCGTAGCGCCAAAGATGATCAGGTCGAAGGACTTGTTGTCCATGCCGCATCGTCCCATGCCGGGCGGGCGACGATGCTGCGGCCGATGTCGAAGCAGATTCCAGGCTGGGTGGCCGTCTGGCACTCGAGCAACCGTGCCGCTACATCACGCGCCTGGTGGCCAACGAACGGGCGCAGCACAACGCCGCCGTGCAGGTCGTACTGAAGCTGCGTGGGCGGCCGTCGCCTTTCCGGCGCCCCAATTTGATCAGTGAGTGTCGCTGCAGGGTCGTTAAGAGGTACTGGCGGCCGGTCGGCCAATGGCCGCCTCCAATACCTGTCATTCAGCCGGCCGCTACGGCAGGCGCCCGGCCAGCAGCGGCGAACGGCCTGCGGCGCCGGCGCATGGCCAGGAACGGCGTGCTGGAGGTGCGGGGCGACCACGCCGACCGCGTCGTCGCGCTGCTGTAGGCTGAAGGACGCAAGGTCATGCGCGCTGGAGGTTGATCGGGGCCCATCAGGCCTCGACCACCCCGCTGGCGAGGTAGACCGCGCCCCCCAGCAGCGACTCGACGCGCAACGGCCCGAGGTGCTTCTGCAGCAGGCTCCAAGGATGGGCCAGCCCTTCGAGTGAGGTCACCGAACGCCAAGCAGCGCCGAGGACGAACAGGTTCACCGGCCAAGCCAGACCGGGCGCGGCCCACTTCAGTCCGGTGGCCACGACACGCGCGCCGGGCTTCAGATGCCGCAGCACGTTGTCCACCGCCGCCGGTGTGCGCAGGATGTCATGCGTGAAGTGGAACAGGGCGGCATCGGCCTGCTCGTCGAAAGCCGCCGCCTCCACCGGCGAGCAGATCAGCCTGACGTGCGGCGCCCGCTGTTCGCGCACGCGCTGGCGAGCGTGCTCGATCATCTCCGGCGACTGCTCGATGCCGACGATGCGGCCTTGCCTTCCTATGCCTTGTTGTAGCCCCGAGAGGCTGAGCCCGGTGCCGCAGCCGGCGTCGATGACGACCTCGCCGGGCCGCAGCGCCAGCGCGGCGATGGCGTCGATTCGCAAGGTCTCGAAGAGCGCCAGCTCCCAGTCGTAGACCGAAGCTCGGCGGCGGTACTGCTCCAGCGCAGCCTCGCGGTCAGGTCCCTGCGCTGACAAGCTGCGGCGCGGCATGATGGCCCATCATCGCACTGTCAGGGTCCCCGAGTCGCATGGCGCGGGGGCGTTCACCGAGGCCGCACGACCATGACGACGAAGCCCAGTCCCGAGAAGTTGACCGTCCTCGTCACCGGCGCGTCGTCGGGCATCGGCGAAGCGATAGCACGTTGCTTCGCCGCCTACGGCCACCGGTTGGTGCTGGTGGCGCGTAGTGCCGACAAGCTGAAGGCGCTGGCGCACGCGCTGCACGCCCAGCACGGCGTCGCTGTCGACGTGCTGCCGGCCGACCTAGCGCAGGCCGGCGCCGCCGCCGCGCTGGCGGCCAGGCTCAAGCGCAAGCGCCGGCCAGTGGACGTGCTGGTCAACAACGCCGGCGTGCTCGAGCAGGGCGCTTTCGCGGCGATGCCTGCGGCGCGGCACCAGGCGCTCATCGACCTCAACGTCTCGGGATTGACGGCGATGCTCGCCGCCTTCCTGCCTCCCGATGATCGCGCGCGGCAGCGGGCGCGTGATGAACGTGGCCTCGATCGCCGCCTTCCAGCCGGTACCGGGCCTGGCGACCTATGCGGCCACCAAGGCCTTTGTGCTGTCGCTCACCGAATCACTGGCCGAGGAACTGCGCGGCAGCGGCATCACGGTCACCGCTCTGTGCCCGGGCATCACCGCCACCGCGATGCTCGACCGCGCCGCCGAGGGCAACGCCCGCCTGGCCCGGCTGCCGAGCGTGCTCGTCGCCGACGTGGAGGCGGTGGCGGCCGAGGGCTGCCGCGCCTGCCTGGCCGGCGAGGTGATCGCCGTGCCCGGCGCGGTCAACCAGGCCGCTGCGTTGGCCACGCGCGCGACACCGCGCTGGCTGGTGCGGCGCATTGCGGGCGCGGTCGCGCGCAAGTGGGAATAAGGCAGCCGTGGGATGAGACCGCAGGCCGCCGCCAGCAAGGTCTGCGGCGCGGCCGCTGACGGCGGACGCGGCAACCTGGCCGCTGCTGCCTCCACTACCTGCACGTCCGGTGAGATCGTCCGCTTGGTGTCCAGGACCTTGCGCACAGGCTCGGGCGCTCTTCCCAGGAAGTCAGCCAAGCCGAAAGTGGACTTTTTCGTCGACACCGGTTTAACTGCTGTGCAGCGACAGTCAGCTTTGAGGCAAGCAGTTCGGAGAGGCGAACGTCGCCGAAGGGTCGAGAGTGCCAGTTGAATGCCTGCGAGAGCAGTCGCTGGTAGGGGCCGGCAGCGGGCCAAATAACGCCAATCCATCGCCCCGACATTCAAGGACAGGTTCAGATGTGCAGCGGCCTGCCGCCCCGCAAGATGGTCAACGTCAGGTCTCGGCAGCAGCGGTCATTCGTCAGCGAACCCGAACGTCGGCACCCATCTGAAGCGGCCATCGGCGCGCCGGGGGTGATCGGTTGATGGCCGCAAGCCCCCCATTGGCTCGCTACATTGGCACGGATGCGAGTAGCGTGAACTGGGCTCGACCCAGCAGTTTCCTGAAGTCTCGATCGAAGCTGACGAGATGCTCCCCGCGTTGAGCTACAGCCGCGGCGAGCCAAGCATCCGGAACGTCATTCGCAGTGAGGTCCTTGTCCAGACAAAGTTGACGAAATCGCTTCCATTCAGCGCCGAGCTCCGCGAGTTCAGCGCCAGGCACCAACAGCAACGCATCGACGAACCCGATCGCCTCTTCGATCGGCGTTGGCCTCTGGAAGATCTTGGGACTGGTGACCAAACGCAGGAAACTTGCCAGGACCATCGGCATCAACGTGCAGACAACGCCAGAGTCCGCCTCGGCAAACGTCCCTTCCAGCCAAGCGCGAGCAATGCCGTGATGCGGATGGTCACTACGGGCGGCAGCGACCAGGACATTGACGTCAGGCGTCATCGCCCAGTGCCTCCAGCATCGCCTTGTTGCTCAGTGGATCGACACCTGCTACCAAGCCGCCTCGCCCCTTGAGCAATGGCAGCGCGAGCTTCGTACGTCGTCCACTCGTTCGTCGCGCGCGAAGGCGCAAATGCAGACCCTCTTCGATCAGCCGTGTCAGGCTGGTTCGCTGGTGCGCTGCCAAGGCCTTGGCCTCGGCAAGGAGCTGGTCATCGATGTCGAGGGTGGTCTTCATCCTGAGATCATACAGATTTCTGTGCTGATCTAGAGGATCGGACCTCGACAACACGAATCCGAAGAATCCGTAGGTCGTTGCGACGTCGATGAAGCGAATAACAGAGCGGCGACGTAGCCAAATTGGCTACGTCGAAGACAAAGGGACAGCAGGCGCTAACCGGCTGTCCCTCGTCTTTTCTGGTGGGCCCTGAGTGACTCGAACACTCGACCTACGGATTAAGAGTCCGCTGCTCTACCAACTGAGCTAAGAGCCCGAAAACCGCCGCTTCGGAAGGTTGCCGCGTGTGGGTTGTGCGGGGCTCGAACCCACGACCTACGGATTAAAAGTCCGCTGCTCTACCAACTGAGCTAACAACCCTCCGAGCCCATGATTATAAGGTGGCGGGTGCGCCGGCCTTCACCTCGGCCAGCGCAGCGAATTCGAGTGCGCGCGCCGCCGCGACCATGCCGAAGGTCGCCGTCACGGCGACGCTCGACCCATAGCCGTGGCAGTTGAGGCTGCCGTCGACGTCGCACGCCTCGCCCGCCGGCAGGACCACTGGCTCGCGCGAGAACACGCAGGCGATGTCGAGCTTGCCGGCGCGCGGCGCGGCGTGCTCCTTGCGCAGGCGCTGGCGCAGCGCGGCCAGCATCGGGTCGTGGGTGACGTCGGCGAGGTCGGCGACCTCGACGCGCTCTGCCGCGCGCTTGCCGCCCGCCGCGCCGACGACGACGAGGGGCGTGCCCGACGCGCGCGCCCAGGCGGCGAGCAGCGCCTTGGCGCGGCCGTCGTCGCAGGCGTCGACGACGACGTCGGCGCGGCGCGCGAGCGCACCGGGCCAGTTGCCCTCGTCGACGAACTCCTCGACCGAGGCGACCGCGCAGCCCGGATGGATGTCGGCGATGCGCGCCGCCAGCGCCTCGACCTTGGCCATGCCGATCGTGCTGCCGAGCGCCTGCACCTGACGGTTGACGTTCGAGTCGGACACCTGGTCGAGGTCGAACAGCGTCAGCGCGGCGACGCCGCTGCGCGCCAGCGCCTCGGCCGCCCAGGAGCCGACGCCGCCGAGACCGACGACGGCCACGTGCGCGGCACGGATCCGCGCATAGCCCGCGTCGCCATAGAGACGGCGCAGGCCGCCGAATCGGCGCTCCAGGTCGGGCTCGTCGTCGCCGAGCGCGACCGCCTCGGCGGCCGGCGCCGGCGTCATCGCAGCGCCGCCAGCCTCTCGCGTCCGGCCTGCGCGGCTTCCGACTTCGGATACGCCTTGAGCAGGTCGTCGATCGTCTTGCGCGCTGCCTTGGTGTCCTTCAGCTCGGCCTGGCAGTTGGCGATTGCGAGCATCGCCTCGGGGGCGCGCGCGCTGTCGGGCGCGCTCGCGATCAGGCTGCGAAAGGTCGTGATCGCGTCCTTGTACTCGCGCCGCGCGTACTGTGCATTGCCGAGCCAGAACAGCGCCGACTGGCGATAGCCGCTGTTCGGAAAGCGCCTCAGCAGGCCGCCGAAACCCGTCGCGGCGCGGTCGAACTCGCCGCGCCGGAAGCCGGCGAGCGCATCGTCGTAGCTGCGCTTCTCCTCCGGATCGACGCTGAACTCCTTGTCGTCGACGGTCACCTTCTGCGGCTCGACCTTGCGGATGCGCTCGTCGACGCCCTGCTGCAGGTCGGTCTGCTTCCTCTGCAGCTCGGCAACGCTGCGGGCGAGCTCTTCCATCTGGCCGCGCATCTTCGCGTTGTCGGCGCGCTGCGCCTCGATGTTGCCGTTGAGCTCGAGCAGGCTTCGCTTGAGCTGCTCGATCTGCGCCGACATCTGCGTCATCTGCTCGGCCTGGCGCGCCCGCGCCTGCTCGTTGCCCTGCTCGATCTGCTTGCGCAGCTCGAGGATGGCGCGGCGCGCCTCGTCGTCGTCGAAGATGCCGGCGCGCGCCGGGCCGGCGAGCGACAAGGCGGCGGCCGCGACGAACGCGGCCGCGACCGAGGCCAGGCCGCGCGAGGCACGCATGATCAGCGGCTCGCCAGCTCGGCGCGGCGGTTCTTCGCCCACGCTTCTTCGTTCTCGCCCTGTACCGCCGGCCGCTCCTTGCCGAAGCTCACCGCCTCGAGCTGGGCCTGGTCGGCGCCGAGCAGGGTCAGCGACTTGACCACCGCTTCGGCACGGCGCTGGCCGAGGGCGAGGTTGTATTCGCTGCTGCCGCGATCGTCGGTGTGGCCCTCGACGGCCATCTTCATCCGGCGGTTGGCGCTCAGCGCCCTGGCGTTGGATTCGATCACCGGACGGTAGTCGTCCTTGACGACGTAGCTGTCGAAATCGAAATACACGATGCGCGGCAGGTTCGAGTAGGCGACGTTGGCGGTCGGCGTGACGTCGACCGGCGCGACGCGCGTCTGCGAGCTTCCCGCGCCCGCGGCGCCGGCGCCGCTGCCCGGAACGACGTTCGCGCCAGAACGCGATTCGACGGGGGCCTTGTCGTCGAGCTTGACGCTCGAGCATGCCGCCAGCGAGGCGACGGCGAGGGCGGTGAAGAGGTGGCGATAAAAGGTGTTCATGATTTTTCCTTTGCTTGCTTGAAATGCGCCGCGGCGGCTCGCGCGGCTAGCGCCCGTACGGGCCCCACACCGGCTCGCGCAGATCGGCCGTCTGGGACGGCAGGCGAGCCTTGATCTTGCCATCGAGCGTGGTGGTCATCAACACGCTGCGGCCCTGCGCGCGAGTCGCATAGATTAGCAGCCGCCCGTTGGGCGCGAAGCTCGGATGCTCGTCGTCGTTGCTGTCCGTGATCATCTGGGGCTGCGCGCCCGGCGTCGACAGGTCGAGGACGACCAGGCGGAACGCGCTGCCGGCGCGCGTGACGTACGCGAGCGTGCGGCCGTCGGGGCTGATCGCCGGGCTGATGTTGTAGTTGCCGCTGAAGGTGACTCGCTCGGCGCCGCCGCCGCCCGCAGCCATGCGGTAGATCTGCGGCGCGCCGCCGCGATCGCTCGTGAAATAGATCCAGCGCCCGTCGGCGCTGTACTCGGCCTCGGTGTCGATGGCCGGGCTCGACGCGAGCCGGCGCGGTTCGCCGCCGCCCTTGCCGATCGAGAACAGCTGCGAGCCGCCCTCGCGCGAGAGCGTGACGGCGAGCCGCTCGCCGTCGGGCGCCCACGCGGGCGCGCTGTTCGAGCCGCGGAAGTCGGCGATCGCGCGGCGCTCGCCGCTGGCGACGTTGTGGACGAAGACGACCGCCTTCTGGCGCTCGAACGAGACGTAGGCGAGCTCCTTGCCGTTCGGCGACCACGCCGGCGAGATGATCGGCTGGCCGCTGTTGAGCGCGACCTGGCCGTTCTCGCCGTCGGCGTCGGCGACGCGCAGGGTGTGCCGCGTTCCCGAGCGCGTGACGTAGGCGATGCGGGTCGAGAAGACGCCCTTCTCGCCGGTCAGCTTCTCGTAGATGAAGTCGGCGATGCGGTGCGCCGCCAGGCGCAGGTCGCCGGCCTCGACGGCGCTGCTCTGGCCGCCGAGCTCGCTGCCCTTGACGACGTCCCAGAGCTTGAAGCGGACGTCGTAGCGGCCGTCGGCCAGCCGCGTCACCGAGCCGGCGACGAGGGCGTCGGCGGCGCGCGAGCGCCATTGCGCCATCTCCGGGCGCGCGCTCTCGTCGAAGCTGGTCGCCGCGGTGTCGACGATGCGGAAAGCGCCGCTGCGCTCGAGGTCGGCGCGGATGATCGCCGAGGGCGACTGGGCGCTCTTGTCCTCGTCGCGGAAGCGGACGACGGCGATTGGCAGCTGGGTCGCGCCGACGCCCGAGATCTCGACCCGGAACTGGGCCGCCGCCGGCAGCGCGGCGAGGGCGAGCAGCGAGGCGCACGCCGCTCGCCGTGAAAAACGAATCTGGGACAATGAGGAAGAGAAGAGCGCCATTCGCGTCACACCGTCGCCAAGATCGCGAACCTCGACCCACGACCGCCCACGACATGCGCCCGAACGAAACGCTTGCGGTGGTCATCGTCGCCAAGAACGAAGCCGCGCGAATCGGCGCCTGCATCGCCAGCGCGGCGTTCGCCGATGAGATCGTGGTGCTCGATTCCGGCAGCACCGACCGCACCGCACAGGTCGCCGAAGCGGCTGGCGCGCGCGTCGTCGTCACCGACTGGCCGGGCTACGGGCCGCAGGTGGCGCGCGGCTTCTCGCTCGCCACCAGCGACTGGGTGCTCTCGCTCGACGCCGACGAGCGCGTCTCGCCGGCGCTGCAGGCCGAGATCGCCGCCGCGATCGCGAGCGGCAGGCACGACGGCTACCGAATCCCGCGCTGGTCGGAGTTCTGCGGAAAGGTCATGCGCCACGGCGGCTGGCGCCCCGACCGCACGCTCAGGCTGGGCCGGCGCGCCAGGTCGGGCTTCACCGGCGATTTCCTGCATGCCCACATGACGGTCGACGGCAGCGTCGCCGACCTGGACGAGAGCCTGCTCCACCACAGCTATCCCGACGTGCACGACGTCCTCGAGAAGCTCGACCGCTACTCGAGCGGCAGCGCCCGCGACATGCACTCGCGCGGCAGGAAGGCGAGCTTGCCGAAGGCGATCGCGCACGGGCTGTTCGCCTTCGTGCGCACGTATCTGCTGAAGCTCGGATTCCTCGATGGTCGGCACGGATTGATGCTTGCGATCTACAACGCGGAGTATGCCTACTACAAATATGTGAAGCTCATGTTCATGCAGAGTCCGCCGCAGCGCCCGGAGTTCCCTGCGTGACGGTCCCGGCGAGCGTCGAAACGCCGGCCACGGCCGATCGAGCCGCTGAAGCGGCCGCTTCCCCGGCTTTGGCAACGCCCATGCCCGACCCCGGCCCGGCAGCGGCGCAGGCGCCGGCCGCCGAGCAGGCGAGCGTCTCGGGCCGGATTGCCCGGCGCCGCCTGGGCGAGCGCCTGCGCCGGATCGCCCCTTTCTTTGCCGGCACGCGGCGCGGCTTCCTGCTCGCCTTCTTCGGTGCCGTCGTCGCCGCGGCGACCGAGCCGGCGATCCCGGCGCTGCTGAAGGTGCTCCTCGACGACGGCATGAAGCAGAGCAGCTTCCCGCTCTGGCTGGTGCCGATCGCGGTGATCGGCCTGACCGCGATCCGGGGCGCCGCCGGCTTCATTTCGCAGTACGGCCTGGCGTGGGCCGCCAACCGCGGCACGCAAGCGATGCGACGCGCGATGTTCCAGCGCGTCCTCGACGCCGAGCCGCTTCTTTTCACCCGCAACACCGCCAGCAACCTCGTCAACACGCTGACCTTCGAGGTCCAGAACGGCGCCAATCAGCTCGTCTACTCAGTGCAGAGCCTGGTCGGCGATTCGCTCCGCTTCGTCGCCCTGCTCGGCTACCTGGTCTGGCTCAACTGGCAGCTGACGGTGTTCGTGGCGATCCTGCTGCCGGCGGTCGCCTACGTGATGCGCAAGTTCAGCCGGCGCCTGCACCGCCTCGCCGTCGAAGGCCAGCACTCGGTCGACGATCTCGCCTACGTCGTCGAGGAGAACGTGCTCGCGTGGCGGAGCGTGCGGCTGCACGCGGCCGAAGCGTCGCAAGCGTCGCGGTTCGAGCGGGCCAGCGACAGCCTGCGCCGGCTGTCGATGAAGTCGGCCGTGGCCGCGGCGACCGGCTCGCCGATCACGCAGGTGCTGGCGTCGTGCGCCCTCGCCATGGTCATCGTCGCCGCGCTCTGGCAGAGCAGCCACGGCGGCGGCTCGGTGGGCAGCTTCGTCGCCTTCATCGTCGCGATGCTGCAGCTGGTTCCGCCGATCAAGCACCTGTCCGAGCTCGCCGGCCCGATCACGCGCGGCCTGGCCGCCCTCGACAAGGGCGTCAACCTGATCGACGGCAGCCGGCCGGAACAGGGCGGCCGCTTCGATCCGGGGCGCAGCGCCGGCCACGTCGAGCTGCGCGGCGTGACACTGCGCTACCGCGCCGAGCAGGCGCCGGCGCTCGACGGGATCGACCTCGAGCTGCGCGCCGGCGAGACGGTGGCGCTGGTCGGCCCGTCGGGCGCCGGCAAGACGACGCTCGTCAACCTGCTGCCGCGCTTCATCGAGCCGACGGCGGGAACGATGCTGCTCGACGGCCACGCGCTCGCCGACTGGAACGTCGCCGCGCTGCGGCGCCAGTTCGCGCTCGTCAGCCAGGACGTCGTCCTCTTCAACGACACCGTCGCCGCCAACGTCTCGCTCGGCACCGGCGCCGACGGCGCGAACGGCGACCGCGAGCGGATCCGCGCCGCGCTGGCGGCTGCCTCCCTGCTCGAGTTCGCCGAGTCGTTGCCGCGCGGGCTCGACACCGTCGTCGGCCACAACGCGAGCGAGTTCTCGGGCGGGCAGCGGCAGCGCCTGGCGATCGCCCGCGCGATCTACAAGAACGCGCCGATCCTGATCCTCGACGAAGCGACGTCGGCCCTCGACTCGGAATCGGAGCGCCTCGTCCAGCAGGCGCTCGAGCGGCTGATGAAAGGGCGCACGAGCCTCGTCATCGCGCACCGGCTGTCGACGATCGAGCGCGCCGACCGCATCGTCGTCATCGACGCCGGCCGCGTCGTCGAATCGGGCAGCCACGCCGAGCTGCTCGCCGCGCAGGGGCTGTACGCGCGCCTGCACACCCTGCAATTCAGGAGCTGATCCATGGCCCACCCTTCCTCCCCTGCGGCACCGGCGACGCCGGCACGGCCGATCAGCCGCTTTCCGGTTCCCGCCCTCGACGGCCTGCCCGACGACATCCGCCAGAAGATCCTCGAGGTCCAGGAAAAGGCGGGCTTCGTTCCCAACGTCTTCCTCGCCTTCGCGCATCGGCCGGCCGAATTCCGCGCCTTCTTCGCGTACCACGACGCGCTGCTGCTGCGCGAGTCGGGCCTGAGCAAGGGCGACAAGGAAATGATCATCGTCGCGACGAGCGGCATCAACCGTTGCCTCTACTGCGTCGTCGCCCACGGCGCGCTGCTGCGCATCTACGAGAAGAACCCGCTCGTCGCCGACCAGGTGGCCGTCAACCACCGCAAGGCCGACATCACGCCGCGCCAGCGCGCCATGCTCGACTTCGCCGTCAAGGTCACGAGCGAGTCGCATCTCGTCGGCGACGCCGACTTCGCGGCGCTGCGCGAGCACGGCTTCAGCGACGACGACGCCTGGGACATCGCCGGCATCGCCGCGCTGTTCGGCCTGTCGAACCGGATCGCCAACGTCAGCTCGATGCGCCCGAACGACGAGTTCTACCTGATGGGCCGCGTGCCGCGCGCCAAGCCCTGAGGCCGGCGCACGCCCGATGCGCTACGTCGTCGTCATCCCGGTTCTGAACGAACTGCGCTACACGACGCAGTGCGTCGAGAGCCTGCTGGCGCACGGCACGCCGGCCGACGCGATCCTCGTCATCGACAACGGCAGCAGCGACGGCACGCCCGACTGGCTGGCTGCGAACCCGCAGGTGCACTCGGTCCGCAACGCCGTCAACCTGGGCTGCGGCGGCGCCTGGACGCAGGGCGCGCTTCTCGCGGCAAGCGACTGGGTCGTCCTCCTCAACAACGACGTGCTGGTCAGCGAGCGCGCGATCGACGCGATGCTCGACGCCGCCGAGAAGCACCGGCTCGACGTCGTCAGCCCGGCGCTCGCCGAAGGTGCGCTCGACTACGACTTCGAGGCGCATGCCGCCGCGTTCGTCGAGGCAATGGCCGGAACGCTGCGGCCGGGCTGGTTCCACGGCGTCTGCTTCGCGGTTCGCAAGTCGGTGTTCGAGTCGATCGGCTTTCTCGACACCGACCGCCGCCTCGGCGGCCGCGAGGACGTCGAATACCTGGTGCGCTGCCAGCGCAACGGCGTCCCGGTCGGCACCGTCGGCGACGCGCTGCTGCATCACTTCGGCTCGATCACGCAGAAGGCGATCAAGCTCGAGACCGGCCAGAAGGACCTCGGCGACCGCGACTACTTCTACGCCAAGCTCGGCATGAACTGGTGGGCGAGGAAGCGCTTCAAGTCGGAGCGCATGCGCCTCGCGCGCAGCTGGGTCGGGGCCGAGCGCGCCGCGCACGGCTATGCGATGCACATGCTGCGCGAGAACGGCGGCTGGCGCGACGCGCGCTACCTTTGAAAGTCGGTCAGCGCCGTCCCGGGCGCCTCGCGCGGAATGAAAGGCGTCAGGTGCCGCCCCGGTAGCCGGCGTGGCCGCCGCCCTCGACGATGAGGTTCATCTGCCCGGCGTAGCGGCTGGTCCAGCGGCGCCGGCTCCACCACTCGACGCCGCGCCCGCCGACGTCGGCGCGCAGGCGCTTCAGCAGCAGGTAGCTGCCGAGCCGCTCGGCGCAGAACGACCAGTTGCGCTTCTGATAGCCCTCGCGCACGACCGGGTGCCTGGCGATGCAGGCGCGAACGACCTTCTCGATCGACTCGATGCCGGCTAGCCAGAACGGCGCGGGATAGACACCGAACTCGAGTCCGCCGGGGATGAACACGTCCTCGCGGAAGAAATCGAGCACCTCGCGGCCGTCGAGCACGCCCTCTTCGACGGCGGCCCCTGCGAAGCGCAGCAGGTCCTCGACGTGATGATCGCGCGCGTACTCCTTGAGGTAGCCGCGTCGGTGCCACGGCACCCGCGTGAACCTGAGCGGCCGACTGACGAGAAACGGCGCGGCACCGGGAGCCAGCCATGCCGCGAAGTGCGGCTTGTCGAGCCTCGCCTTGGCAACGACGTCCATCACCCGGTACTTGGGATCACGGACCGAAGTGATGCGCCGGTTGGAGACGAACTTTCGGTACTGGCAGACACCGACCCGCGTCGCCGCCGGCCGCTGCGAGCGAAGGTAGTTCTTCAGCGCGAACGCGCCCGCCGTCGAGCCGAGGACGGGGTGATGCGGCTCCCACTCCGGCGCGAGATCGCGCAGGTTCAACCTTCCCTCGCCCTGCGCGCCGCCGAGGTAGATCGGCGTGACGAAGTCCGGGAACTCGAGCGACAGCGGAACGTGCGTCAGGCAGGCGTAGACGAGCTCGCCGTCGACGGAAGTCGTCATCTATCGGATGCGCTTCAGGAAGCCGCTCGGCGCGACGCTGATCAGCAGCTTGTGGTCCATCGCCGAATCGATGGCGAACTCCGGGTGCCGCCCAAGGTAGGCGTGCACCGCCGTCTTCGGGTTGTTGCCCGGCGCCCAGGGGCGCGCCGGCCCCAGGCCGGCGGGCAGGTCCTCGACGACGGTGTCGAAGACGACGCAGTAGCTGCCGACGGTGGTCATCGGCGCGTACGCCTCGAGCTCGGCGAGGACGTGCTCGTGCGTGTGGTTGCTGTCGAGGCAGACGAGAACGGTCTTCCTGCCTGCGACGTTCGCCTCGACGGCGGCGACGATCTCGGGCGCGACGCTCGAGCCCTGGATCATGGTGATCCGCCGCATCATCGGATGGGCTTCGATCGCGGCGCGGTTGTGGGCGCGGATGTCGATGTCGACGCCGACCACGCGCGCGTCCTTCGGCCCGCCGCACGCCGCGTTCAGCTCGAGCATCGACGCCGAGAAGATCAGCGAGCCGCCGTGCGCGATCCCGGTCTCGACGATCAGGTCGGGCTGCAGCGTCCAGATCAGCTCCTGCATCGCGACGATGTCCTGCGGGTACTGGATGATCGGCCGGCCGAGCCAGGAGAAGTTGTACGAGTACTCGGCGGCGATCGATGCCCTCATGAAGCCTTGCGTCGCCTCCTGCAGCGGCTGGTCGTTGCCGTTGGCCGCGATCCGCTCGGCGACCTCGCGTTCGAATTCCTTCATGCTCGATTCCCTCGTTCGATCGTGATGCAGTGGAAGCGATGCCCGGTGAGCGCCTCGATCTCGTCACGATAGTTGCTGTTCATGACGAAGACGTCGGCGCCCGCAGGCAGGTGCGCCATCGCTTCCTGCGGCGACTGCACGCGCAGGCCGGTCGCCGCCAGGTAGCGGCCCTGCTTGGCCGGGTTGATGTCGACGACGGTCTCGATGCGGACGCCGGCGCGCTCCATCAAGAGCGCGAAGATCACGCCCTTCGACGCGCCGCCCCAGATCGCCCGCGCGGAGGCGTCGCCGTTCGCGCGCAGGCGCTCCCGGCTCTCGTCGATCGCCGACAGGAACCCCGGCGACAAGGCGAAGACGTCGTCGGCCGGGCGGCGCGGCGCCCTGAGCGTCGCCAGGTCGGCGACGACGTAGAGGTACTGGCCGGCGAACGAGTGCCCGCCCTCGTGCACGGTGCCGAACAGGCGCTCGAAGTCGACGCGGCGGAAGTAGTTGACGTGCTCGTAGAAGATGTCGAACCAGGCGTGGTTCGCGGCGATCCAGTCGAGGCAAGGCACCTCGATGTAGATCTTGCCGCGGCCGCCGTTGGCCTCGCGCAGGCCGGCGAGAAACGCGTGCGGATCGGCGACGTGCTCGAGGACGTGGCGCAGCACCAGCCCCTCGGCGCGAATGCCGATCTCCGGCGTGAAGAACTCGCGGATGACGCGCGGGTTGGTTCCTTCGTAGGTCGGATCGAGGCCGGTCACGTCGAACCCGGCTGCGAGCAGGCGCTCGAGGAACAGGCCCTTGCCGCAGCCGACCTCGACCAGGGTCGCGCCGTCGAAATGCCGCCGCATCACCTCGACGACGGCGTCGAGGTGATGCGCGAACGCGCCGCTGAGGCCTTGCTCGTTCTGGTAGTCGGCGTCGTACTCGACCAGCTCCGGGCGGAAGGCGCGGTTGAAGATCAGCCCGCTCGCGGCCGACTGCACCAGCACGACGTCGCCGCGCGCGCACGCCCGCGCCGCCTCGGCGCTCGCGAACATGCGGTTCTGCAGCACCGGCAGCTGCTCGGCGCGATAGATCTCGCGCAGGGTGTCGTCGCCGCCGCTCATTCTTCGTTCAGGCATCGCTTCAGCTTGCCGGCATCGCCCCAGAACGCCATCGGCTCGTGCGCGGGGTAGGGATAGCGGCCCAGGTCGAGCAAGATCGGCCACGCGTTGGCGGCCAGCCAGCCTTCGACCAGCGAGCGCACCGAGACCGGCTGCCCGGAGCACACGTTGACGATGCCGATGTCGCGGCGCCGGCTCGCCAGCGCGACGAGGTGATCGGCGGCCTGCTCGACCGGGAGATAGTCGCGCAGTTGCTCGCCGCCCGACATCGCGAACGTCGCCGCTCCCGACTCGACCGCGCGGCGCAGCTGCGGCCAGAGCGCGGTCTCGGCCTGTCCTTCGCCGTAGAGATAGAAGAGGCGTGCCCAGGTCAGCGCGAACGGCCGCTCGCGCTGCAGCGCCTGCAGCTGGCGGCGCAGCGCGTCCTTGGCGAGCGCGTAGGGATTGGCCGGCGCCGCGTCCGCCGTCTCGGCGAGCGGCCCGGACTGCATGCCGTACTCGAAGCACGTCCCGGCGACGACCAGCGTCGAGAGGCCCTCCTCGACCAGGCGCTTCAGCAGCGCGTAATGCGCCGGCAGCTCGCGCTCGAAGTGATGCAGCGACTGGTAGTTCGGCAAGCCGCCCCAGGCGAGGTGGATCAATGCGTCGGGCCGCCCGAGCAGTTCGAACGGATGGTCGGGCGGATCACCGATGTCGATGCGGGCGACGCGATGGCGCGACGTCGAAGGTGGTGCCGCGGGCCGCACCCAGAGCGTCGGCTCGTGACCCGCTCGTTCCAGCGCGGCGACGACGTGGCGGCCGATGAAGCCGGTCGCGCCGCTGACCGCGACTTTCACGGCACGCACCTCAGCGCGGGAACCGCAGTGACGAAGCGACCGCCCCAGGCGCGCACGTAGTCGAGCTGCGTCATCAGCTCGTCGCGCAGGTTCCACGGCAGCAAAACGATGTCGTCCGGACGCTCGGCGCGAAGGCGCGCTTCGTCGACGATCGGGATCCGGCTGCCCGGCATGTAGCGGCCCTGCTTGGCCGGATTGCGGTCGACCACGAACGAGATCAGGTCGGGCCGAACGCCGGCGTAGTTCATCAGCGTGTTGCCCTTGGCCGCGGCACCGTAGGCGGCGACCTTGCGGCCGGCGCGGCGCGCCTCGATCAGGAACGCCATGAAGTCGTCCTTGACCTTGTCGACTCGCGCCTGGAACCCGTCGTAACCTGCCGACGTCGTCAATCCGGCTGCTGCCTCCTCGCCCTGGACACGTGCCACCGCGGCGATCGGCTCGCGCCGTCCGGTGTCGCGCCGCTGCGCGTACACGCGCAGGCTGCCGCCGTGCGTCGGCAGCTCCTCGACATCGAACACCGCGAGCCCGTTGCTCTCGAACACGCGGGCGACGGCGCCGAGCGACAGGTACGAGTAATGCTCGTGGTAGACGGTATCGAACTGGTTCTCGCGCAGCAGCCGCAGCAGGTGCGGAAATTCGAAGGTGGCGACGCCCTCGGGCTTGAGCAGCGCCGTGAAGCCGCCGACGAAGTCGTTGATGTCGGGAACGTGGGCGAGCACGTTGTTGGCGGCGACGAGGTCGACCTGTCGGCCGGCGGCGGCAAGCTCGCGGCCGAGCTCGACGCCGAAGAAGCGCTCGACGATGTCGAGCCCCAACGCGCGCGCCGCCTTGGCGGTGCTCGCAGTCGGCTCGATGCCGAAGCACGGGATGCCGGCGTCGCGGACGTAGCGAAGCAGGTAGCCGTCGTTGGCGGCGACCTCGCTGACCAGGCTGTCGCGCGACAGCGCGAAGCGCGCTCGCATCGCCTCGACGTAGGCGCGCGCATGCGCCAGCCACGACGACGAGAACGAGCTGAAGTAGGCGTAGTCGTCGCTGAAGAGCGCCTCGCGGCCGGCGTGATCCTCGGTCTGGACCAGCCAGCAGCGCTCGCAGACGAGCAGGCGCAGGGGATACCAGACTTCGGGCGCGCGCAGCGCCGCGTCGCTCAGGTAGGCGTTCGACGGCGGCGCGCTGCCGAGGTCGAGGCAGACGCGATCGAGCTCGGCGGCGCAGTGGCGGCACTTCATGCGGCGAGCCCGGCGAAGTCGGCGCCGAGAAAAGCCTGCGCATCGTCGCGCGGCGAGAGCGCGGCGATGGGCAGCGGCCAGTCGATCGCCAGGCGCGGATCGCGCGGATGAAGGCCGCCCTCGGCGCTGGCGGCATACGCGACCGAATGGCAGTACAGCATGTCGACGTCGTCGGCGAGGGTCTGCAGCCCGTGCGCGAAGCCCTCGGGAATGAGAAGCGCGACCCCGTTCTCGCCGCTCAGCGCTTCCGCATGCCAGCGCAGGAAGGTCGGCGAGCCGCGGCGCAGGTCGACGGCGACGTCCCAGACTTCGCCGCGCAGGCAGTGGACGAGCTTCTTCTCGGCGTGCGGCGCGCCCTGGAAGTGCAGGCCGCGAACGCTGCCGCGCTGCAACGTGCGGGTGTGGTTGACCTGCGCGACCGGCCCGGCCCAGCCGGCTTCGGCGAGCTCGTCGGCGCAAAACAGGCGCGCCAGGAAGCCGCGCGAATCGCCGAGCCGCGTCCGGCGCACGCGCTTCAGGCCGGCGAGCGGCGTGTCCTCGACGACCAGCCTTCTCATCCGTGCCGGCCCGGCGTCGACATCACCGGCGCGAGCGCGGCCGGCACGGCCGAGGCCGCGTGGTCGGCGATGTCGGCTTCGCACAGCGCGAGCGCGGCGACGCCGTCGTGCTGACGACGGTACCAGCGCATCGTCCGCTCGACCGCTTCGGCCAGGCTCCACCGCGACGCGACGTCGAGGAGCCCACGCGCCTTCGCGACCTCGAGCGCGAGCCGGCCGGCTTCGTGCGGCCCGCCCTCGTCCGCGTCGGCGGCCCATTCGCCGACGCCGTACGCCGCTTGCGCCAGCGCGATCACCGTGCCGACGGTCGCCGCCTCGTCGGTGCGCGGCCCGAAGTTGTAGGCGTCGGCGAGCGCCGGCGACTCCCACAACTTCTCGGCGAGCCGCAGGTAGCCGGCGAGCGGGTCGAGCACGTGCTGCCACGGCCGGATTGCGCCCGGCCGGCGCACGCGCAGCACCGCGCCGCTCGACCAGGCGCGGACGGCGTCCGGAATCAGCCGGTCCTCGCACCAGTCGCCGCCGCCGATGACGTTGCCCGCGCGCGCGGTCGCGATCGCGACGCCCTGCGCCTGCAGGAAGGCGCTGCGATAACTCGCCGCGACCAGCTCGGCCGCCGCCTTGCTTGCGCTGTAGGGGTCGTGGCCGCCGAGGGAATCGCTCTCGCGGTAGGGATAGGCCCACTCGCGATTGCGATAGACCTTGTCGGTGGTGACGACGACGGCGACCCGCACGTCCGGCGCGCCGCGCAAGGCGTCGAGCAGGTGCGCCGTTCCCATCGTGTTGGTCGCGAAGGTCGCGAGCGGGTCGCGGTAGCTGGCCCGCACGAGCGCCTGCGCCGCGAGGTGGAACACGACTTCCGGCCGCGCCGCGCGCACCGCCGCCCCGACGGCGGCCGCGTCGCGCAGGTCGACGATGCGGCTCGCGATCGTCGTCTCGAGATCGACGAGCCGGTACAGCGACGGCTCGTCGGCAGCGAGCGCGAGGCCGGTGACGTCGGCGCCGAGGCGGCGCAGCCAGAGCGCCAGCCAGGCGCCCTTGAAGCCGGTGTGGCCGGTGAGGAGGACGCGCTTGCCGCGCCAGAACGACGGATCGGAAGGCGTGCCGGTCATCGCGATGCGGGCCTTGTCATCGCCGCTCGGCGCTCACCAGCGCTTCCAGGGCGCCCGTCCCGACTGCCACAGCTCCTCGAGCAGGTTGCGCTCTCGCAGCGTGTCCATGGGCTGCCAGAAACCGCTGTGGACATACGCCATCAGCTCGCCGTCGCGCGCCAGTTCGGCGAGCGGCTCCTGCTCCCAGCTCGTCGAGTCGCCGGCGATGCGATCGATCACGCTCGGCGAGAGGACGAAGAAGCCGCCGTTGATGAGACCGCCGTCGCCGCGCGGCTTCTCGATGAAGCCGGCGACGCGGGCGCCGTCGAGGCGAAGCGCGCCGTAGCGGCCGGGCGGCTGCACCGCCGTCACCGTCGCCTGCTTGCCGTGGGCGCGGTGGAAGCCGATCTCGGCGGCGATGTCGATGTCGGCGACGCCGTCGCCGTAGGTGAAGCAGAAGCACTCGTCGTCCTTGACGTAGTCCTTCACACGGCGCAGGCGCCCGCCGGTCATCGAGTCCTCGCCGGTGTCGACGAGGGTCACCCGCCACGGCTCGGCGTTCTTCTGGTGCACTTCCATCGTGTTCCCGGCCATGTCGAAGGTGACGTCCGACATGTGCAGGAAGTAGTTGGCGAAGTACTCCTTGATCACGTAGCCCTTGTAGCCGCAGCAGATCACGAAGTCGTTGACGCCGCCGGCCGAGTAGATCTTCAGGATGTGCCAGAGGATCGGCCGGCCGCCGATCTCGATCATCGGCTTGGGCTTCAGCGTGGTCTCCTCGGCGATGCGGCTGCCGAGGCCGCCGGCGAGGATGACGGCCTTCATCGGCCGGCCCGGGCCCGCCCCGCCGCTCGCCTTCGCTTCGCCTGCGCTCATCGCCTCATTGTCGTCCAGCGACGCGGTCGCGGACGAGGATCCGGTCGACCTCGGCGACGACGCGCGCCGGCGCCATCGTCTGCAGGCAGACGCTCGGGCTGTCGTTGCGGTCCTCGCAGCCGGCGCGATCGCACGGAACGCACGCCGGCGTTCCCTGCAGCACGGTGACCGGGCCGACGCGCTGCACGAGCGCGTGGGCGACGTAGGGAACGTCGAGCGTCGGATTCGGCGGCCACGGTCCGAAGTAGCGCGGGTTGATCGGGCCGTACAGCGCGACCACCGGGATCTCGCACGCCGCGGCAAGGTGGGTGATCGAGGTGTCGCCGCCGACGTACAGCGTCGCGCCACGCAGCAGCGCGCCGACCTGGTTCAGATCGAGACGACCGGCCGCCGAAAGGACGCGATCGCCCGGAAAGCCGAGCGCGATCGATCCGACTAGCGCCTTGTCGCCGGCCGACGGCGCCCCCGTCAGGACGACCTGCAGGCCGCGCCCGAGCAGCGCGGCGACGAGGTCGTGCCAGTGCGACAGCGGCCACTCCTTGTAGGCGACGGCTGCCGGCGCCTGCAGCACCGCGTAGGGCGGCCGCAGCAGAGCGGCGAAGTCCGCAGGCAGCGGCGTTGCCGGCGGCGCGACCAGGCGCGCCCCGCTCGGCACGATCCACGGCGCGAGCAGGCGCAGCTTCTCGACCACCGAGTGCGACTGGTCGTTGTTCATGCGAACGCGATGCTCGAGGAGCGCCCGCTTCCACCACGACTTGCGTTCGTCGGTCACCTGGCCGGCGCGGCGCCGCGCCGCCGCGAAGCCGTACAGGTGGGCGCGATCCGAGTACTGCGCGATCAGCGCGAGGTCGTAGCGCCGCCAGAGCTGCGCGATCAGCCGCCGCGAGGCCCACCAGCCGCTGCCGGCCGGCACCTCGATCAGCGTGCTCACGTCGGGATTGCCGCGCAGCATGCCGAGCGTGCCGCCGAAGCCCAGGACGTCGATCGTCGCCTCGGGCCAGCGCTCGCGCGCGGCACGGATCAGCGGCGTCGTCAGCAGCACGTCGCCGATCTGGCGCGTGCAGACGACGAGGATGCGATCGAAGCGGTCGCCGCGCGGGGTCGGGCGCGGCGTCGTCGTCACAGCAGGACGATGTCGTACTGCTCCGGCGAGGGGAACGGCTCGGCGCGAAGCGAGATCGGCTTGCCGATGAAGTCCGACAGGCCGGCGAGGTGCTGACTCTCTTCGTCGAGCAGCATCTCGACGACGGCGGCCGAGGCGAGGACGCGGAACTCCTTCGGGTTGAACTGGCGCGCTTCGCGCAGGATCTCGCGCAGGATGTCGTGGCAGACGCTGCGCGCCGTCTTCACCTCGCCGCGGCCCTGGCAGGTCGGGCACGGCTCGCACAGCAGGTGGGCGAGCGACTCGCGCGTGCGCTTCCTCGTCATCTCGACCAGGCCGAGCTGGGTGAAGCCGCTCACCGTCACCCGCGTCCGGTCGCGCCCGAGCTGCTTCTTCAGCTCGGCGAGGACCGCCGCCTGGTGCTCCTCGCGCGCCATGTCGATGAAGTCGATGATGATGATGCCGCCGAGGTTTCGCAGGCGCAGCTGGCGCGCGATCGCCTGCCCGGCCTCGAGGTTGGTCTTGAAGATCGTGTCGTCGAAGTTGCGCGCGCCGACGAAGCCGCCGGTGTTGACGTCGACCGTCGTCAGCGCCTCGGTCTGGTCGATGATCAGGTAGCCGCCCGACTTCAGGTCGACGCGTTTCTTCAGCGCCTTCTCGATCTCGTCGTCGATGTTGAACAGGTCGAAGATCGGCCGCTCGCCGGCGTAGTGCTGGAGCTTGTCGACCGCGCTCGGCGTGTATTCGCGGCCGAACTTGACGAGCTCGTCGAACTGCATGCGCGAGTCGATCCGGATCGTCTGCGTGCGATCGTCGGCGAGGTCGCGCAACACGCGCTCGGCGAGGCTCAGGTCCTGGTGCAGCAGCGTTCCCGGCGGCGACTTGAAGGCGCGCTCCTTGACGTGGGCCCACTTCGTGCGCAGGTAGGCGATGTCGTCGCCGAGCTCTTCGTCGCTCGCCTCGGCGGCGTTGGTGCGCAGGATGAAGCCGCCCTTCTCGCCGGCCGCCTCGCCGGCGGCGATGCGCGTTTCGTCGTCGGCCTGCACCAGCGCGGCCATCCGCGCGCGCAGCTGCTCGCGCAGCTCCTGCGAGCCGATCTTCTGCGAGATGCCGATGTGCTGGTCCTGCGGCAGGAAGACGAGAAGCCGGCCGGCGATCGAGATCTGCGTCGACAGGCGCGCACCCTTGGTGCCGATCGGATCCTTGATCACCTGCACGGTGAGCGTCTGGCCCTCGAAGACGATGCGCTCGATGGGCGGCGGCGCCACGGCGCCTGCCGAATGGTCGCCGCGGGATGTGCCGCCGTTGACGTGGACGTCGGCGATGTGCAGGAAGGCGGCGCGCTCGAGGCCGACCTCGACGAAGGCCGATTGCATGCCGGGCAGGACGCGGGCGACCTTGCCGGTGTAGATGTTGCCGACGCGGCCGCGCTCTAGGCTGCGTTCGAGGTGCAGCTCCTGCACCGCGCCGTTTTCGACGACCGCGACACGCGTTTCCTGCGGCGCCCAGTTGATGAGGATGTCTTGCATCGAGGTCGACGACTCCGGGATCAGGGCCGGACATCGACCCCCGCCCACTCGAGCAGCGCGGCCGTCTCGTGCAGCGGCAAGCCCATGATACCGGTGTAGCTGCCATCGATCCTTTCGATCCACGCCGCGGCGACGCTCTGGATCGCGTACGCGCCGGCCTTGCCGAACGGCTCGCCGCTGGCGACGTAGCGGTCGATCCGTTCCGGCGCGATCGGCGCGAAGCGGACGCGCGAGACGCTGACGGCGAGCCGCGTGCGGCCGCGCGCCGCGACCGCGACGGCGCTGATCACGCGGTGGCTGCGGCCCGACAGCAGCGCCAGCATGCGCGCCGCATCGGCGCCATCGAGCGGCTTGCCGAAGATGCGCGCGCCGAGGGCGACCGTGGTGTCGGCGCAGAGGATCGGCGCCGGCGCGAGGCCGCGCGCGCGCAGGCGCCGGCTCGCCGCGCGCAGCTTCGCGCGCGTGACCCGCTCGACGTAGGCTTCGGGCAGCTCGCCCGCGCGCACTCGCTCGAGCGCTTCGACGTCCTCGTCGGCGTCGGCGAGCAGGAGCTCGTGGCGAACGCCGATCTGGTCGAGCAGCTGGCGCCGGCGCGGGCTCTGCGAGGCGAGGTACACGAGCCTCGGGGCGGTCATGATCAGTCGCGGTGGTACGGATGGTTGGCGTTGATCGACCACGCGCGATAGATCGCCTCGGCGACCATCGCCCGCACGAAGGCATGGGGCAAGGTCAGGTCGGAAAGGCGCAGCGTCTCGTCGCAGCCGGCCTTGAACGCGGCGTCGAGCCCGTCCGGTCCCCCTGCTATCAGCGCCGCGTCGCGGCCTTCGCCCTGCCAGGCGACCAGGCGCGCGGCGAGCTCGACCGAGGTGACGCGGGCGCCGTGCTCGTCGAGGGCGATGCGGCGCGCGCCGCGCGGCAATGCGGCCTCGATGCGGGCCGCTTCCGCCGCCATCAGCTGCGGCGCGGATTTGCCGCCGCGCGTTTCCGCCTTCACCGCCTTGAGCTCGAGGCGCAGCTCGGGCGGCATGCGCCTGGCGTAATCGTCGAACACGCCATCGGCCCAAGCGGGGACGCGCGTGCCGACGGCGACGAGGACGATCTTCACGACACGCTCGCGGCGAGCGCGCCCGATGGCAACGGTGCTGGCGCGGCGGCGCTCAGCGCTTGCCGCTCGTCTTCTTCGCGGCCGGGCGGCGCGAGGCGGCCGGCCGCGCCGGTGCAGCGGCCTTCCTGGCGGCCGACTTGACGCCGACCGTGCGAACGACATGTCGCGCCGGCGCCGCCTTGCGGCTCGGCGAAGGCGCCGCGTTTCGGGTCGGCGAAGGCGCGGTCTTGCGGGCCGGCGGCCGCGCCGTCGTGCGCGTGGGCGGCTGCCGCGCCGGCGCATGCGGTGCCGGCGTCGCCGCCTTCACCAGTCGGGCCGGGGCGGGCGCGCCGATCTTCATGCGCACCGGCTTGTCGCCCCACAGCTCCTCGAGGTGGTAGTACTCGCGGATCGCAGGCTGCATGACATGGACGACGGCGGCGCCGCAGTCGACGATGATCCATTCGCCGTTGTCTTCGCCTTCGGTGCGCGGCGGCGGCTCGCCGGCCGATTTCACCGCATCGCGAACGCTCGCTGCCAGCGACCTCGTCTGCCGGTTGCTCGTTCCCGACGCGACGATGACGCGTTCGAAGAGCGGCGACAGATGCTCGGTGTTGAAGACCACGATGTTCTGGGCCTTGACGTCTTCCAGACCATCGACGATGACGCGCTGCAGCTTGCGAATGTCCATTCAGCTCCTGTAGGAAGGTCAGCGATACAGCTGACGGCGCTCAATATAGCGTGCGACCGCCTCCGGAACGAGATCGGCAATCGGCTCGCCCGCGGCGACGCGCCGGCGCACTTCGGTCGACGAGACGTCCATCATCGGCAGGCTCACCAGCTGGTGCGACACCCGAGCCACCTGCGCGTTGACCGTCGGTTCGGCATCCGGCCGGTTGGCGATCGCGAGCGTCACTTTGCCCACCAGCTCGCGCCAGTCGCGCCAGGTGTGCAGGCTCGCGTACTGGTCCTGGCCGAGGATCAGCACCCACTCGGTGCCGGGCTCCGACGCGGCCAGCTCGCGCACCGTGTCGAGCGTGTAGCTGACGCCGCGCCGGCGCAGCTCGGTGCGGTCGACGACGAAGCGCGGCTCGCCCGCGACCGCCAGGCGCACCATGGCCTCGCGATCGGCGCCGTCGCTGAGCCGGCGGCTCTTCTGCCACGGCTGGCCGACCGGGATCCAGCGCACCTCGTCGAGCCGGAGTTGCTCCAGGGCGAGCCGCGCGAGCGCCACATGGGCGTTGTGCACCGGGTCGAAGCTGCCGCCGAACAGGCCGACCCGCTTCATGGCGCGGCGCTCGCCGGCGCCGGATCGACCCAGTCGCGCGCCGGCAGGAAGTCGGTGTAGAGGCGCGCCTCGGCCGATCCCGGCGCGGGCTGCCAGTCGTAGCGCCAGGTCACGACCGGTGGCATCGACATCAGGATGCTCTCGACCCGGCCCCCCGACTGCAGGCCGAACAGCGTGCCGCGATCGAAGACCAGGTTGAACTCGACGTAGCGGCCGCGCCGGTAGGTCTGGAAGTCGCGCTCGCGCTCGCCGAACGGCAGCTCGCGCCGGCGCTGCACGATCGGCCGGTAGGCCGCGACGAAGGCATCGCCGACGGCGCGGATCAGGGCGAAGCCGTTGGCGAAGCCGCCCTCGGAGAAATCGTCGAAGAAGACGCCGCCGATGCCGCGCGCTTCCTTGCGGTGCCTGAGGAAGAAGTACTCGTCGCACCAGCGCTTGAAGCGCGGATGCTTGTCGGCGCCGAACGGAAGGAGCGCGTCGCGGCAGACACGGTGGAAGTGGACCGCGTCCTCCTCGAAGCCGTAGTACGGCGTCAGGTCCATGCCGCCGCCGAACCAGACCACCGGCTCGCCGCCCGGCGGCAGGGCCGCGAGCATGCGAACGTTCATGTGCACCGTCGGCACGTAGGGATTGCGCGGATGGAAGACGAGCGAGACGCCCATCGCCTCGAACGGCACGTTGGCGAGCTCGGCGCCGCGGTGCTGCGTGGCCGAGGCCGGCAGCGCCTTGCCCTTGACGTGCGAGAAGCCGCAACCGCCGCGCTCGAGCAGGCGCCCGCCCTCGACGAGGCGCGAGATGCCGTCGCCCTCGAGCGTGCCGCCCGGCTCGCGCTGCCAGGCGTCGATGAGAAACGCGTCGCCGCCCTCCTCCTCGAACGCGGCGACGATGCGCGCCTGCAGGCCGAGCAGGTACTCGCGCACGTCGGCGGCGTTCACGGGCGAGGTGTTCACGTCGGAGCTAGGGCCGGATCGCCCGGTGGCCGATGTCGCTGCGCCACTGGGCGCCGGCGAACGTGATCGTCTTGACGACGTCGAGGGCGCGCTGCTGCGCGATGCGGGTCGACTCGCCGAGCGCGGTGACGCAGAGGACGCGGCCGCCGGCGCTGACGACGTCGTCGCCGCGCAGCGCCGTGCCGGCGTGGAACACCTTCACCGTCTCCTGGCGCGGATCGACGTCGCGGTCGGGCGGCGGCAGGCCGGCGATCGCGTCGCCGTTGCGCGGCGCGGCCGGGTAGCCGGCGGAGGCCATGACGATGCCGAGCGCGACGCGCCGATCCCATTGCAGCTCGACCTCGTCGAGGCGCTCGCCGTCGTGCGGCGATGCCGCGCGCAGCAACAGTTCGAACAGATCGGACTTCAGGCGCATCAGGATGACCTGCGCCTCGGGGTCGCCGAGGCGGCAGTTGAACTCGACGGTCCGCGGCGCACCGCCCGCGTCGATCATCAGGCCGGCGTAGAGGAAGCCGGTGAACGGGCGCCGTTCCGCGGCCATGCCGGCGAGCGTCGGGCCGACGATCTCCTTCATCACGCGCGCGTGCACGTTCGGCGTGACCACCGGCGCCGGCGAATACGCGCCCATGCCGCCGGTGTTCGGGCCGCGGTTGTCGTCGCCGAGGCGCTTGTGGTCCTGGCTCGTCGCCAGCGCGAGCACCGAAGTGCCGTCGCAGACGACGATGAAGCTCGCCTCCTCGCCTTCGAGGAACTCTTCGACGACGACGCGGCTGCCGGCTGGCGCGCGGTTGCCGAGCATGGCCTCGACGGCGGCGTGGGCCTCGTCGCGCGTCGCCGCGACGACGACGCCCTTGCCCGCGGCGAGGCCGTCGGCCTTGACGACGATCGGCAGCGGCGCCGCATCGACGTGGCGGTGCGCCGCGGCCGCGTCGTCGAAGACGTCGTAGGCGGCGGTGGGAATCGCATGTCGCTTCATGAACGCCTTGGCGAAGGCCTTCGAGCTCTCGAGCTCGGCGGCGGCCTTCGTCGGCCCGAAGATGCGCAGCCCGTGCTCGCGGAAGAGGTCGACCGCGCCGGCGGCGAGCGCCGCCTCGGGGCCGACGACGGTGAGGTCGATCTTCTCGGCGAGCGCGAAGCGCGCCAGCTCGCCGAGGTCGGTGATCGGGACGTTCGTCAGCCGCGGCTCGAGCGCCGTGCCGGCATTGCCGGGGGCGACGAAGACCGACTCGACGCGCTCGCCCTGCGCCAGCCGCCAGGCCAGCGCGTGCTCGCGCCCACCCGAGCCGATCACGAGGACCTTCATGAAGCCCCCACGCTTGCGGCTGGCGCCGCGGCGCTGCCCCCGGAGGGGGCAGAGGCCGTCTCGGGGCGGCCTGGCGCCGACCTCGACCTTGTGCTCACTCGGCCATCTCGGCGTTGTGATGGAGCGCCTGGACGTCGTCGAGGTCCTCGATCACGTCGATCAGCTTCTGCATCCGCTGCGCGTCCTCGCCGGCGAGGGGAACGGCGTTCTCCGGCCGCATCGTCACCTCGGCGACCGCGGCGACGAGGCCGGTCTTCTCGAGGCCCGCCTTCACCGCTTCGAAGTCGGCCGGCGCGGTGATGACCTCGATCGAGCCGTCGTCGTGGGCGACGACGTCGTCGGCGCCGGCGTCGAGCGCCGCGGTCATCACCGCATCCTCGCTCGCGCCGGGAGCGAACACGAACTGGCCGCAGTGGCGGAACTGGAACGCGACCGAGCCTTCGGCGCCGAGGTTGCCGCCGTACTTGCTGAACGCGTGGCGCACCTCGGCGACCGTGCGCACGCGGTTGTCGGTCATGCAGTCGACGATGATCGCCGCGCCGCCGATGCCGTAGCCCTCGTAGCGGATCTCCTCGTAGTGCATGCCCTCGAGGTTGCCGGTCGCCTTGTCGATGTTCTTCCTGATCGTTTCGGCCGGCATGTTGGCGCCCTTGGCCTTCTCGACCGCCAGACGCAGGCGCGGATTCATCGACAGCTCGCCGCCGCCGGCGCGCGCCGAGACGACGATCTCGCGGATCAGGCGCGTCCAGACCTTGCCGCGCTTCTCATCCTGGCGCCCCTTGCGGTGCTGGATGTTGGCCCACTTCGAATGACCCGCCATTTCGTGCTCGTTCGCTGCGGCTTCTCGGCGGCTGCGCTTTTGTCGGAGCGGGCGATTTTAGGGGGCGGCGCTCCGCCCTCAGCGTGGCAGCAGCTGCCGGTCGAGGATCTCGGTCGCGACCTGGCGCCCGACCCGACGGCCGGCCTCGACCGCGCTGCGAAAGTGCGCACCGGCCCAGATCCTCGACGTGCCGAGGTCGTCGGCGAGCGCCGCCGCGCTCGGCCAGCGCCGCGTCTGCTGGGTCTGGCTGTTGCGCCACTCGATCGGTCCTTCGACGCCGAAGAGGCGCGGCATCTCGACTTCGATGAGTCCGGCCGAGCTCGCACCGGTCGACGGGTACTCCGGGCTGTTCGGGGCGCGCACCATCGGCTGCCAGCCCGCGTCGCGATCGCTTGCCAACGGGCCGGCGATCGCGGTCTCGGGACGCCAGTGCAGGTAGCGCTCCTTGAGCACGGTGCCGACGATCGCGGCGTCGATGCCGATCATGGTGTCGAGCGCGGCGATGCGCGCGACCTCGAGCGCATCGAGGTTGCGCGCTTCGAGCGTGCCCTTCAGCCACGCGGAGAAATCGTTCGGCTCGTTGGTCACCCAGAACAGCGCGGCTGCCGTCTGCGCGCCGTTGCGTACGCTGCTCGTCGCGCCGCCGACGGCGCGCACTTCGGCGATCTCGCGCGCCGCCGCTTCGCTGCCGACCGCCGGGGGCGGCCCGGGATCGAACGCCGCCGCCGAGCGGATCCCGAACAGGGCCAGGCTGGCGATGGCGATCGAGCGCGGCATCTTCGCCTCCGCCAGCTCGACGAAGGCGCCGGCCGCGCCGGTGCCCGCACGCGGCTCGACGCGGCCGAGACGATCGGCCGAGCGCGCCGCAAGCAGCATCAGCGCGGCCTGCTGGCCGAGGATGACGCCGGCGTCGCGTTCGCCCGTCATCTTGACCGCGGCGACGCTTTCCCGGTAGCGGCGAACGAGCAGCGCATGGTCGGCGTCGGGCTCGACGATGAGCGCGGTGTAGAGCGCGCTCGCCAGCGCCGCCTCGCGCGACGGCTTGGCCGCGCCGGCGGGCCAGGCGGCAGGCGCCGGCGGATACGGACGGTAGCGCGGATCGATGGCATCGAGCGCGTTGAAGGCGGCGAGCCAGGCGATCGCGCGCGCCCGGTCGCCGCGCATGCCGCGCACTTTCGCGGTCGCTTCGTCGACCGTCGACATCCAGTCGAGCGCGGCGTCGGCGCGGGCGGCGAGCGGCCAGGGCGCAAGGCAGGCGATGGCCAGAGCGAAGCACAGGAAGCGGCGAACAGTTCGGCTCATGGCGTCATCAGGTAAAGCCGCGGGCGGCGAGCGGTCGCGAGGTTGAGCGCGCCGCGCCGGTCTGTCAACGCGCGCCTGCGGGATCGATGGCCACCCGCGGGCGGGCCCTCGCCGGCACAAGCCCTAAACTGAGGCCATCCCCTCTCGCTGGCAACGTCATGGCCGAACCCATCCTCCTTGCCCGCAGCGGCAGCACCGAGT
>JBDTPG010000005.1:0-48471 GCA_039932815.1 Caldimonas sp.
GGTTGTCGCCCGATCCGCGCGCGCGCTGGCGCGCCTTGCCGACCAGCATCTCGGTGGCTTCCCGCGGCGGCAGGGCGTGGACGATCGCGCCCAGCTCGCGCGGCGTGAAGTAGTGCCACAGGCCATCGCTGCACGACAGGACGCTGTCGCCGATCTCGAGCTTGTCGATGTGCTTCTGCGACAGCGGTGGGTCCTGGAACGTGCCCAGGCAGCCGGTGAGCAGGTTGGACTGCGGATGGCTGTTGGCTTCTTCCTCGGTGATCTGCCGCTCGTCGACGAGGCGCTGCACGTAGGAGTGATCGATCGAGCGGCTCACCATCTCGGCGGCGCGGAAGTGATAGATGCGCGAATCGCCGGCGTGGACGAAATCGCATTCGCGCGTCGGGCTGATCAGGAAGGCGGCAATCGTGCTGTGCGGCTCTTCCTCGGACGTGATCGCGGTCAGCTTGATCATCAGATGCGCCTCGAGGACGAGTTGCTTGAGCGCCTCGGTCGGATCGTCGCGCGTCGGCGCGTAGCGCTCGAAAAGCTGCTGCGCGGTGAGGATGACCTGGTCCGCGGCCTTGCGTCCGCCGCTCTTGCCGCCCATGCCGTCGGCGAGCACGCCCATGACGCAACCCGGAACGCGCGCGTGCGGGAGGATCTGGACCTGATCCTGCTGATAGGCACGATCGCCCCGGTGGATACCGGTCGTCGCCGACAGCCGGTAGCCGAGGCTCGAGGTGCTCATGGGCGAAAACTATAATCTGTTTACTTGCTGCCAAATCGTCCAAAACCGCGAACTAGTCGCGCGTCCGAAGCCGCCCATGGACGACAACCTCCACTCCCTGCCGCGCCAGCTGATCGAGCTGCGGATGGAGCATGCGGACCTCGACAACCTCATCGATCGCGCGCTTCTCGACGCTGCCAGCGACGACCTCACGTTGCGGCGCCTGAAGAAGCGCAGGCTGCTCTTGCGCGACCGGATCACTCGCATCGAATCCGAGCTCGAACCGCAGCAGCCGGCATGAGCACGGCGGGGAGTCCCGAAGGCGAGCACCGATGGTTCGACGAGGTTCGCTCGTGAGCCCGGCCGGCCTCGCGGCGCAGCCATCGTCGAGCGCATTGCAGGATGCGGTAGCGCTCGCCCTCGGTGCCGACGGCGCCCTTGCCGCGATCGACCCGAATCACGCCGAGCGCGCGGTCCAGCACGACATGGCGCTGGCCGTCGCCACCGCGATCGAGGACCGGGCCGCGCTCGTCGTCGAGGCGGGCACCGGCGTCGGCAAGACGTTCGCCTATCTCGTGCCGGCGCTGCTCAGCGGCGCGCGAACGCTGCTGAGCACGGCCACCAAGACGCTCCAGGATCAGCTCTTCGTTCGCGACCTGCCGCGCCTTCGCACCGCCCTGAACCTGCCCGTGACGGTCGCGCTGCTCAAGGGCAGGTCGAGCTATCTCTGCCTGCACCGGCTCGACCGTGCCCGCCACGACACGCACCTGCCCGATCGCTTCGCGGTGCGCGCGCTCGCCAAGGTCGAGATCTGGGCGCAGACGACGGTGAGCGGCGACCTCGCCGAGCTCGACGGCCTCGACGAGCGCAGCAGCATCGTGCCGCTCGTCACCTCGTCGCGCGAGAACTGCCTCGGCAGCGAGTGTCCGCAATATCGCCAGTGCCATGTGATGAAGGCGCGGCGCGAGGCGATGCTGGCCGACCTCGTCGTCGTCAACCACCACCTCTTCTTTGCCGACATGGCGTTGCGCGACAGCGGCGTCGCCGAGCTGCTGCCGAGCGTCGAGGTCGCGATCTTCGACGAGGCACACCAGCTCGCCGAAGCAGGCGTCCAGTTTCTCGGCACCACGCTCGGCTCGGCGCAGCTCATCGACTTTGCGCGCGACATGCTCGCCGTCGGCCTGCAGCTGGCGCGCGGCCTGGCGCCGTGGCAGGAGCTCGCCGCCGGTTGCGACCACGCCGCGCGCGAGCTGCGCCTGGCGGCGCAGGGCGAGATCGGCGAAGTGCGAAGCAGCCTCAAGCTGCGCTGGGCCGAGCGCAGCGGCGACTCGGCGTTTCTCGCCGCGCTGACGAAAGTCGCCGAGGCGTGCGAAGCGGCCGGCGCGGCGCTCGACACCGTGAGCGAGATCGCGCCCGATTTCGTCCGCCTGCACGAGCGGGCCGTCCGCCTGGCCGAGCTCGCTGCCCAGTTCGGCGAGCGGCCACGCTCGGGCCTCATCCGCTGGATCGACCTGCTGTCGCACCAGGCGCGCCTGGTCGAATCGCCGCTCGACATCCGCGACGCGCTGCGCGAGCAGATGGCAAAGAGCGCGAAGGCGTGGATCTTCACCTCCGCGACCCTCGGCGACGACGATCGGCTGAGCTGGTTCACCGAGCCGGCCGGCCTCGACGACGCCCGCGTCGTGCGACTCGGCAGCCCGTTCGACTATCGGGCCCATGCGCGCGTCTTCGTGCCGCAGGCGTTCCCGAAGCCGAGCGACAGCGGCCACGCCGACGCGGTTGCCGGGCTCGCTTCGCGTTGCGCGGCGGCGCTCGGCGGCCGCACCTTCGTGCTGACGACGACGTTGCGCTCGCTGCAGGCGATCGGCGCGCAACTGCGCGTCGCTTTCGGTTCGGCCGGCGAGGCGATCGAGGTGCTGGTCCAGGGGCAGGGCTCGAAGCGTCAGCTGATGCAGCGCTTCCTCGACGCGCCGCATGCGGTGCTGGTTGGCTCGCAAAGCTTCTGGGAGGGCGTCGACGTTCCCGGCGAGGCCCTGCAGTGCGTGATCATCGACAAGCTGCCATTCCCGCCGCCCAACGATCCGCTCGTCGAGGCCCGCGTCAAGCGGCTCGAGAGCGATGGCCGCAATGCGTTCGCCGAGTACTTCGTGGCCGAGGCCGCGGTCGCCCTCAAGCAAGGCGCAGGGCGGCTGATCCGCAGCGAGACCGATCGCGGCCTGCTCGTCGTCTGCGATCCGCGCATGGCGACGATGGGCTACGGCCGCCGGTTGTTCGCGGCGCTGCCGCCGATGAAGCGGGTCGACGACGAAGCCGAGGCGATCGCCTGGCTGCGCGAGCTCGGCGCCGTGGCCGCGAGCTGACCAGCGCGCTGCGTCGTCAGGCGCGGCCGGTCACCAGAGCTGCCACCACGGCGTCTTGCGGCGCCCGAAGACGTCGGTGTTGATCGTCGAGTTCGGGAAGTTCGTCTTCAGGACGCGCTCGGTGTCGTCGCGCAGCTCGTTCAGCCCGAGGCGGTCGTAGCTCTGGGCGAGGATGACGAGCGCCTCTTCCGTCGAGGGCGAGCGCTGGAACTCCTGCACCGCCTGCTGGGCGCGGTTGGCGGCGGCGACGTAGGCGCCCCGGCGCAGGTAATAGCGGGCGACGTGCACTTCGTAGGCGGCGAGCGAATTGACGATGTAGTTCATCCGCACGCGCGCATCCTCGGCGTACGTCGACTGCGGGAACTGCTCGGTCAGCTGGCGGAACGACTGGTAGGAGTCGCGCGACGCCTGCTGGTCGCGCTCGGAAAGATCCTGGCTCGCGAGGTTGCCGAGCAGGCCGAGGTTGTCGTTGAAGTTGACCAGGCCCTGCAGGTAGAGCGCGTAGTCGAGCGCCGGGCTGGTCGGGTGCAGCTTGATGAAGCGTTCGAGCGTCGACAGCGCCTGCGCTTTCTCGCCGCTCTTCCAGAGATAGTAGGCGCGCTCGATCTGCGCCTGCTGCGCGAGGACCGAGCCGGCGGCACGGCCCTCGAGGCGCTCGAGCAGCTTGACCGCCTTCTCGAAGTTCCCGGAGCTCGCTTCTTCCTTGGCCTCGGCGTAGAGGCGCTCGGGAGTCCAGCGCGAGGTCTCGTCGCGCGGCGTCGTGTCGCAGGCCGAGAGGAGGGCGATCGCGGTCGAGATCGTCGACACTGCGATCCATGAACGCCAGGACGATGGTTTCGTTCTCATGCAGGGGAGTGGAGTGGGCCGCGATCGACGGAAGGCGCGATGCTTGGGGCCGGATCTGAATCTTATATGGTCGATGATCACCGCTCCGCGGACGCTGCCATCGTCGCCGCCGACATCGAAGGCGAGGCCGACGACGCCGCCGTCGAGCGGCGCGAGACAAACGTCGACGCCGCATTGCACGGCGAGCGGCTCGACAAGGCCGTGGTCGCCTTCGTTCCGGAGTTCTCGCGCAATCATCTCCAGCAGCTGATCAAGGCCGGCTGGGTGAAGGTCGACGACGCGGCCGTCGTCAGCCCGGCGCAGCGCGTTCGCGCCGGCCAGCGCGTCGTCGTCACCCTGCAGCCCACCGAGGAGAGCCGGGCCTATCGCGCCGAGGCCCTGCCGATCGCCGTCGTCCATGAGGACGACGACGTCCTCGTGATCGACAAGGCGGCCGGGATGGTCGTCCATCCGGCGGCGGGCAACTGGTCGGGAACCCTTCTCAACGCGCTCCTGGCGCGCGATCCGGCGAGCGCTGCGTTGCCTCGGGCCGGCATCGTCCACCGACTCGACAAGGACACCTCGGGGTTGATGGTCGTCGGCCGCACGCTCGCCGCGGTGACGGCCTTGAGCCGGGCGATCGCCGCGCGCGAAGTTCATCGCCGCTACCTGGCGATCGCCCACGGCACGCCGGCGCAGGCGCGCTGGAGCGTCGAAGCGCCGATCGGCCGCGATCCCAAGAATCGAACGCGGATGGCGATCGTCGCTTCCGGCAAGCCCGCCCGGACCGACGTCGAGCGTGTCGCCGCCGGCGGCGGGTTCGCGGCGCTGCGCTGCACGCTGCACAGCGGCCGCACGCACCAGATCCGCGTCCACCTCTCGGCGCAAGGGCTTCCGCTCGTCGCCGACCGTCTCTACGGCGGTGCGGCGGCGCTCGGCATGGAGCGGCAGGCGCTCCACGCCGCCGTTCTGGCGTTCGCCCACCCGCGGTCCGGCGAGCGGCTGAGCTTCCGATCCGCCTCGCCGGGCGACTTCGCTCACGCCTGGGCCCGGGTCGCCGGCGCCGGGTCGGCCTGAAACTTCGCCCGGGCGGCGGCGCCAGTCGCTACAATCGCCCATTCCCTTTCGATGCGAGGGGTTCGTGCAACGGCGAAACGCCCGGTACCGAACCGCTCCGCGAGACCATCGAAACGTGACCGCACCCGAGGGTGCAAGCAACCACCGGCGGAAACCCCCGCTGAACCCGCCGCGTCCCACGACGCACCCGACCGCCGCGCCGCGACGCGGCCGAGGATTTCACGACGACATGAAGACTCTGGATGCCAAGCGCGTCCTCGAGGCCGCGCTCATCTGCTCGAGCCAGCCGATGGCGTTGCGCGAGATGAGCGCGCTGTTCGCAGGCGAGGTCGGCAACGACACGTTGCGAACGCTGCTCGAGGAGCTTGCCGAGGACTGCAGCGGCCGCGCGATCGAGCTCGTCGCGGTGGCGTCGGGCTGGCGCTATCAGAGCCGCGCCGAGATGGGACCTTACCTGGCGCGCCTCGATCCGGAACGGCCGCCGAAGTATTCGCGGGCCGTCCTCGAGACGCTGGCGATCATCGCCTACCGTCAGCCGGTGACGCGCGGCGACATCGAGGACATCCGCGGCGTCGCCGTCGCCAGCTCGGTCGTCAAGCAGCTGGAGGACCGCGGCTGGATCGAGGCGATCGGCTATCGCGAGGCGCCCGGGCGGCCGGCCCTGTTCGCGACGACACGCCAGTTCCTCGACGACCTCGGCATCGGCTCGCTCGAGCAGCTGCCGACGCTCGAAGGCGCAGACGGCGAGCCGATCGCTCAGGCCGCCGCCTTGCCGGACGGCGAGACGCAGGCCACTCTTTCCTTTGCCGAAGCCACCGCCGATGCCGATGCCGTCGGCGAGCCTCCGGCCGACCGTCCCCCTGCCGATGCAGATGCCCTGGAACCGCACGCATGAATGCTCCCGCAGACCCCACCTCACCCGTCGTTCCGGCCGCTGACGCCGAAGGCGCTTCGCCGTCGTCAGAGGGCGCGAGCGCCCGGCCACGGCGACGTCGCAAGCCGGCGGCGTCGGCCGAGGTGAGCACGGGCGCCACCGAAGCAGCGGCACCGATGGCGGCGAGCGATGTCGCCGCGCCGTCGGTCACGGCTCGCGCCGGCATGGACTCGCCGCATCCGCAGGCAGGCGAAGACGGCGATGGCGGAAGCCGCCAGGGTGGCGATGACGGCAGCGGTGGCGATGCTGGCACTGGCAGCGGCGACGGCAACGGCGAGTTCGGCGCCGCACCCTCCGGCGAGCGCAGCCGGCGCCGCAATCGGCGCGATCGCCGTCGCGGTGACCGGGGCGAGCGCGGCGAAGGCGCCGAGGGCCGTGACGATCGTTTCGCCCGCGCGTTGCCCGCCAATTTCGAAGGCCCCCTGCCGCGACATCTCCAGCCGGCGGACCCGGTCGAGGCGACCGAGGTGTTCGCCCAGGTGCTCTCCGGCGAGTTCGACACCGAGGTCGCCGAAGAGCCCGAGACTGAAGAGACGACGAGCAAGCGCATCCTCGCCCCCGAGCCGGACGCACCCAAGCTGCACAAGGTGCTGGCGCAGGCCGGAGTCGGCTCGCGCCGCGACATGGAAGAAGCGATCCAGGACGGTCGGGTCACGGTCAACGGCGAGCCCGCCCACACCGGCCAGCGCATCTCGTTCGGCGACCGCGTCGAGGTCAACGGCAAGCCGGTGCGCCTGCGCATCGTGCCGCCGCCGGCGCGGATCATCGCGTACCACAAGCCGGCCGGCGAGATCGTCACCCACGACGATCCGCAGCATCGACCGACGGTGTTCCGGCGCTTGCCGCGCCTGCAGCAGGGCAAGTGGCAATCGGTCGGCCGCCTCGACATCAACACCGAAGGCCTGCTGCTCTTCACGACCTCGGGCGGTCTGGCCAATCAGCTGATGCATCCCCGCTTCGGCGTCGAGCGCGAGTACGCGGTCCGGGTAATGGGTCACCTCGACGACGCTGCGCGTGCCAAGCTGCTCGAAGGCGTCGAGATCGACGGCCAGCGCGCCGCGTTCAAGTCGATCGCCAACGGCGGCGGCGAGGGACTCAACGAGTGGTATCGCGTCGTCATCACCGAAGGCCGCAATCGCGAGGTGCGCCGGCTCTTCGACGCGGTCGGGCTGACGGTCAGCCGCCTGATCCGGATCCGCTACGGCACGGTGGTCCTGCCGCACGGGCTCAAGCGCGGCGTCTGGGTCGATCTCGACGAGAACGACGTGCGCGCGATCCGGCGCCTGGCCAGCGGCAACAACGCTACGCCGGAAAGAGGCGAGGAGCGCGGCGACGGAGGGGCCAAGCGGCGCGACGATCGCGGCCCGCGCAACGGCCGGCCGCAGAACGATCGGCCGCAGAACGATCGCGCACCGACCGACCGCGGAGCCAACGACCGTGGACCGAACGACCGGCAGCGTCCGCCTCAGGCGCGTCGCCCCGACGAGGCGAGATTCGATGCACCGCCCGCGCAGGAGCGCGCACCCAACGGCGGCGAGGATCGCGACGAGGACGACGATTTCGATCCGAGCCGCATCCCGAACCCGCTGCAGCAGACCTTCGACCACCGCTTCGTCCAGGGCCGTCGCATCGGCCCGAACAGCGGCTTCGGCGCGGGCGGCAGCGCGCCGCGGGCGCCGACCGGGCCCAAGCGCGATCCGAAGGAGCCCGACCCGCTGCAGACTTCGGTGGGCTACATCGGCGCCGACGCCTTCCACCGCAAGAACCGCGGTCGTGGCGGCGGGGGTGGCGGCGGCTACGGGGGCGGCGGTGGCGGCGGCAGTGGAGGAGGGGGCGGCTACGGTGGTGGCGGCGGTGGTGGTGGCGGCTACGGCGGCGGCCGGCGCGGCCGCTGACGGTTCGCTCCCGGGGCCTGGCCCTCTACAATCGAAGGCTTTGCCCAAGGACCCCGGAGTACAGGCTATGGCGCTGGAACGAACCCTCTCGATCATCAAGCCCGACGCGGTCGCCAAGAACGTGATCGGCCAGATCTACGCGCGCTTCGAGGAAGCAGGGCTGAAGGTCATCGCCGCCAGGATGGCGCAGCTGTCGCGCGCCGAGGCCGAGGCGTTCTACGCGGTTCATCGCGCGCGCCCGTTCTTCGGCGACCTGGTCTCGTTCATGATCTCCGGGCCGGTGATGATCCAGGTCCTCGAAGGCGAGGGTGCGATCGCCAGGAACCGCGAACTGATGGGCGCGACCGATCCGAAGAAGGCCGACCGCGGCACCATCCGCGCCGACTTCGCGGCCAGCATCGACGCCAACGCCGTGCACGGCTCCGATGCGGCCGAGACCGCCGCGGTCGAGATCGCGTTCTTCTTCGCCGGCATGAACCTGCACAGTCGCTGACTGCGCGAGCTCCGGATGGTCAACCTCCTCCAGTTCGACCGCAGCGCGCTCGGCGACTGGTGCGAGCAACAGGGCGAGCAGGCGTTTCGCGCGACCCAGCTGTTCCGCTGGATCCACCAGCGCGGCGAGCGCGACTTCGCGGCGATGTCGAATCTGGCCAAGACTTTCCGCGACAAGCTGATCGCCTCGGCCGAGATCGTTCCGCTGCCGATCGCGAGCGAGCAGGTGGCGCAGGACGGCACGGTCAAGTGGCTGTTCGACGTCGGCGCCGGCGATGCCGTCGAGACCGTCTTCATCCCCGAGACCGGGCGAGGCACGCTGTGCATCTCGTCGCAGGCCGGCTGCGCCGTCAATTGCCGCTTCTGCGCCACCGGCCACCAGGGCTTCAGCCGCAACCTCACGACCGCCGAGATCGTCGCCCAGCTCTGGCACGCCGAATTCGAACTGCGCCGCCGCCTCGGCTTGCGCGAGGGTGAACGGGCGATCACCAACGTCGTCATGATGGGGATGGGCGAGCCGTTGCAGAACTACGCGGCGCTCGTGCCGGCGTTGCGGACGATGCTCGACGACCACGGCTATGGCGTGTCCCGCCGCCGCGTCACGGTATCGACCTCGGGCGTGGTGCCGATGATCGATCGACTGCGCGACGACTGCCCGGTCGCGCTCGCGATCTCGCTGCACGCGCCGGGCGATGCCTTGCGCGACGAGCTGGTTCCGCTCAATCGCAAGTACCCGATCGCCGAGCTGCTCGCTTCGGCACGGCGCTATCTCGAGCGCGCCCCACGCGACTTCATCACCATCGAGTACTGCATGCTGGAAGGCGTCAACGATTCGCCGGCGCAGGCGGAGGCGTTGCTTGCGCTGCTGCGCGGCGACGGCAGCGCCGAGCGGCCCGGCCTGTCGTGCAAGGTCAACCTGATCCCGTTCAATCCGTTCGCCGCTTCCGGGCTGAAGCGCTCTCCGGCAATGCGGGTCGCCGCCTTCGCCGCCGTCCTGCAAGACGGCGGCATCGTCACCACCGTCCGCAAGACGCGCGGCGACGACATCGCCGCGGCGTGCGGGCAGCTCGCCGGCGAAGTGCAGGACCGGACGCGCGTCGCCGAGCGGCGTGAACGCGCGGCGCCGGTGCGCATCGCCGCGCCGGTGTCGCGCCGCCACGCGGCGCAGGACGTCTCTCCGGGACGCCGACCATGAAGACGCCTGCGCGCCTGCGCGCCGTCCTCCTCGTCGTTGGCGTGGCGACGCTGCTCGCTGCCTGCGAGGTGCCGACCCGCGTGGTACCCGCCAACGAATCGCGCGACCGCATCACCGCTTCCGACGAGCCCGAGCCGCAGAAGCGGGCGCGGGCGCGGATGGAGCTCGCCTCGGCGTATTTCGGGCGCGGCCAGATCACGACCGCGCTCGACCAGGTCAAGCTGGCGATCGCCGCCGACCCGCTCTACGGCGATGCCTTCAACCTGCGCGGCCTGATCTATGCCAACCTGGGCGACACCGCGTTGGCGGAGGAGAGCTTCAAGCGGGCGATGCAGCTGAACGCGCGCGACGCCGACAGCATGCACAACTACGGCTGGTTCCTGTGCCAGCAGCAGCGCTACGGCGAGTCGAACGCGATGTTCATCCAGGCGCTTGCCGTCCCGCAATATCGCGGCACGGCGCGCACGCTGCTCGCGCAGGGGGTGTGCCAGGCGCACGCCGGCAAGCTCCCCGAGGCCGAGGCGTCGTTGGCGCGAGCCTACGAGCTCGACCCGTCGAGCCCGTTCACGGCGACCAACCTCTCCGAGGTGCTGTACCGGCGCGGCGAGTTCGAACGCGCGCGCTTCTACGTGCGCCGCGTCAACGCCCTGCCCGAGGTCGCCAACGCGCAGACGCTGTGGCTCGCCGCGCGCATCGAGAACAAGCTCGGCAATCGGCAAGGCGCCGCAGAGTTCGGCACCCAGCTGCGCAACCGCTTCCCCGATTCACGCGAGGCGGCGGCCTTCGCGCGGAGCGCCTTCGATGAATGAGGCGGCGAGCGCGGCGGCCGGCCCGGTCGCGGCGCCGAGCGCGGGGCGCTTGCTGCGCGAGGCGCGCGAGCGGCAAGGACTGCACATCGCCGCGCTGGCGGCGTCGATCAAGGTGACGCAGAAGAAGCTCGAGCTGCTCGAGGCCGATCGCTTCGACGCGCTTCCCGACGCGACGTTTGCGCGCGCGCTGGCGCTCACGGTCTGCCGTGCGTTGAAGATGGACTCCGACGCCGTGCTGCGCCTGCTGCCGCCGCCCGCCGGCCATCGTCTCGAACAGGTCGGCGAGGGCCTGAACGCGCCATTTCGCGAGCGCCCCGGCGTGCTCGTCCAGCGCGACGGCGCAAGCTTCGCGTTCGGCTGGGTGTTCTGGATCACGACCCTCATCCTCGTCGCCGCAGCGGCCACGTACTTTCTGCCCGTCGGCTGGCTGGGCATGGTGAGCTGGCGCACTTCCGCGGCGGTGCCGGCCAGTGTCGGCAGCAGTGCGGCGACGACTCCGCCGCCGCTGGCTTCGCCGCCGTCTGCCGCGCCACCGCTTCAGGACGCGACGCCGTTGCCGGTCATGCCGACAGCTTCGGCGGTCGTTGGCGTCGGTGTCTTGCCAGGTCCCGCCGAGAGCACTGCGGCGCCTGACGGTGCGATCCAGGTCCGCACCTCGGCGCCGTCGTGGATCGAAGTCACGGACTCGCGCGGACGCGCCTTGCTGTCGCGGCTGGTCCAGCCGGGCGAGGCGCTCGGCATCGATGGCGAGGCGCCGTTTCGCGTTCGCGTCGGCAATGCCGCCGGAACCGAGCTCAGCTTTCGCGGTCGGCCGGTGGAGCTCGCGGCGTCGCGCGACAACGTCGCCAGCGTCGAGCTGAAGTAGCCGCGAGCGGCGCCGGCGGGAATTCGAACGATGCTCAACGACCTTTCTTCCGCGGCCGACGCATTCATCGCGCCGGCGGCCCCCGCGCCGCGCCGCTCGCGCCAGGCGATCGTTCGCTGGGGCGCGCGCGCGGTCACGATCGGCGGCGACGCGCCGGTGCGCGTGCAGGCGATGACCAATACCGACACCGTCGACGCGGTGGGCACCGCGATCCAGGTCAAGGAGCTCGCGATCGCCGGCTCGGAGCTGGTCCGCATCACGGTCAACACGCCGGAAGCGGCGGCCGCGGTGCCCTACATCCGGGAGCAGCTCGACCGCATGGGCATCGACGTGCCGCTGATCGGCGACTTCCACTACAACGGCCATCGCCTGCTCACCGACTTCCCGGCGTGCGCCGAAGCGCTTTCGAAGTACCGCATCAACCCGGGCAACGTCGGCAAGGGCGACAAGCACGATCGCCAGTTCGCGCAGATGGTCGAGGCGGCGGCTCGCTACGACAAGGCGGTGCGCATCGGCGTCAACTGGGGCAGCCTCGACCAGGAGCTTCTCACCGAGCTGATGGACGAGAACGCGCGCCTGGCCGAGCCGCACGCACCGCAGCAGATCATGTACCGCGCGATCATCATGTCGGCACTCGAGTCGGCGCGCCGAGCCGAGGAGATCGGCCTGGCGCCGGAGCAGATCATCCTGTCGTGCAAGATGTCGGGCGTCCAGGACCTGATCAGCGTCTACCGCGCGCTCGCCCGGCGCTGCGACTATCCGCTCCACCTCGGCCTGACCGAGGCGGGCATGGGCACCAAGGGCACGGTCGCGTCGACGGCGGCGCTGGCAGTGCTGCTGCAGGAAGGCATCGGCGACACGATCCGCGTCTCGCTGACGCCGCAGCCGGGCGAGGCGCGCACGCAGGAAGTCGTGATCGCGCTCGAGATCCTGCAGTCGCTCGGCCTGCGCTCGTTCAACCCGAGCGTCACCGCGTGTCCCGGCTGCGGCCGGACGACGAGCACGACGTTCCAGGAGCTCGCCAAGCAGATCGACGACTACCTGCGCGCGCAGATGCCGGTCTGGAAGACGCGCTACCCCGGCGTCGAGAAGATGAAGGTCGCGGTCATGGGCTGCATCGTCAACGGGCCGGGCGAAAGCAAGCACGCCGACATCGGCATCAGCCTGCCGGGCACCGGCGAGGCGCCGGCGGCGCCGGTCTTCATCGACGGCGAGAAGGCGCTGACGCTGCGCGGCGAAAACATCGTCGCCGAGTTCCATGCGCTGGTCGAGCGCTACGTCGAGAAGCGATTCGGCGCGACGGTCGCGGGCTGAGCTCGCGGCGGCGAACGACGACATGAGCGAGGCATTGCGCGCCGTCAAGGGCATGAACGACATCCTGCCGCCGGAATCGGCGCGCTGGGAGTGGTTCGAGGACAAGGTGCGGGCGCTGATGCGGCGCTATGCCTACGTCAACGTGCGCACGCCGGTCGTCGAGCCGACGGCGCTGTTCGTTCGCGGCCTCGGCGAGGTGACCGACATCGTCGAGAAGGAGATGTATTCCTTCGAGGACGCGATGAACGGCGATCGACTGACGCTGCGCCCGGAGGCGACCGCCGGCATCGTGCGCGCGATGATCGAGCACAACGCGCTCTACAACGGGCCGCTCCGCCTGTGGAGCGAGGTCGTCGTGTTCCGCCACGAGCGGCCGCAGAAGGGCCGCTACCGCCAGTTCCACCAGATCGATGTCGAGGCGCTCGGCCACGCCGGTCCGGACGTCGACGCCGAGCAGATCCTGATGTGTCGCGCCCTGCTGCAGGATCTCGGCCTCGCCATCGGGCCGGACGTCCGTCTCGAGATCAACAGCCTCGGCCAGCCGAACGAGCGCAACGCCCATCGCGCCGCGCTGATCGCCTACCTCGAGCGCCATGCCGACGCGCTCGACGAGGATTCGCGCCGGCGCCTGCACAGCAATCCGCTGCGCGTCCTCGACAGCAAGAACCCGGCGTTGCAGGCGATCGCCGACGGCGCGCCGCGGCTGATAGATTTTCTCGGCGCCGAATCGCTCGCCCACTTCGCCGCCGTGCGCAGGGTGCTCGACGCGGCCGGGCTCGCCCACCGCGTCAATCCGCGCCTGGTGCGCGGCCTCGACTACTACAACCTGACCGTTTTCGAGTGGATCACCGATCGCCTCGGCGCGCAGGGAACCGTCTGCGGCGGCGGGCGATACGACGGCCTGTTCGAGCAGCTTGGCGGCAAGCGCACGCCCGCGGTCGGCTGGGGCATGGGCATCGAGCGCATGCTGCTGCTGCTCGAGGCGGTCGGCGTGGCGATGCCGGCGCCCTCGCTCGATGCGTACGCCATCGTTCCCGGGCCCGAGGCGCTGGCCGTCGCGATGACGACGTGCGAGTCGCTGCGCGCGACGGGCGTCTCGGTTCAACTGCACGGCGCCGGCGGCGACGGCCAGAGCAGCATGAAATCGCAGTTCAAGAAGGCCGACGCCAGCGGCGCGCGCTACGCGCTCGTCTTCGGCGCCGACGAGCTGGCGCGCGGCGAGGTGGCGGTGAAGGCACTGCGCGACGCCTCTGCGGCCCAACGGTCGCTGCCGCTCGCCGACGTCGCTGCGTGGGCCGCGACCCTCGCCGCATAATCCCCGGTTTGCCCGCACCCGCTCGTCTTCGAGCGTTTCCGCATTTCACATGGCCACTCATCTCGACCTCGAAGAGCAGGAACAGCTCGACCAGCTGAAGGCGTTCTGGAAACAGTACGGCAACCTCGTCACCTGGGTGCTCATCCTGCTGCTCGGCGGCTATGCGGCGTGGAACGGCTGGAACCTGTACCAGCGCGACCAGGGCGCCAAGGCCGGCGCGCTCTACGACGAGCTCGACCGTGCCGCCCAGGAAGGCGACAGCGATCGGACGACGCGGATCTTCGCCGACATGAAGGAGCGTTATCCGCGCGCGACCTTCACCCAACAGGCCGGTCTGATCGCCGCCCGCGTCGCCGCCGAGAGGGCGAACTACGACGCGTCGATCGCCAGCCTCACCTGGGTCGCCGACAAGGCGGGCGAGGACGAGTACCGCTCGATCGCGCGGCTGCGCCTCGCGGGCCTGCTGCTCGACACCAAGAAGTACGAAGAGGCGCTCAAGCAGCTCGACGGCGTCGACGGCGGGCCGGAATTCATCGCCCTCGCCGCCGACCGGCGCGGCGACGTCCTGCTGACTCAAGGCAAGAGCGCCGAAGCGCAGGCCGCGTACCTGAAGGCCTGGACGGCGATGGATCCGAAGCTCGACTACCGCCGCATCGTCGAGGCCAAGCTGAACCTGCTCGGCGTCCAGCCGGCGGCGAGCGCTGCCAGCGGCGTCGAGGCGACGAAATGATCGCGCTCCTGCCAGCCGGCGCGCGGGTGCTGCGCGAGGGATCGCTCCTCGCTGCCATGATCGCCGTCGGCCTGCTCTCCGGCTGTTCCGTCTTCAGTTCGATGTTCGGTGCGGAGAAGCCCAAGCCGAAGGAGCTGGAGCCGATCGTCGCGCCGATCACGGTTCGGCCGGTGTGGAACCAGAACATCGGCGCGGTCCGGTTTCCGCTCACCGTCGCCGTCAACGGCACCCTGCTGACGATGGCCGCCGGCGACGGCGACGTCCTCGCCCTCGACGCCGACACAGGGCGTGTGGCGTGGCGCGTCAACGTCGGCGCCAAGCTCTCGGCCGGCGTCGGCAGCGACGGCACGACCGCCGCCGTCGTCACCCGCGACGGCGAGCTGGTCGCCCTCGAAGCCGGCCGCGTGAAGTGGAAAAAAGTCGTCGGCGTGCGTGTCGCCACGGCGCCGCTGGTGGCGGGCGGCCGCATCTTCGTGCTCGGTGTCGACCGCACCGTGCAGGCCTTCGACGCCAGCGATGGCATCAAGCTCTGGCAGGTGCAGCGCCCGGGCGACGCGCTGACGCTGTCGCAGACCGGCGTCGTCGCCGCATTCAAGAACACCCTCGTCGTCGGCCAGGGGCCGCGCATGGCCGGCGTCGACCCGATCTCGTCGACGATTCGCTGGGAAGTCCAGGTCGGCTCGCCGCGCGGCGCCAACGAGGTCGAGCGCCTCGCCGACCTCATCGGCCCGGTGGTTCGCAGTGGCGACCTGCTCTGCGCGCGCTCGTTCCAGGCCGCCGTCGGCTGCGTCGATGCGCAGCTCGGCAACGTCGCCTGGACCAAGGCGGTCGGCGGCACGGATGCCATCGCCGGCGACGCGGAGCTGCTGTTCGGCGCCGACGCGTCGGATCGGATGAGCGCCTGGCGCACCCCCACCGGCGACGTCGCCTGGACCTCGGAGGCTCTGATGTACCGTGGCGTCAGCGCGCCGGCGGTGGTCGGCGCGTCGGTCGTCTTCGGCGATTCGAACGGCACCCTGCACTGGTTCTCGCGCGCGAAGGGCGAATCGCAGGCACGCGTTCCCACCGACGGCGGCGCGATCACGGTGCCGCCGGTGAGCGTCGGCGGCATGCTCGTCGTCGTCACCCGGGGCGGCGGCGTCTTCGCGTTTCGTCCCGCCTGAAGATGCCCTCACGCTCTCTGCATTTGCTGCCCCCCGTGGGGGCGTCAGCGCCCTTGGGGCGGCCCGGCGGGCGCTGAGTCCCTGAAGTGGCGGCGCCGAGGCCACGCCGATGAAACCCGTGATCGCCCTCGTCGGCCGGCCCAACGTCGGCAAGTCGACGCTATTCAATAGGCTGACGAAGACGCGCGACGCCATCGTCGCCGACTTCGCGGGCTTGACGCGCGACCGCCACTACGGCGATGCAACCGTCGCCGGCCACGAGTTCATCGTCATCGACACCGGCGGCTTCGAGCCCGAGAACCCGACCGGCATCGTCAAGGAGATGGCGCGCCAGGCCGAGCAGGCGGTCGCCGAGGCCGACGCCGTGGTCTTCGTTGTCGACGTTCGTGCCGGCGCGTCGGCGCACGACCACGACATCGCCCGCTACCTGCGCACGGCGGGCAAGCGCGTCGTCCTCGCCGCCAACAAGGCCGAGGGCATGCCCGAGTCGCCCTTGCTCGGCGAGTTCTACGAGCTAGGCCTCGGCGCGCCGCATCCGGTCTCGGCGGCGCACGGGCAGGGCGTCGTCTCGCTTGCCGAAGCCGCGCTCGAGGCCGCGCTCGGCCAGCCGCTGCCGGCCGAACCCGAAGAAGACGCCGAGCGCTCGAGCGAGCAGGCCGATGCCGACGCGCCGATCCGGCTCGCCGTCGCCGGCCGGCCCAATGTCGGCAAATCGACGCTCATCAATGCCTGGCTCGGTGAGGAGCGGCTCGTCGCCTTCGACCAGCCCGGGACGACGCGCGACGCCATCGTCGTGCCGTTCGAGCGCGCCGGGCGTCGCTTCGACCTGATCGACACCGCCGGCCTGCGCCGGCGCGGCAAGGTGTTCGAGGCGGTCGAGAAGTTCTCCGTCGTCAAGACGCTGCAGGCGATCGCCGAGGCCGACGTCGTCCTGCTCCTCCTCGACGCGACCCAGGGCGTCACCGACCAGGACGCGCACATCGCCGGCTACATCCTCGAGAGCGGCCGTGCCGTCGTCGTCGCCGTCAACAAATGGGACGCCGTCGACGCCTACGCGAAGGAAACGCTGCAGCGCTCGATCGAGCAGCGCCTGCCGTTCCTGAAGTTCGCGCCCGTGCTCAACATCTCGGCGAAGAAGCGCCAGGGCTTCGGGCCGGTCTGGACGGCGATCGCCGACGCCCATGCCTCGGCGACGCGCAAGATGCCGACGCCGGTGCTGACGCGCCTGCTCCAGGAGGCGGTGCTGCACCAGACGCCCAAGCGCGCCGGCGCCTTCCGGCCGAAGCTGCGCTACGCGCACCAGGGCGGCATGAAGCCGCCGGTGATCGTCATCCACGGTAACTCGCTCGAGCACGTGACCGATGCTTACAAGCGCTTCCTGGAGGGGCGCTTCCGGGCCCATTTCAAGCTGACCGGCACGCCGCTCAGGATCGAGATGCGATCGTCCAAGAATCCGTTCGTGGAAAACGGACGCGGCGGCCGCGAGAAGGGCCGCTGATGCATGGCCTTACGCGCCATTGCTCGTACTCCCTGTGTTAAGGTTTCTCGCTCCAAAACACATCACGGAGCATGAACGTGAGCAACAAAGGGCAGCTCTTACAAGACCCCTTCCTGAACCTGCTGCGCAAGGAGCACGTTCCGGTTTCGATCTACCTCGTCAACGGGATCAAGCTGCAGGGCCACATCGAGTCGTTCGACCAGTATGTCGTCCTGCTTCGCAACACCGTGACGCAGATGGTCTACAAGCACGCGATCTCGACCGTCGTTCCCGGCCGGGCCGTGAATTTCCAGACCCAGCCCGAGTCGACGTCGTCCGAGCCCTCTTGACGCGCGGTTCCAGCCCCAGGCCACAGCGGTGAGCGCCGTCCGTGCGAACGACGGCGGATCGCCCGCGCGGGCGATCCTCGTCGGTGTCGATTTCGGCCGCGGAAGCGCATTCGATGCTTCGCTCGACGAGCTGGCGCTGCTGGCCGAATCGGCCGGCGACGTCGCCGTTGCGCGCGTGGTCGCACGCCGCAAGGCGCCCGACGCCGCCTTCTTCGTCGGCTCCGGCAAGGCCGACGAGCTGAAGGAGATGGTCCAGCTGTACCAGGCCGAGGCGGTGATCTTCGACCAGGCCCTTTCGCCTGCCCAGCAGCGCAATCTCGAACGCCACCTCGGCGTCGCGGTCGCCGACCGGACCATGCTGATCCTCGAGATCTTCGGTGAGCGCGCGCAAAGCCACGAAGGCAAGCTTCAAGTCGAGCTGGCGCGGCTGAAGTACCTGTCGACGCGATTGGTACGGCGCTGGAGTCACCTGGAGCGTCAGCGCGGCGGCATCGGCGCGCGCGGCGGCCCGGGCGAGGCGCAGATCGAGCTCGACCGGCGCATGATCGGCGAGCGCATCAAGGGGATCAAGAAGCAGCTCGAGAAGGTGAAGCGCCAGCGCAGCACGCAGCGCCGCGCGCGCGAGCGCAACGAGACGTTTCGCGTTTCGCTGGTCGGCTATACCAACGCCGGCAAGTCGACCTTGTTCAACGCGCTGGTCAACGCCGAGGCGTACGCCGCCGACCAGCTGTTCGCGACGCTCGACACGACGACGCGTCAGCTGCACCTGCCGGAGCTGCCGCGCAGCGTCGCGCTGTCCGACACCGTGGGCTTCATCCGCGACCTGCCGCACACCCTGATCGAGGCGTTCCAGGCGACCCTGCAGGAAGCGGCGAACGCCGACCTGCTGCTTCACGTCGTCGACGGCGCCAGCGCCGAGCTGGACGCGCATATGCAGGAAGTGCAGCGCGTCCTCGCCGAGATCGGCGCGGCCGACGTTCCGCAGATCCTCGTCTACAACAAGCTCGACCGCATCGAAGACACCGGGCGGCCGCGCGTCCTCGCCGACAAGGCCGAGCTGCCCGGCGGCGCGAGCGTTCCGCGCGTCTTCGTCAGCGCGCTGAGCGGCGAGGGGCTCGATCTGCTGCGGGCGCAGATCGCCCGATTCGCGTCCGGCGAGGCGGGATTGAATCCGGCGCCCATGGCCGCATCTGCGGAAATGGATGCTGCGCCCGACGAGGCTTCGGTCGGCGACGGCGACGAGGCGGCCCGGACGGGCACCTATCATTCGCATGCCTGAGACCTTGGCCTCGGCCCTTCCTCCCCTCGATCGACCTGCCCATGACCTTGCCTGACCCGACCGACGTTCCGAGCCGCGCGGCTCGCCTGCGCGGCGTTGGCGTCGCCGGGCGTGCCTGGCTCGCCGCCGCATGGCGCCGTTCGATCGGGCGCGTGGTCATCTCGGGACCCGCCGGCGTGACGCTGCTCGAGAACGGCGGCCGCAACGACGGGCCGCCCGACCTCGACGAGCTCTGGCGCGACTTCAACCGCAAGCTGAGCGGCCTGTTCAGCGGTCGCGGCGGCGCCAAGCGTGGCAACGGCGGCGGCGATTCCGGTGGCGGCCCCAACTTCCAGCCCAACCTCAAGAGCGCCGGCGTCGGCGCGGCGCTGATCGGCGGCGTCGTCGTCCTGGTCTGGCTCGGCAGCGGCGTGTTCATCGTCCAGGAAGGCCAGCAGGCGGTGATCACCTCGTTCGGCCGCTACAGCCACACCGTGGACGCCGGCTTCCAGTGGCGCTTCCCGTACCCGTTCCAGGCCCATGAGACCGTCAGCGTCACGCAGCTGCGCTCGACCGAGGTCGGCCGCAATTCGGTGTCGCAGGCGACCGGCCTGCGCGATTCGTCGATGCTCACGCAGGACGAGAACATCGTCGACATTCGATTCACCGTCCAGTACCGCCTGAAGGATGCGCGCGCGTTCCTGTTCGAGAACCGCGACCCCGAGGCCGCGGTGACGCTCGCCGCCGAGTCGGCGGTGCGCGAGATCGTCGGCAAGAGCAAGATCGACTCGGTGCTGTACGAGCAGCGCGACGCGATCGCCAACGACCTGGTGAAGTCGATCCAGGCCCAGCTCGATCGCCTGAAGACCGGGGTCCTCATCGTCAACGTCAATGTCCAGAGCGTGCAGCCGCCCGAGCAGGTGCAGGCTGCGTTCGAGGACACGCTGAAGGCGGGCCAGGACGGCGATCGCCTCAAGAAGGAAGGTCAGGCCTACGCCAGCTCCGAGATTCCGAAGGCCCAGGGCACGGCAGCGCGCTTGCGCCAGGAGGCCGAGGGCTACAAGTCGCGCGTCGTCTCCCAGGCCGAGGGCGACGCCGACCGCTTCGGCCGCCAGCTCACCGAATACCAGAAGGCGCCGCAAGTGACGCGCGAACGCCTCTACATCGACACCATGCGCGAGGTCTACTCGAACATCACCAAGGTCATGATCGACGCCCACAACAACTCCAGCCTGCTCAACCTGCCGCTCGACAGGCTGCTGCAGCAGGCCGCGGCGGCCCCGGCCGCTCCGGCGACCGGCGCGGCGGCGGCGCCGACCGCGTCCGAGACCGCGCCGGCGAGCAACAGCGTCGACGTCCGCTCGCGCGAAAACCAGCGCGGCCGCGACCGCGACAGCCGGTGACCGGGAGCGCGCGATGAACCGTCTCGGTCTTTTCGTCGGCGGTCTGCTGCTCCTGCTGATGCTGGCGTCGTCGACGCTCTTCATCGTCGACCAGCGCCAGGTCGCGGTCGTCTACGTGTTCGGCCAGATCAAGGAAGTGATCCAGGAGCCGGGGCTGAAGTGGAAGCTGCCGCCGCCGTTCCAGAACGTCGCCTTCCTCGATCGCCGCATCCAGACCCTCGACAGCCCCGAGACGCGGCCGATCTTCACGGCCGAGAAGAAGAGCCTGGTCATCGACTGGCTGGTCAAGTGGCGCGTCACCGACCCGCGCCAGTTCATCCGCAACAACGGCGCCGACATGAGGAACCTCGAGGCGCGCCTGTCGCCGATCGTCCATGCCGCGTTCAACGAGGAGGTGACCAAGCGCACCGTCGGCGAGGTGCTCTCGAGCGCGCGCGACAAGGTGATGCAGGACGTGCGCAGCCGCCTTACCGACGACGCCAAGTCATTCGGCATCGAGGTCCTCGACGTCCGCATCAAGCGGGTCGACTTCGTCGGCAACATCACGGAGTCGATCTACAGCCGGATGGCGTCGGAGCGAAAGCAGGTCGCCAACCAGCTGCGCGCGACCGGCGCCGCCGAGGGCGAGAAGATCCGCGCCGACGCCGACCGCCAGCGCGAGGTGATCGTCGCCGAAGCCTACCGCGACGCGCAAAAGGTCAAGGGGGAGGGCGATGCCAAGGCGTCGGCGATCTTCGCCGACTCTTTCGGCCGCGATCCCCAGTTCGCCCAGTTCTATCGCAGCCTCGAGGCATACCGGGCGAGCTTTCGCAACAAGTCCGACCTCATGATCCTCGACCCGAGCAGCGATTTCTTCAAGGCGATGCGCGGGCCGGGCGGCGCATCGCCGCCGGCGCCGGCGCCGGCACGGACCGCACCGCCGCCGCGGAAATAGACGTTTGGGGTCGGTCGCGTTCTGGGACGTCGCGCTGAGTGCGGTCGCCCTGATGCTCGTCGCCGAAGGATTGCTGCCGTTCATCAGCCCGGTCGCGTGGCGGCGCATCTTCGAGCGCGCCCTGCAGATGAGCGACGGCCAGATCCGCTTTCTCGGTCTGGTCAGCGTCCTCGCCGGATCGGCGATGCTGCTGGCGTTCTGGTCCTGAAGCCCTTCTCCCGCCCGTCGCCGGCGCCGCCTTGCGAACGGTCGGCCGGTACAATTCCTTTTTCAATACCCCGGCGTTTTCGCATGTCCTCTGCCTGGCTCTTGCCGGAGCACATCGCCGATGTCCTTCCGGCGCGGGCCCGCCACATCGAAACCCTGCGCCGTGGTCTGCTCGACGCCGCGGCCGGCTTCGGCTTCGAGCTGGTCATCCCGCCGATGCTCGAGCACATCGAATCGCTGCTCTCCGGGACGGGCCATGCGCTCGACCTGCAGACCTTCAAGCTTGTCGATCAGCTGAGCGGCCGAACCCTGGGCCTGCGCGCCGACAGCACGCCACAGGCGGCACGCATCGATGCGCACATGCTCAATCGCAGCGGCGTCGTTCGGCTCTGCTACTGCGGGCCGGTGCTGCACGCGCGAGCCAGCGGCGCCGGCTCGACGCGCGAGCCGTTGCAGTTCGGCGCCGAGATCTACGGCCACGACGGCCTGGCCGCCGACCTCGAGATCCTCGACCTGATGCTGGAATGCCTGTACGTCGCGGCGATCGAGGACGTCGTCGTCGATCTCGCCGATGCGCGCATCGTGCGTGCCGTGCTGGCCGGCGTGCCGGTCGACGCGGCCCGGCTCGACGCGGTCTATGCCGCGCTGGCGGCCAAGGACGCCGCCGAGATCCGCTCGCTCAGCGCCGGCTTCCCGGCACCGGCTCGGCAAGGGCTGGAGGCGCTGATCGGCCTGTACGGCGACGACGCCGTGCTCGACGAAGCGGCGCGGGCGCTCCCCGACCGGGCCGGCATCGTCGCTGCGATCGGCGACCTGCGCCGTCTCGCCGAAAGCGCACGGCGCGGTCATCCGCGCGCCCGCGTCGGCTTCGACCTCGCCGATTCGAGCGGCTACGCCTATTACAGCGGCGCGCGCTTCGCAGCCTACGCGCGCGGTGCGAGCGACGCGATCGCGCGTGGCGGCCGCTACGACGAGGTCGGTGCGATCTTCGGGCGCAATCGGCCAGCGGTCGGCTTCGGCCTCGACGTCAAGGATCTGGCCATGCTGTCGCGGCCGCCCGCGCCGGCCGAGCCGATCTACGCGCCGGCCGGTGAGGACGCCGGCTTGCGAAATGCGATGCGCGATCTGCGCGCGAGCGGCGAGATCGTCGTCGCCGAGCTCGGCGGCGGCGCCGCGGCGTCGGCTGGCCGCAGGCTGGTCGAGGCAGGCGGCAGCTGGACCGTCGCCCCGCGCTGAAGCGTCCGCTTCAGCGCCTTTTCGAACCCTTCATCCCCAGGAGCGGCATGAACGCGAGCTTGAAGACGACATCGCCGGCAGGCGCCGGCCGCAACGTCGTCGTCGTCGGCACCCAATGGGGCGACGAAGGCAAGGGCAAGGTCGTCGACTGGCTCACCGACCATGCCCAGGCCGTGGTGCGCTTCCAGGGCGGCCACAACGCCGGACACACGCTCGTCATCGGCGGCGTCAAGACGGCGCTGCAGCTGATTCCCTCGGGGATCATGCGCGCCGGGGTTCGTTGCTACATCGGCAATGGCGTCGTCGTCGATCCGCAGCACCTGCTCGGCGAGATGCGCAGGCTCGAGGCGATGGGAATCGAGGTCCGCTCGCGCTTGCTGATCAGCGAATCGTGCCCGCTGATCCTGCCGTTCCACGTCGAGCTCGACAAGGCGCGCGAGCTGATGCGCGAATCGAGCGGCGCCGGCAAGATCGGCACGACCGGCAAGGGCATCGGCCCCGCCTACGAGGACAAGGTCGCGCGGCGCGCGCTGCGCGTCCAGGACCTGAAGCATCCGGAGCGCTTTGCCGCCAAGCTGCGCGAGCTGCTGGCGTTGCACAACTTCGCGCTCGAAGGGTTCTTCCACGTCAAGCCGCTCGCCTTCGAACCGATCTTCGAGATGGCGATGCAGGCCGTAGAGGAGCTGCGGCCGATGATCGGCGACGTCGGATACACGATCTACAACGCCCATCGCGAAGGCGCCAACGTCCTCTTCGAGGGCGCGCAGGGCACGCTGCTCGACATCGATCACGGCACCTATCCCTTCGTCACCTCGAGCAACTGCGTCGCCGGCAACGCCGCCGCCGGCTCGGGGGTGGGCCCCGACCTGCTGCATTACATCCTCGGCATCACCAAGGCGTACACCACGCGCGTCGGCGGCGGGCCGTTCCCGAGCGAGCTGCCGATCGACGTGCCGGGATCGATCGGCCATCACCTCTCGACCGTCGGCCAGGAACGCGGCACGGTGACGGGACGGGCGCGCCGCTGCGGCTGGCTCGACGCAGCGCTGCTGAAACGCTCGATCATCATCAACGGCATCTCGGGCCTGTGCATCACCAAGCTCGACGTCCTCGACGGGCTGGCCGAGATCGAGGTCTGCGTGGGCTACGAGCTGCGCGGCGAGCGCATCGACATCCTGCCGCTCGATGCCGACGACATCATCGCCTGCGTGCCGATCTACGAGACGTTCCCGGGCTGGCCGGAGAGCACCTTCGGGGCGACGCGCTGGGACGCGCTGCCGCAGAACGCGCGGCGCTACCTCGAGCGCGTGGAGAGCCTCATCGGCGCGCCGATCGACATGGTCTCGACCGGTCCCGATCGCGAGCACACCATCCTGCTGCGCCATCCCTACCTGCCCGACGCCGAGCCGGCTTCGGCGCGCCGGCAGATGGCCCTTTCTCTCTAGGCTTCGCACCGCCGAGGACGACATGCTCACCGACGACGGCAAACACCTCTACGTCTCCTGGGACGAATACCACATGCTGATCGAGCGCCTGGCGCTCAAGATCGACGCGTCGGGCTGGCAATTCGACCAGATCCTCTGCCTCGCCCGCGGCGGCATGCGGCCCGGCGACGTGCTCTCGCGTGTCTTCGACAAGCCGCTCGCGATCATGGCGACGAGCTCGTACCGCGCCGAGGCCGGCACCATCCAGGGCCGGCTCGACCTGGCCAAGTACATCACGCTGCCGCGAGGGGAGCTCGCCGGCCGCGTCCTCCTCGTCGACGACCTTGCCGATTCCGGGATCACGCTGCGCGCGGTGGTCGACCGGCTGCGCGGCATGCCGCAGATCAGCGAGCTCAGGTCGGCGGTCGTCTGGACCAAGGGCGTCTCGTCGTACACGCCCGACTACTACGTCGAGATGCTGCCCACGAGCCCGTGGATCCATCAGCCGTTCGAGGAATACGACGACTTGCGACCCGTGGGACTTGCGAAAAAGTTCCAGATCTGAAAGAACAAAAGAGAAGGGCCGGCATCGCCGGCCCGCTGTCCTTCCAACATTGGTGCCCAGGAAGGGACTCGAACCCCCACGGAGTTACCCGCTAGTACCTGAAACTAGTGCGTCTACCAATTCCGCCACCTGGGCATCTCAGGCAACCACGGACTTTATCATCAAAGCAACAACATCCAAGACCCCCGCACCCGTCGGCAACGAGCTTCTCGCCGAGGTGGAAGGCACCGTCCAGGGCCATCGCGACGGCCACGGCTTCGTCGTCCGCGACGACCACCAGGCCGACCTCTTTCTCTCGCCGCAGGAGATGAAAAGCGTCCTGCACCGCGACCGCGTCAAGGCGCGAATCGTCCGCTACGACAAGAAGGGCCGACCCGAGGGCCGCGTCGTCGAGATTCTCGAGCGCAAGAAGGCGCCGATCATCGGCCGCCTGCTGCACGAAAGCGGCATCTGGCTGCTCGCCCCCGAGGACAAGCGCTACGGCCAGGACATCATCGTGCCGAAGAACGGCATCGCCGACGCCAAGGCCGGCCAGGTCGTCGCCATCGAGCTGATGGAGCCGCCGTCGATGCACTCGCAGCCGGTCGGCCGGGTCACCGAAGTGCTCGGCGAGATCGACGATCCCGGCATGGAGATCGAGATTGCGGTGCGCAAGTACGAGGTCCCGCACATCTTCTCGGACGCCGCCCTGGCGCAGGCCGCGGCGCTACCGTCCAGCGTCGGCGCCGCCGATCGCAAGGAAAGGGTCGACCTCACCGACGTCGCCCTGGTCACGATCGACGGCGAGGACGCGCGCGACTTCGACGATGCCGTCTACTGCGAGCCGGTCAGGATCGGCAAGTCGAAGGTCGACAACGGCTGGCGCCTGATCGTCGCCATCGCCGACGTCAGCCACTACGTCCGCCCCGGCGAGCCGATCGACCTCGACGCCTATGAGCGCGCAACCTCGGTGTATTTCCCCCGCCGCGTCATCCCGATGCTGCCGGAAAAGCTCTCGAACGGCCTGTGCTCGCTCAACCCCGAGGTCGAGCGCCTGGCGATGGTCTGCGACATGCTCGTCGACGACGCAGGTGATGTGCAGGCGTATCAATTCTTTCCCGCGGTGATTCGCTCCGCGGCGCGCTTCACCTACACCGAGGTGGCGGCGATCCTCGCCAACACGCGCGGCCCCGAGGCGGGGCGCCGGACCGCGCTCGTGCCGCACCTGCTCGACCTGCACGACGTCTACCGGGCGCTCCTGAAGGCGCGCAGCAAGCGCGGCGCGATCGACTTCGAGACCACCGAGACGCAGATCGTCTGCGACGAGAACGGGCGGATCGAGAAGATCGTCCCGCGCACGCGCAACGAAGCGCACCGGCTGATCGAGGAATCGATGCTCGCGGCCAACGTGTGCTCAGCCGATTTCATCGCCCGCGCCAAGCACCCGTCGCTCTACCGCGTCCACGAAGGGCCGACACCCGAGAAGAAGACGCTGCTGCAGAACTACCTGAAGGCGCTCGGCCTGGGCCTGTCGATCGGCGACGATCCGACGCCGGCCGAATACCAGGCGATCGCCGCAGCGACCAAGGAGCGGCCCGACGCGGCGCAGATCCATCAGATGTTGTTGCGCTCGATGCAGCAGGCGATCTACACGAGCAAGAACATCGGCCACTTCGGCCTCGCCTACGAGGCCTACACGCACTTCACGAGTCCGATCCGGCGCTACCCTGACCTGCTCGTGCACCGCGTCATCAAGGCGCTGCTCGGCAGCCGCCGCTACGCGATCGGCGCCCGCGCCGAGGGCGATCCCGCGAAGAAGGCGCGCCTCGCGAAGGCGGTGAAGACCGCGAAGAACGCCAAGGCCGGCACGCCGGTGCTGCCGCCGCTCGCCCCCGGCGGCGAGCTCGAGGCGTGGGAGATCGCCGGCTCGCATTGCAGCGCCAACGAACGCCGAGCCGACGAGGCTTCGCGCGACGTCGAGGCCTGGCTCAAGTGCCGCTACATGCGCGAGCACCTCGGCGAGGAGTTCGGCGGTGCGGTCAGCGCGGTGACGAGCTTCGGCCTGTTCGTGCAGCTCGACGGCCTGTACGTCGAAGGGCTGGTCCACGTCACGGAGCTCGGCGGCGAATACTTCCGCTTCGACGAGATCCGCCAGGAGCTGCGCGGCGAACGATCGGGACTGCGCTACGTCGTCGGCACGCGCGTTCGGGTGCAGGTCAGCCGCGTCGATCTCGACGGTCGCAAGATCGATTTCCGCATGGTCCGCGAGGGCGAGGAAGTGGCGACGGCGGCGCTTCGCACGCGCCGCGACCGGGCTATCGAGCGAACGGAGGCGGCGACGAGCGAGATAGTCGCGCTGAAGGACGCCGACCGCGTCGTCAAGGCGGTCGCCAAGGCGAAGGCTCGGGCCCGCTCGGGCGCGTCATCGCGGCCGGTGCGCGCCGGCAAGGCGGCGGTTCGCAAGACGGCGGCGGGCCGACCCGGCGCGCGCGGAACGCCGCGTCGTTGAGCCCGGCCTCCACTCTTTCTCAGACAAGGAAGCGCAACGCATGACGATTCGATTCGACGGACGAGTGGCGATCGTGACCGGCGCCGGCGGTGGCCTCGGCCGGCAGCACGCGTTGGCGCTGGCCGCGCGCGGCGCGGCGGTGGTCGTCAACGACCTCGGCGGCACGATCGACGGCAACGGCGGGGCGCCGACCGCGGCGAACGCGGTCGCCGAGGAGATCCGCGCCGCCGGCGGCAAGGCGATCGCCAGCGGCGCCTCGGTCACCGACTACGCCGCGGTGCAGGCGATGGTCCGGGCAGCCCTCGGCGAATGGGGGCGCGTCGACATCCTCGTCAACAATGCCGGCATCCTGCGCGACAAGAGCTTCGCCAAGATGGAGATCGACGACTTCCGCCTCGTCGTCGACGTGCACCTGATGGGCGCGGTGCATTGCACCAAGGCGGTGTGGGAGACGATGCGGGCGCAGAACTATGGCCGCATCGTGATGACGACGTCGTCATCGGGCCTCTATGGAAATTTCGGCCAGTCCAACTACGGCGCCGCCAAGATGGCGCTCGTCGGCCTGATGCAGACGCTGTCGATCGAAGGCGCGAAGCACGACATCCGCGTCAATTGCCTGGCACCGACGGCGGCGACTCGAATGACCGAGAAGCTGATGCCCGAGGCGGTGCTGCGTCTGCTCGAGGCGGGCGCCGTGACGCCGGGCCTGCTCGCCCTCGTCGCCGAGGATGCACCGACGCGCGCCATCCTGTGCGCCGGCGCCGGTTCCTTCGAGCGCGCCCACGTGACGTTGACGCAAGGCATCCACGTCGGCCACGACGGCGATGCCGCCGAGCAGATCGCGCTGCAGTTCGATGCGATCTCGGACCGCATGGAGGAGACGGTTCCGGAGACCGGCGCCGCGCAGGGCACGCTCGAGATCGCCAAGGCGATTCAAGCCAACGCCTGACCGACACTGTTCCCGCAGCAGCGCGCTCAGGCGCTGCGAGTGCGGCAGTACAACAGCTCGACGAGGTCGGCGGCACGCAACGCCCCGGGGTGTTCGGGCTCGGCCGCGGCGCCGTGCTCGATCACGGCGCGTGTCGCGGTGTCGAAGGCGCTTGCGCCATCGGACGCCCAGCGGCCGCCGATCCAGCCGGCGAGAACGTCGCCGGTGCCTGCGCTGGCGAGCGAGGCGTTGCCGGTGGCGTTGATGCGCGCGCTGCCGTCGCGGTCGGCGATGACTGTTCCCGAGCCCTTGAGGACCACCACCGATCGGTAGCGTGCGGCGATCGCGCGCGCTGCACCGAGGCGATCGGCCTGCACGGCCGCGGCCGGCGCGCCGAGCAGGCGCGCCGCCTCGAGCGGATGCGGCGTCATGATCGTCGCGTGGCCGCGACCGTCGCGCGCGATCGCGAGGGCCTGCAGGGAAGGATCGGCAGCGATGGCATTGAGGGCGTCGGCGTCGAGGACGATTCGCGCCGCGATCGACATCAACCGCGGCAACGTCGCCCGCACCGGATCGCCGCCGCCGCATCCGCAGACGACCGTCGTCGCGGCGACGACGGCGGCGGCGCTTTCCGCCCAGCCGCGCCGGAACATCAGCTCCGGACGGATCGGATCGAGCTCATGGCGGTCCTCGTGCGCGCTGCCGGGATCGCGAAGGAGGTCGACGAACACCCGGCCCGCGCCGGCTGCGTGCGCCGCGCGCGCCGCGAGCCACGCCGCGCCGGCCATGCCGGTCGCGCCGCCGACGACGGCGACGTCGCCGAAACTGCCCTTGTGCGAGGACTGACGACGCGCGGCACGCGCGCAGGATGGATCCGCGGTGCCGACGAGCCAGGCATCGACGGCCGTCGTGCCGACGTCGACGCCGAGTCGAGCGCACCAGACCCGGCCCGCGCGATCGCGGCCGCTGCCGGTGAACAGACCGGGCTTCGGCGCGATCAGCGTCAGCGTGTCGTCGGCGACGACGCAGGCATCGCCGAGCGGCTGGCCGCGCTCGACGTCGAGGCCCGACGGCACGTCGACGGCGAGGACGTGCGCGCCGAGCGCCGCGAGCTCGGCGATGCGCGCGATCGCGGCGGCGAGCTCGCCTTCGGGCGGGCGCGAGGCGCCGATGCCGAGCAGGGCGTCGATCACGAGGTCGGGGCGCTCGCCCGGCATTGCTTCGCTGGCATCGAAGGTCGCGATCTCGACGCCGGCGTCGACGGCGCGGGCGAGGGCCCGTGCCGCGTCCGACGGCAACGTCGCGGTGGCGCCGACGCGGACCACGCTCGCCGGCTTGCCCCATGCCAGCAGGCAGGTCGCGGCCTCGATGCCGTCGCCGCCGTTGTTGCCGGGCCCGGCGAAGACGACGATGCGAGTCGCATGCGGTGCGACGGCGAGTGCCAGGCGCGCGACCGCCGCGCCGGCGCGTTCCATGAGCGTGAAAGGCGGCACCGCCGCGAGAGCGTCGCCTTCGATCTGTCGCGTCGCCGCCGTTGCGAACAGCGCGATCCGGGACACGGAGCTGTCGAGGTGCTCGATGCCGCTCATCGCGAGAGCCTCTCGATGCCGAGGCCATCGATCTCGATCGGCGTCTTGCGCCCGACGATGGCGTCGGCCACGAGGCGCGCCGAGCCCGCGGCCAGGGCCCAGCCGCTGCCGCCGTGGCCGACGTTGAGCCAGACGCCTTCGGCGCCGCTCGGCCCGAGGATCGGCGGGCCGTCCGGAAGCATGGGCCGCGCGCCTTTCCAGCGCTGCGCGGCACTGCGCCGCGTCACGCCGGGGAACCAGTCGTCGAGCACCTTGTCGAGCGTCGCCTGCGCCTTCTCGTTCTGTCGATCGACATCGCCGCCGATCTCGGCGCTGCCGGCGACCCGCACGCGCTGGCCGAGACGGCTGATCGCGACCTTGTAGCGCTCATCCATCAGCGCCGCGCGTGGCTCGAGGTGGAGGTGGGCGTCGTCGTGGCGGAGCGGCGCCGTGACCGAGTAGCCATGCACTGCGAGGAGCGGCAGGTGGATGCCGATCGGCTTCAGCAGCCGGCGCGATTCGAGTGCGGCGCAGACGACGACCGCATCGAAGCTCGGCTCGGTGGTCTCGCCGGCCTGCGGTTGCGTCGTCGGCCACTCGTTCGGCTCGAGCGAGCGCAGCGCCTCGTCGCGCACGTCGTGCGCGGCCTGCATGACGCGAAGCACGGGCTGGGCACCCGCGCCGATCCTTTCGACGTGGGCGTTGAAGCGGAACACCGCGCCGACGCGTTCGGCTTCCTTTCGCAGCAGGTGGGTGAACTCGCGGCAGTTGCCGACCTCGTCGTCCTTCGAGTAGATCCCGGCATGAAGCGGTGTCGCCGGATCGAGGCCCGGCTCGATGGCGCGACAGCCCGCGGCGTCGAGCACGACCGGCGCGACGCCGAGCTCGGCCAGCGCGCGCACGCCGGCTTCCGCGCCGGCCAGGTCGGCGGCGCTGCGCAGGAGGACGAGAAACCCCTGGGCGCGTTCGAAGTCGAGGTGCAGCCGCGCCGTCAGCTGCAGCAGCCGCTCGCGGCTGAAGTGGGCGAGACGGTGCATGCGGGCGCGGTTGGCGCGGTACACCTGCGGCCGGCACGATCGCCACCAGCGCCAGGCCCAGCCTAGCGCGGCGGCATCGAGGGGGCCGGCGATGCGCACCGGCGCGTGCGCGGCGAACAGGTGGCGCAGGACTTTTCCCGGCATCCCGGGCGCGGCCCACGGCGCGACGTAGCCGGGTGCGACCAGGCCGGCGTTGGCGAAGCTGCAGCCCGACGCGACGGTGCCGCGACGCTCGAATACGGTCACTTCGTGGCCGTCGAGAGCGAGCTCGTAGGCCGTCGTCACGCCGATCACGCCGGCCCCGATGACGGCGACGCGCATGTCAGTCGCGCTGACGCTCGATGGCGGAGCCGCCGGGCAACGCCTCGATCGCGAGGCCAGCGGCGAGGATGGCGTCGTCGTGCATGGCGCAGTGCCACACCATCAGGCCGACCGGCAGCTCGCCGGCCTCGTGGCACGGCAGGCTGAGGGCGCAGCCGTCGAGGAAATTGACCGCGCTCGGATTGCGCAGCAGCAGGTTGTTGGCCGCGAAGAACGCATCGTCGTCGGCGACGAGCGGCGCCAGCGGCGGCGCGACCATCGGCACGGTCGGCGAGAGCAGGGCGTCGAAGCCTTGCAGCGCTCGCTCCATCCGTGCGATCCAGTCGCGTCGCGCCGCGATCAGGTCGAGGTAGTCGGCGGCGCTCATCGTCTCGCCGCGGCGAATGCGGCTCGCGACGCGCGGGTCGTATTCTTCCTGGCGCCCGGCGAGCCAGCGGCGATGAAAGGCCCAGCTCTCCGCGGCGGGAAAAGTGCCGGCGGCGTTGATCGACGCCAGCTCGGCGACGGGTGAGAGCTCGATGTCGTCGATGCGCGCCCCGGCCGCCGAGAGCTTCGCGAGGCAGCGCTGGAATGCGCCGGCGACGGTTTCGTCCAGGCCGTCGAGGAAGACGCGGCGCGGCACGGCGAAGCGCCACTCGCCGAGCGGCCGCCCGCTGGGTGGCACCGAGCGGTTGGCAAGAACCTCATGAACGACCACCGCGTCGCGAACCGAGAGCGTCATCGCCGCGACGGTGTCGAGCGTGGTCGACAGAGGCACGGCGCCGTCGATCGGCACCCGCCTTGCGGTGCTCTTGAAGCCGACGAGGCCCTGGAGCGCGGCGGGAATGCGGATCGAGCCGCCGGTGTCAGAGCCGAGCGCGGCCCAGGCGGCGCCGGTGGCAACCGACGCGGCGCCGCCCGACGTCGAGCCCCCCGGAATCCGGAGCGTCGCGTCGATGGCGAGGGTCGCCGGGTTGGCGAGGACAGGCAGGTGGGGGTTCAACCCGACGCCGGAAAAGGCGAACTCGGACATGTGGGTGCGGCCGATCAGCGCGGCGCCGGCCTGGCGCAGGCGGGCAACGGCGGGAGCGTCGCAAGCCGCGGGCGCGGCGTCGCGCAGGATGGTCGAGCCGGCGGCGGTGACCTCGTCCGCGACGTCGAACAGGTCCTTGATCGAGACCGCCAGACCGGCCAGGGGACCGGCGTCGCGACCGGCGCTGACCGCGCGGTCGGCCTCGGCTGCAGCGGCGCGGGCGGCGGGGAAGGAGGTCGACACGAAGGCCGGCGCCGCGCGGGGCCTCATCGCGGCTGCGATCGAGCGCTCCATCGAGGCCCCGGCCGAGGTGCGGCCCGCAACGACTTGCCGGCGCGCTTCGGTGAGGTCGTCGGCCATCTCGAATGCTATAATTTGACGCTTTGCCTCGAGCGGACGATCAGCTCGGCCACCGGTTTCCATGGGGGAAACGAGTGCAGCCGGCCGTGGGAGCCGCTCCATCCGCGAACCGGCTATTCAATGGTGTCGTGGCGTCGATCGGTCAGCCGATCCCGACGCCTGCGATTCGAGCCGGATTCTAGAACCAACCTTTGGAAACTCGATGACGATCACGATGCGTGAAATGCTGGAAGCCGGCGTCCATTTCGGACACCAGACGCGCTTCTGGAACCCGAAGATGGCCCCGTATATCTACGGCCATCGCAACAAGATCCACATCATCAACCTCGAGAAGACGCAGCCGCTCTTCGAGGACGCGATGAAGTTCATCCGCCAGCTGGCGTCGCGCCGCGGCACCATCCTGATGATCGGCACCAAGCGGCAGGCGCGCGAGGTGATCGCCCTGGAAGCCAAGCGTTGCGGCATGCCCTACGTCGACCAGCGCTGGCTCGGCGGCATGATGACCAACTTCAAGACCGTGAAGGGCTCGCTCAAGCGCCTGAAGGACATGAAGGCGCAGGTCGAGGCCGGCACCGAGATCCGGATCAAGAAGGAAGCGCTGATGTTCCAGCGCGAGATGATCAAGCTCGAGAAGGACATCGGCGGCATCCAGGACATGAACGCGCTGCCCGATGCGATGTTCGTGATCGACGTGGGCTTCCACAAGATCGCGGTCGCCGAAGCGCAGAAGCTCGGCATTCCGATCATCGCCGTGGTCGACTCGAACCACTCGCCGATCGGCATCGACTACGTGATCCCCGGCAACGACGACTCGTCGAAGGCGGTCGCGCTGTACGCCAAGGCCGTCGCCGACGCCGTCCTCGAAGGCAAGGCCAACGCCGCCAACGAGGTGGTGCAGGGCGCCGCCGTCGGCGACGAATTCGTCGAAGTCGACGAAGCCTCGGCCTGATCGCCGCCCCGGCTCGCCGATCCGGCGGGCGGACCCAGGGGCTGCTTCAGCCCCTTTTTCACAACTGGACATCCACCGGCGCCTCGTCCTCGACGACGCGGCCGGTCCGAAGGAGCAAGACGATGGCGGCAATCACCGCAAGCATGGTCGGCGCACTGCGCGCCAAGACCGACGCGCCGATGATGGAGTGCAAGAAGGCCCTGACCGAGGCCGACGGCGACATGGAAAAGGCCGAAGAGCTGCTGCGCGTCAAGCTCGGCAGCAAGGCCGGCAAGGCGGCATCGCGGATCGCCGCCGAGGGCGTCGTCGCCGCGACCGTCGAAGGCACGACCGGCTCGATCGTCGAAGTCAACTGCGAAACCGACTTCGTCACCAAGAACGATTCCTTTCTCGCGTTCGCGAAGTCCCTCTCGGCGCTGGTCGCCGACAAGAACCCGGCCGACGTCGCGGCCCTGTCGGCGCTGCCGCTCAGCCAGGACGGCTTCGGGCCGACGGTCGAGGACGTCAGGAAGGGCCTGATCGGCAAGATCGGCGAGAACATGTCGATCCGCCGCTTCAAGCGCTACGCCGGCGGCGGCAGGCTCGCCAGCTATCTGCACGGCACGCGCATCGGCGTGCTGGTCGAGTTCGAGGGGGACGAGACCGCCGCCAAGGATGTCGCCATGCACGTCGCGGCGATGAAGCCGAAGGCGCTGACGACGGCCGACGTCGCCCAGGAGCTGATTGCCGCCGAGCGCTCGGTCGCGACGCTGCGCGCCGCCGAGGACGCCGAGAAGGCGAAGGCGGAGGGCAAGCCGGTGCAGTCGCCCGAGATCGTCGCCAAGCGGATCGACGGCTCGGTCGCGAAGTTCCTGAAGGAAGTCAGCCTGCACAACCAGGCCTTCGTCAAGAACGACAAGCAGACCGTCGAGCAGATGCTCAAGGAAAAATCGACCCGCGTCCATTCGTTCGCGCTGTACGTGGTCGGCGAGGGCATCGAGAAGAAGACCGGCGATTTCGCGGCCGAGGTCGCGGCGCAGGTCGCTGCCGCCAAGGGCTGACCGGCGGCCGCGTCTTCACCGTCGGCGGCTAGACTTCAGCCCGGCCCGAAGACCATCACCTAGGAGTCGACTGCATGGCCGCGTACAAGCGCATCCTGCTCAAGCTTTCCGGCGAAGCCTTGATGGGTGAGGACGCGTACGGCATCAATCGCGCGACCATCGTCCGCATCGTCCGCGAGGTGCAGGAAGTGACGCACCTCGGCTGCGAGCTCGCGATCGTGATCGGCGGGGGCAACATCTTTCGCGGCGTTGCCGGCGGCTCGGTCGGGATGGACCGTGCGACTGCCGACTACATGGGAATGCTGGCGACGGTGATGAACGCGCTGGCGCTCGCCGACACCATGCGCCAGGAAGGCATCACCGCGCGCGTGATGTCGGCGATCGCGATCGAGCAGGTCGTCGAGCCTTACGTGCGGCCGAAGGCGCTGCAGTACCTCGAGGAAGGCAAGGTCGTGATCTTCGCGGCCGGCACCGGCAACCCGTTCTTCACGACCGACACCGCGGCGGCGTTGCGCGGCGCCGAGATCGGCGCGCAGGTGGTGCTGAAGGCGACCAAGGTCGACGGCGTCTACAGCGCCGACCCGAACAAGGACCCGACCGCGACGCGCTACGCCCGGATCAGCTTCGACGAGGCGATCATCAAGAACCTGCAGGTGCTCGACGCGACCGCGTTCGCCCTCTGTCGCGACCAGAAGCTGCCGATCCGCGTGTTCAGCATCTTCAAGTCGGGCGCGCTCAAGCGTGTCGTGCAAGGGGAAGACGAGGGCACGCTCGTTCACGTTTAAGGACTGCATCCCATGACGATCGCAGAAATCAAGAAGACGGCCGAGCAGAAGATGGGCCGGTCGATCGAATCGCTCAAGAACGACCTGCAGAAGATCCGCACCGGTCGCGCCCACGTCGGCATCCTCGACCAGGTCCATGTCGACTACTACGGCTCGCCGGTGCCGATCAGCCAGGTCGCCAACGTGACCCTGCTCGACGCGCGAACGATCAGCGTCCAGCCGTGGGAAAAGGGCATGGGTGCCAAGATCGAGAAGGCGATCCGCGAATCGGACCTGGGCCTCAATCCGGCGGCGCAGGGCGATCTGCTGCGCGTGCCGATGCCGGCCCTGACGGAAGAGCGCCGCCGCGAGCTCACCAAGGTCGCGCGCCATGCCGGCGAGGACGCCAAGATCGCCGTTCGCAACCTGCGCCGCGACGCCAACGACCACGCCAGGAAGCTCGCCAAGGACAAGACCATCTCCGAGGACGAGGAGCGGCGCTCGCTCGACGAGCTGCAGAAGCTCACCGACCGGACCATCGCCGAGATCGACCGGCTCATCTCGGCCAAGGAAGCCGAGATCATGGCCGTCTGATGGCGGATCGTCCCGCTCCGGCGCCGGCCGTGCCGCGCCACGTCGCGATCGTCATGGACGGCAACGGCCGCTGGGCCAAGAAGCGCCACATGCCGCGCTTCTTCGGCCACAAGCAGGGCGTCGATGCGCTGGTCCGAACGGTGCATGCGTGCTCGGAGCGCGGCATCGAGTACCTCACGGTGTTCGCGTTCTCGTCCGAGAACTGGAAGCGGCCGAGCGAGGAAGTCTCGGGCCTCATGGGCCTGGTGCTCGTGGCCGTCTCGAAGTACCTCGCCAAGCTCGCCGGCGACGGTGTTCGCGTCCGCATCGTCGGCGACCGGGCCCAGGTCTCCGACAAACTGCGCCAGGCCTGGCAACACGCCGAGGACAGCACGCGCCACAACACCAAGATCCATCTCTCGGTCGCCTTCAACTACGGCGGCCGCTGGGACATCGTCCAGGCGTGCCGGCAGGCGATGATCGCCGGCGTGCGCCCCGAGGACCTCGACGAGGCCAAGCTCAACAGCTACATGGCGCTCAGCTACGCGCCCGATCCGGATCTCTTCATCCGCACCGGCGGCGAAGTCCGGATCAGCAACTTCCTGCTCTGGCAGGCGGCCTACTCCGAGCTGGTCTTCACCGAGTGCCTCTGGCCCGAGTTCGGCACCGAGGAGCTCGACTCCGCACTGGCCCAGTACGCCCGGCGCGAACGACGGTTCGGCGCCGTCCCCGACTCCGCCGAGCTCGTCGCGAGCGGCAGCTGAGCAGGCTCTCGTGCTGAAGCAGCGAATCCTGACCGCCCTGGTGCTGCTGGCCGTGTTGCTGCCGGCGCTGATCGTCGAGAGGCCGTGGCCGTTCGCGCTGCTGATGATGGCGGCGATGGCGCTCGCCGGCTGGGAATGGGCGCGCCTGAACGACGCCGGCTCGCTCGCCATCCCGCTCGCTGCCGTCCTCGCTGCCGCTTGCGCGCTCGCGTTCTATGCCGGCTGGACGACGAGCGCACCGCGCCTGGCGTGGTGGCTGGCGTTCGCGGCCTGGGTCCTCGGCGGCACCTGGGTCCTGCGCGCCGGCGTCGCCGGCTGGCCGCGCCTGCCGCGCGCGCTGCGCTGGGCGATCGGCCTGCTCGCACTCTGGACCGCGTGGCTTGCGTTCGCCAACGCCAAGGCGATCGGCCTCAATTTCATCCTCTCGGTGTTCTGTCTCGTCTGGAGCGCCGACGTGTTCGCGTATTTCGGCGGCCGCGCGCTCGGCAAGCGCAAGCTCGCCGTGGCGATCAGCCCGGGCAAGAGCTGGGAAGGGGTGTGGAGCGGCATGGCCGGCGCCCTTCTCGTCGCCTTGGCCTGGCTCGCGATCGACGCCGCCGGTTCGCTCGGCACCGAGAGCTTCTATTCGATCGCCGCCAATCGCTTCGGCTACGCGGGGATGGCGCTGATCGTCGTCTTCCTCGTCGCGATGAGCGTTGTCGGCGACCTGTTCGAGTCGCTCGTCAAGCGCAGTGCCGGCGCCAAGGACAGCAGCGCTCTCCTGCCCGGCCACGGCGGTATCCTCGATCGCGTCGACGGCCTCCTGCCGGTCTTTCCGATCGCCCTGGCGCTGGTGATGCTCTGATGGCCGCGCGCGCTGACGGGAAACGGGAGAGGGTGCAGCGCGTCTGCATCCTCGGCGCGACCGGCTCGGTCGGTGCGGCGACGCTCGATGTCGTCGCCGCCCACCCGGATCGCTTCGAGGTCTTCGCGCTGACCGCGAACCGGCGCCTCGACGCGCTGTTCGCGCAGTGCCTGCGCTTTCAGCCGCGCTATGCCGCCGTCGGCAACGCGGCCGAAGCGCGCTTGCTCGCCGATCGCCTGCGCAATGCCGAGGTCGCGACCGAGGTCATGAGCGGCGCCGGCGCCTTGTGCGAGCTCGCCGCGCATCCGGAAGCCGACACGGTGATGGCGGCGATCGTCGGTGCCGCCGGGCTTGCGCCCTGCCTGGCCGCCGCCGGCGCCGGCAAGCGACTGCTGCTCGCCAACAAGGAGGCGCTCGTCGTCGGCGGCGCGCTCTTCGTGCGAACGGTCGCGGAGGGCGGCGCGACCTTGCTGCCGATCGACAGCGAGCACTCCGCCATCCATCAATGCCTGCCGCTCGATCGCGCGACGTGGCCGGAGCGCGTCGCCCGCATCGTCCTCACCGCGTCGGGCGGGCCGTTCCGCGGCCGCGACCCGGCGACGCTCTCGGAGGTGACACCCGACCAGGCGTGCGCGCATCCGAACTGGGTCATGGGCCGCAAGATCTCGGTCGACTCGGCGACCATGATGAACAAGGCGCTCGAAGTGATCGAGGCCCATTTCCTGTTCGCGCTCGCGCCCGAGCAGATCGAGGTCGTCATCCATCCGCAGAGCATCATCCACTCGATGGTCGTCTGCCGCGACCAGTCGGTGCTCGCGCAGATGGGCACGCCCGACATGCGCGTGCCGATCGCCTACGGCCTCGGCTATCCCGACCGCATCGCGTCGGGCGCCGAAGCGCTCGACTGGGGCGCTCTCGCCGCGCTGACCTTCGAGCCGGCGGACCGGCGCCTCTATCCGGGTCTCGGACTGGCGTGGGATGCGCTGCGCGCGCCGGCGGGAGCGACGACGGTGCTCAACGCCGCCAACGAAGAGGCGGTCGCGGCCTTCCTTGCCGGAACTGTTTCGTTCGATCGGATTCACACCGTCAATTGCCGCACCATCGAATCGCTCCTGCCCGCACCGGGCGCCGCCGACTCGCTCGAGTCGCTGCTCGCGCTCGACCACGAGGCGCGCCAGCGCGCCGGCGAGTTCCTGAAAGGCTTCGCGCGATGAAGATCTTTACCGGGCACGCGATCTTTACCTTGATCGTCTCACCCGCCCCCCGGCCCGCGGCGACGACGGTGCGGCGATGATGGTCACCGTCCTCGCCTTCTTCCTGACGCTCGGCGTCCTCATCGTCGTCCACGAGTACGGCCACTATCGCGTCGCCGTCGCCTGCGGCGTCAAGGTGCTTCGCTTCTCGGTCGGCTTCGGCCGCGTCCTGTGGCGCCGCCAGCCCGATCCGGACGGCACCGAGTTCGTCGTCTGCGCCTTGCCGTTCGGCGGCTACGTTCGCATGCTCGACGAGCGCGAGGGCGATGTTCCGCAAGCGCAACTCGGCCTTGCGTTCAATCGCAAGCCGCTGTGGCAACGGGCGGCGATCGTCGCCGCCGGGCCGATCGCCAACCTCGCGCTGGCAGTGGCCTTGTATGCAACCGCGCACTGGATCGGCGTCGACGAGCCGAAGGCGCTGCTCGGCCCGCCGGCGGCGGCGAGCATCGCCGAGAAGGCCGGCATGCACGCCGGCGACTGGGTCCGCGCCTGGTCGCAGGACGGCAACGACTGGCACGACGTCCGCTCGCTCACCGACCTGCGCTGGCAGGTCACCCAGGCGATGCTGCACGGCGAGGACATCGACCTCCTCGTCAGCGGCCGCGACGGCCGCGCCCAGCGGCGCACCCACCTCGCGCTCTCGGCGCTTTCGGGGGCCGATGTCGACGCCAAGACGATGCAGCGCATCGGCCTCGGCAGCGCCTGGAGCGAGCCGGTGCTCGGCGAAGTCAAGGCGGGCGGCGCGGGCGCGGCCGCGGGCCTCAAGACCGGCGACCGCATCGTCTCGATCGACGACGTCGCCATCGGCGATGCGGCGCAGGCGCGGGAAGCGATCCGCGCCAGCGGCAAGAGCGGCGTCGCCGTGCCGATGCGCTGGCGCATCGAGCGCGCCGGCGTCCGCAAGGATCTGGTCGTCACGCCCGCGGTCGCGATCGACGCCGGCAGCCGGGTGGGGCGGCTCGAGCTCTATCCGGGCCAGCCGCCGGAGATGACCGCGGTGCGCTACGGCCCCGTCGAGGGCCTGACGAGCGCGTTCACGCAGACCTGGCAGATGTCGGCGCTGACGGTGAAGATGCTCGGCAAGATGATCATCGGCCAGGCGTCGCTCAAGAACCTGAGCGGCCCGGTGACGATCGCCGACTACGCCGGCCAGTCGGTCCGCCTCGGCCTGGCGTACTACCTCGGCTTTCTGGCCATCGTCAGCGTCAGCCTCGGCGTCCTCAACCTGCTGCCGCTGCCCGTCCTCGACGGCGGGCACCTCATGTATTATCTTTTCGAGGCCGTGACAGGACGTCAGGTCTCCGAGTTGTGGCTCGACAGGCTGCAGCGTGGCGGGGTTGCCATCATGCTCATGATGATGTCCCTGGCGCTTTACAACGACATGGCCCGCCTGCTGGGTCTCCAATGACCGATCGCATGCATTCCGACGCTCGTCCGTCCTCTCGCCCCGCCAGTCGTTCGCTCCTCGCCCGCTTCGCTCCCTCGGCCGTCGCGCTCGCCGTCGCGCTGCAGGTGGGCGCGGCCCGCGCGATCGAGCCTTTCGTGCTGAAGGACATCCGCGTCGAGGGCCTGCAGCGCTCGGACGCCGGCACGGTGTTCGCGGCGCTGCCGTTTCGCATCGGCGACACCTACACCGACGAGAAGGGCGCCGCCGCGCTGCGCGCGCTCTTCGCGACCGGTCTCTTCAAGGACGTGCGGATCGATATCGACAATGGCGTCGCCGTCGTCATCGTCGACGAGCGTGCGGTCATCGCCAACATCGATTTCGTCGGCATGAAGGAGTTCGAGAAGGACGCCCTCATCAAGTCGCTGAAGGACTTCGGCATCGGCGAGGGCCTGCCGTTCGACAAGGCCCTGGCCGACCGGGCCGAGCAGGAGCTGAAGCGCCAGTACCTCACGCGCAGCCTCTATGGCGCCGAGGTCGTGACGACGGTGACGCCGCAGGAGAGGAATCGCGTCAACGTCACCTTCACGGTCACCGAAGGCGAGCCTGCGAAAATCCGCGAGATCCGGATCGCCGGCAACCGGGCGTTCTCGGAAGGGACGCTGAAGGGCCTGTTCGAGCTCAACGACGGCAGCTGGCTGAACTTCTACCTGAAGGGCGATCGCTATTCGCGCGCCAAGCTCAACGCCGACCTCGAGACGCTGCGCGCCTACTACCAGAACCGCGGCTACCTCGAGATGGAGGTCGAGTCGACGCAGGTGACGATCTCGCCGGACAAGCAGGACATCACCGTCACGATCAACGTCAAGGAAGGCCAGCCCTACACCGTGACGGGCGTCAAGCTCGAGGGCGACTTCCTCGGCAAGGAAGACGACTTCAAGACCCTGGTGACGATCAAGCCCGGCGACGCCTACCGAGCCGAGGCGGTGGCGGCGACGACGCGCGCGTTCGTCGACCGCTTCGGCACCTTCGGCTTCGCGTTCGCGAAGGTCGAGTCGCGGCCCGAGATCGATCGCGCCAACGGCCGCGTCATGGTCACGCTGGTCGCCGAGCCGCAGCGCCGCGTCTACGTGCGCCGCATCAACATCGCCGGCAACACGCGCACCCGCGACGAAGTCGTGCGGCGCGAGTTTCGCCAGTTCGAGTCGTCCTGGTACGACGGCAGGAAGATCAAGCTCTCGCGCGACCGCGTCGACCGCCTCGGCTACTTCAGCGACGTCAGCGTCGACACCGCCGAGGTGCCGGGCTCGAGCGACCAGGTCGACCTGACGATCACGATCAAGGAAAAGCCGACCGGCAACCTCTCGCTCGGCGCCGGCTTCTCCTCGGCCGACAAGCTCTCGCTGACCGCCTCGATCAAGCAGGAGAACATCTTCGGCTCGGGCAACTACCTCGGCTTCGAGATCAACACCAGCAAGTACAACCGGACGCTGGTGCTGAGCACCGTCGACCCGTACTTCACGATCGACGGCATCTCGCGGGCGATCGACGTCTACTACCGGACCAGCCGGCCGATCAACAGCCAGGGCGAGGAGTACAAGCTCGTCACGCCCGGCGTGGCCCTCCGTTTCGGCGTTCCGTTCAGCGAATACGACACGGTCTTCTTCGGCATCGGCGCAGAACGCACCGAGATCAAGGGCACGAACTCGCTGCCGAACAGCTACTTCCTCTACCGCGAGCAGTTCGGCGAGACGAGCAGCTCGGTTCCGCTGACGATCGGCTGGACCCGCGACAACCGCGACAGCGCCCTGGTGCCGACCGCCGGCCGCTACATGCGCGTCAACCTCGACTACGCGGCGCTCGGCGATGCCAAGTACGCGCGGGCCAACCTGCAGGGTCAGCAGTATTTCCAGATCACCCGCGCGTTCACCTTCGGCGTCAACGCCGAGATCGGTTACGGCAAGGGCATCGGCGGCCGGCCGTACCCGATCTTCAAGAACTTCTACGGCGGCGGCCTGGGCACGGTGCGCGGCTTCGACCAGGGCTCGCTCGGCCCGGTCGACGTGACCGGCGCCTTCATCGGCGGCAATCGCCGCTTCAACCTCAACAACGAGCTCTACCTGCCGGTGCCGGGCGCCGGCGCCGACCGGACGCTGCGCCTGTTCGTCTACGCCGACGCCGGCAACGTCTGGGGCGAGAACGAGAAGCTCACCCTCGGCAGCCTGCGCGCGTCGGCCGGTCTGGGGGTCAGCTGGGTCTCCCCGGTGGGCCCCTTGAAGCTCAGTTATGGAGCGCCGATCCGCAAGAAGCCGGAAGATAGAATCCAGCGGCTTCAGTTTCAGATCGGGACCGCCTTTTGATGAACAGCCTCACCCTGAAATCGCTGCTCGCGGCGACGCTGCTCGCGGGTGCGGCATCGGCCGCGCCGGCGCAGGAGCTGAAGATCGGCTACGTCAACAGCGATCGCGTCCTGCGCGACGCCGTTCCGGCCAAGGCGGCGCAAGCCAAGCTCGAGGCCGAGTTCTCCAAGCGCGAGAAGGACCTCAACGATCTCGCCAATCGCCTCAAGACCGCCGGCGACAAGCTCGACAAGGACTCACCCACCCTGGCCGAAGCCGAGCGCACGCGCCGCCAGAGGGAGCTCGTCGACCAGGACCGCGAGCTGCAGCGGCGCCGGCGCGAGTTCCAGGAAGACCTGAGCCAGCGCAAGAACGAGGAGCTCGCGACCGTCGTCGAGCGAACCAACCGCGTCATCAAGCAGATCTTCGAGACCGAGAAGTACGACCTGATCCTCCAGGAGGCCGTGTTCTGGAGCCCCAAGGTCGACATCACCGACAAGGTGATCAAGGCGCTCAACGCCCAGGGCGGCAAATAAGGCACCGAGCGAGATGGGCGAAGTCCGGCTTCGCGACATCATCGAGCGGCTCGGCGGCGAACTGATCGGCGACGCCGGCACGCGCATCGAATCGATCGCGCCCCTCGATACGGCGACGCCGACCGCGATCGCGTTCCTTTCCAACCCGCTCTACGCCCGACAGCTGGCCGGTTCGACCGCCGGCTGCGTGATCGTCGCACCGGCGTTCCGTGACGCCGCGGCCCGACGCGGCGCGACCATCGTCACCGAGGATCCCTACCTCTATCTGGCCCGCCTGACGCAGTGGTGGGCGGAGCGCGCCAACCCTGCGCGACCGCCCACGATCCACGCCAGCGCGATTGTCGACCCGTCGGCCCGGGTCGGCGCCCGCGTCGCGATCGGCGCCTTCGCGGTCATCGAGGCGAACGCGGTCGTCGACGACGACGTGCGCATCGGCGCGCACGCCGTCGTCGGCGTCGGTTGCCGGGTCGGCGCCGCGACGCGGATCGGGCCCCGGGTCGCCCTGGTGGCCGGCACGTCGATCGGCGCGCGCGGCCTCGTCCATCCCGGCGCCGTGCTCGGCGCCGACGGCTTCGGTTTCGCTGCGGACCGCGGCCGCTGGGAGAAGATCGAGCAGCTCGGCCGCGTCGTCATCGGCGACGACGTCGAGATCGGCGCCAATACCTGCATCGATCGCGGTGCCCTCGGCGACACCGTGATCGGCAACGGCGTCAAGATCGACAACCTGGTGCAGATCGGCCACAACGTGAAGATCGGCGAGCACACGGCGATCGCCGGCTGCGTCGGCATCGCCGGCAGCGCGACGATCGGCGCCCACTGCATGCTCGGCGGCGGCGCCGGAGTCAGCGGCCACGTGACGATCACCGACCACGTCATCGTCGGCGGCGCCACGCAGATCTCGCGCTCGATCGCCAAGGCCGGCTTCTACAGCGGCTCGTTCCCCTTCGACGACAATGCTTCCTGGGAGAAGAACGCCGCCACCCTGCGCAACCTCCACGCCTTGCGCGAGCGCGTGCGGGCGCTCGAGAAGAAGACGCCATGACAGCAGACGCCGTGACGATGAACATCCATGACATCCTGAAGAGGCTGCCGCACCGGTATCCCTTCCTGATGGTCGACCGCGTCCTCGAGCTCGAGCACGGCAAGCGCATCAAGGCGCTCAAGAACGTCACCGCCAACGAGCCGTACTTCCTCGGCCACTTTCCGCGCCGGCCGGTGATGCCCGGCGTGATGATGCTCGAGGCGCTCGCCCAGGCCGCCGCGCTGCTGTCGTTCGACGCGGCCGGCGCGAAGGCCGACGACAACTCGGTGTACTACTTCGCGGGCATCGATTCGGCGCGATTCAAGCGGCCGGTCGAGCCGGGCGACCAGATGATCCTCGACGTCACGCTCGACCGGATGAAATCGAACATCTTCAAGTTCCATGCGCGCGCCAGCGTCGACGGCGAGACCGCTGTCGAGGCCGGCCTGATGTGCGCGGTGCGCGCGATCGAGTAAGGCGCGCAGGGCGAATGGCGAAGATCCACCCGACGGCGATCGTCGAGGCCGGTGCCGAGCTCGCTGGCGACGTCGAAATAGGCGCCTACAGCATCGTCCGCGAGCACGTGCGCATCGGCGCCCGCACGGTGGTCGGCCCGCACTGCGTGATCGAGGGCCGGACCACGATCGGCCGCGACAACCGGATCTTCCAGTTCGTCTCCCTCGGTGCGGTGCCGCAGGACAAGAAGTACGCCGGCGAGCCGACGACGCTCGAGATCGGGGACCGCAACACCATCCGCGAGTACTGCAACTTCAACCTCGGAACCGCCCAGGACGCGGGAACGACGCGGGTCGGCGACGACAACTGGCTGATGAACAACGTGCACATCGCCCACGACTGCGTCGTCGGCAACCAGACGATCATCGCCGGCTACGCGGGCCTGGCGGGTCACGTCCATCTCGGCGACTGGGCCATCGTCGGCGCGATGAGCGGCCTGCTCCAGTTCGTTCGCGTCGGCGCGCACGCGATGATCGGCTTCCAGAGCCACGTCTCGCAGGACGTGCCGCCGTTCATGATGGTCGACGGCCACCCGCTCACGGTGCGCGGCTTCAACGCCGAAGGCATGCGCCGGCGCGGCTTCTCGGCCGAGCGGATCGCGGCGGTCAAGCAGATGCATCGGCTGCTGTACCGCGACGGCCTGACCTTCGAGGACGCGCGCGCGAAGATCGATGCGCTCGCTGCGACGGCAGCCGAAGCGGCCGCCGACGTGCGCCTGGTCGGCGATTTCCTCGCCACGGCCAGGCGCGGCATTGCCCGCTGAGCCGGCCCCCGCCCCGGATGAACGCCGATGCTCCGCGCTTCGCGATGGTCGCGGGCGAGGCTTCGGGCGACCTGCTCGCCGGATCGCTGCTCGCCAGCCTGCGCGCGCGCTGGCCCAAGCTCGTCGCCGAGGGCATCGGCGGCCCGCGCATGGCCGAGCACGGCTTCGTCGCCTGGTGGCCGCACGACAAGCTCTCGGTGCGCGGCTACTTCGAGGTGCTCGGCCACTTCCGCGAGATCCTCGAGATCAGGAACCGCCTGCTCGAGCGCCTGCTCGCCGACAAGCCCGATGCCTTCATCGGCGTCGACGCGCCCGACTTCAACCTCGGCGTCGAGACGAAGCTCAAGGCGGCGGGCGTCAAGACGATCCATTTCGTCAGCCCCTCGATCTGGGCCTGGCGCGGCAACCGGATCGGCAAGATCGGCCGCGCGACCGACCTCGTCCTTTGCATCTTTCCGTTCGAGCCCGAGATCTACGCGAAGCGCAACATCAACGCCGTGTACGTCGGCCACCCGCTCGCCAGCGCGATCCCGTTCGAGGTGCCGCGCGCGGCCAGCCGTGTCGCGCTGGGCGTCGGCGCCGACGAGACGCTGGTCGCGCTGCTGCCGGGGAGCCGGCGCTCCGAGATCCACTACATCGCGCCGCGCCTGTTCGGCGCCGCCGCCGAGATGAGCCGGGCGCGTCCCGGCCTGCGCTTCGTCGTCCCGGTCGTGACGGGGTTGCGCGACGCGGTCGAGTCGCTGCGTCGGCAATACGCACCCGATGCCGCGATCGCGCTGCTCGACGGCGGGGCCCACGACGCCCTTGCGGCGTGCGACGTCGCCCTCGTCGCCAGCGGCACGGCGACGCTCGAGACGGCGCTCTTCAAGCGGCCGATGGTCGTCGTCTACGTCATGCACGTCCTCAGCTGGCAGCTCGGCAAGCGGATGCACTACCAACCCTGGATCTCGCTGCCGAACATCCTGCTGCGCGACCACGCCGTCCCCGAGCTGCTCCAGGACGACGCGACCCCGGCCAGGATCGCGGCCGCCGCCTTCAAATGGCTCGACGATCCCGGCGCCGCCGAATCGCTGCGCGTCCGCTTCGAAGGCATCCATCGCACGCTGCAGCGCGACACCGGCGCGCTCGCCAGCGCCGCCATCGCCGCCGTCCTCGCTTCCTGACACCCTCATGCACGCTCGAACCTTCATGCGCGCCGCCAAGCTGCGCGGCATCGTCGACGTCGCCGGCCTGATGGCGGGCGTCGACGAGGTCGGCCGCGGGCCGCTCGCCGGCCCGGTCGTCGCCGCCGCGGTGATCCTCGAGGAGAAGCGGACGATCCGCGGCCTCAACGACTCGAAGCTGCTGACCGCCGAGGAGCGCGAGCGCCTCGACCGCGAGATCAGGAAGCGCGCGGTCTGCTTCAGCGTCGCTTGGGCGAGCGTCGACGAGATCGACACGCTCAACATCCTGCGCGCGGCGCTGCTGGCGATGCGCCGCGCCGTCGAAGGCCTCGCGCAGCAGCCGCAGATCGTCCTCGTCGACGGCAACCAGCGGCCGCAGCTGACGATGCCCGTGCGCACCGTCGTCGGCGGCGACGCCAAGGTTCGCTCGATCTCGGCGGCCTCGATCATCGCCAAGGTGTACCGCGATCGCCTCTGCCTGCAGCTGCACGAGGAGCATCCGCAGTACGGCTTCGACAGCCACAAGGGCTATTCGACACCCGAGCACCTGAGCGCCCTGCGCGAGCACGGCGCCTGCCCGCACCACCGGCGCAGCTTCGCGCCGGTCCGCAGCGTCCTCGACCGATTGTTCTGAGCCCCGCTGTGGCCAAGGTCACGCAGATCACCTCGCGGCGCAATCCGCTGCTCGCGCGGCTGCGCAGGCTGGTCGAAGACGGCACCTCGTACCGACGCCTGGGCGTCGTCCTGCTCGAGGGCGAGCACCTGTGCGCGGCCTGGCTGGCGCAGCCGTCGGCGCCGGTGTTGCACGCGGTCGTCAGCACGGCAGCCTGGGAAAAGCCGCACCTGCGCCGGCTCGCCGAGGCGGCGGCCGAGGTCGCGCTCGTCGACGCCGACGTCATGGGTGGCCTCGGCACGCTGGATTCGCCGGCGCCGATTGCCTTCCTCGTTCAAGCGCCCGAGCGCATGCAGGTGAGCGTCGGCGAGCCCACGCTCGTCCTCGATCGGCTTCAGGATCCCGGCAACGTCGGCAGCATCCTGCGCAGTGCCGCGTCGTTCGGCTTCACCCAGGTGGTGGCGCTCGTCGGGACGGCGGCGCTCTGGTCGCCGAAGGTCGTTCGCGCCGGCATGGGCGCGCATTTCGGCCTTCGCCTGGTCGAAGGCGCCGACGAGGCTGCGCTGGAGGCGCTCGGGGTCCCCCTGTTCGGCACCAGCCCGCACGCAGCGCAGCGCGTCGACGCTTTCGCCCTCCCGTGGCCGTGCGCCTGGGTGCTCGGCCACGAAGGGCAGGGAATCGCCGCTGGCGTCGCCGGCCGCTGCCAGGCCATGCTCGCGATTCCTCAGCGCGGCGGCGGCGAGTCGCTCAACGTCGCCGCCGCGGCGGCGGTCTGCCTCTACGAGACGGCGCGCCAGCGTGGCTGCTGAGCGGCGCATGTCGATCCGCACCACCGATGCCGAGCGGCGTGCGAGGCGGCGCGGAGCCCCGTGACGGAGAATCGCACCATGAGGCCGCCGGCATGACCCCGCCTTCTCTGCCGACTTACGAGGACGTCGCCGCCGCTGCGGCGCGCATCGCCGGGCACGCCCATCGCACGCCCGTCCTCACCTCCCGGACCGCAAATGCCGAGCTCGGCGCGCACGTCTTCTTCAAGTGCGAGAACTTCCAGCGCATGGGGGCGTTCAAGTTTCGCGGCGCCTACAACGCGCTGGCGAAGTTCGACGAGCGCCAGCGGCGCGCGGGCGTTGTCGCCTTCTCGTCCGGCAACCATGCGCAGGCGATCTCGCTCGCGGCGACGCTGCTCGGCATGCCGGCGGTGATCGTCATGCCGCACGACGCGCCCGCCGCGAAGGTGGCGGCGACCAAGGGCTACGGCGGCAGCGTCGTCGCCTACGACCGCTACCAGGAGGACCGCGAAGCGATCGGCAGGAAGCTGGCCGACGAGCGCGGCATGACGCTGATCCCGCCCTACGACCACGCCGACGTCATCGCTGGCCAGGGTACCGCGGCGAAGGAGCTGTTCGAGGAGGTCGGCCCCCTCGACGCGCTGTTCGTCTGCCTCGGCGGCGGCGGCCTGCTCTCGGGCTCGGCGCTGGCGGCACGGGCGCTGGCGCAGGCCTGCAAGGTCTACGGCGTCGAGCCCGAGGCGGGCAACGACGGCCAGCAGTCGTTTCGCAGCGGCAGGATCGTCAGCATCGAGACGCCGCGAACGATCGCCGACGGCGCGCAGACGCTGCACCTGGGCGAGCTGACCTTTCCGATCATCCGTCGCGACGTCGCCGACATCTTCACCGCGTCCGACAGCGAGCTCGTCGA